>CACDEU010000007.1 GCA_902551895.1 uncultured Pelagibacteraceae bacterium | reverse complement strand
AAAATAAAGCTGAATTTGAAAATGTCGGTCAGTGGAAGAGAGCTTGGTACTATCCGATAGACAATGAAAATATGTATGAAGCTGTACAAAGAGAAAGTAAAGCTGCGAGAGACAGCGCTGGTATTTTAGATGCATCTACTCTTGGAAAAATAGATATTCAAGGAAGTGATGCATCTGAATTTTTGAATAGAGTTTATACAAATGCATGGTCAAAATTAGAAATAGGAAAATGCAGATACGGCCTTATGCTCAATGAAGACGGAATGGTTTACGATGATGGAGTTACAACTAGATTGTCAGAAAACCATTATTTAATGACTACAACAACTGGTGGCGCTGCTAATGTTCTTTCAAAATTAGAAGATTACTTGCAAACAGAGTGGCCTGAATTAGATGTATATTTAACTTCAGTTACTGATCACTATGGTACAGTAAGCGTCTGCGGACCTAATTCAAAAAAAATCCTTTCAAAAGTAATTCCTGACCTAGATTTGTCTGATAAAGAATTTCCTCATATGTCATTCAAAAAAGCATTGATCGATAATATAAAATGTAGAGTAATGCGTATTAGTTTTACTGGTGAACATAGTTATGAAATTAATATCCAATCATCATATGCAAAGTCTGTTTGGGAAAAATGCTATGAGGCTGGTAAAGAGTTTAATATTACGCCTTACGGAACAGAAACAATGCACTTACTCAGAGCAGAAAAAGGTTTCATAATAGCAGGTCAAGATACTGATGGAACAATGACTCCTGTAGACTTACAGATGGATTGGATAATTAGTAAAAAGAAATATGATTTTATTGGTAAAAGATCTTTATACAGAAGTGATACAATTAGAGAAGATAGAAAACAACTAGTAGGATTACTAACTGATGATCCAAAGGAAGTTTTAGAGGAAGGTGCACAAATTGTTGCTGAAAAAAACAAGCAACCAATTGAAATGCTTGGTCACGTTACTTCTAGTTATTTTAGTCCAAATTTAAATAAATCAATTGCACTTGCTATAGTAAAAAATGGTAAAAAGATGAAAGGTCAAAAATTGTTTGTTCCGATGGAAAACAAAACAATTAATGTAACTATAACAGATACAGTTTTTTTAGATAAAGAAAATAAGAGGTTGAATGCTTAATTTTAATACTCCAATTATCGATAATAAAGAATATTCTGAAATAAAAATTTCAAAAATCGAGCCTATCTTAAAAATAAATTTGAGAGGTAAAAATAGAGATTTTATAACTAAAATTGGAAAAGAATTGTCTATAATTACTCCTATTGACCCCAATACATCATCGAGTAACGAAAAATTAAATCTTCTTTGGTTGAGTCCAGATGAATGGCTTTTGTACTCAAATGATAAGCTTAATATAATAGATGCTAACTCATTAGAAGATAAACTTTTTAATGAAATTTCTAAAGTAAAACTAGGTTCTGTTACAAATGTATCTGATCATTGGATAATGATTAATTTAAAAGGTACAAAAATTTTTGAATTATTATCAGCTGGTTGTCCATTTAATTTTAATAATTTTAAAAACTCAAAAGGCGCAGTAACTCAAACTTTGCTTAATCATATTGATGTTATAATTCACAATAAAAATATTAATGATTTAAATTTATTTGTTAGAAGATCATTTTCATCACATTTGTGGTCATGGATGAACGATAGTGCTAGATTTATTTAATTTAATCTTAAAATAATAAATTATTATAAAAAAATAAGAAATTGAGAAAAACCAATTAATTCCTACCCATAACCAGAAGAAAGTTTCAAAACTCGCGTTTATATATTTGGCAATATAAAATACTGCAATTGGGTTAAGAACATTTCTAAAAAAGTTAGAAATCATTGCATTTTCTGACTTTTTTAAAGCCATGAAAAAACCGTTTGATAGAAAAAAAACAGGATAAGCAGGTAATACAAAAGCTGAAATTTTTAAATATCTTTTTCCATATTCAATTACTTCAGGGTCGCTTGAAAAAAAACTTGTAATTACACTTGCTGACAAAAAAACCAAGGTTCCAGCTGTTATCATTATAATAAAAGCATATTTAATAGCGGTAAAATAAGTTTCTTTGATTCTGACAAGATTATTAGCTCCGTAATTTTGGGCTATTATAGATATTATAGCTGTATTAATTCCAAGTATTGGAAGTAGAACTACTTGTTCTATACGTGTACCTACGCCGTAACCTGCAACAGCATATTCGCCAGATTGACCTACGTAAGTAAAAATTATTGCAGCCGCTAAAGCGTATCCACATATAGATACTGAAATTGGCATTGATTGAAAAAAGATATTTTTAAAAAATAAAAATTTTGGAATCAAATATTCGCTTGTTATTTTTCTTACCCTTTCATTTTTAAGAACCTTAAATAAAATAACCAAAAAAGAAACTAATTGAGAAACAATTGTAGCTATACCTATGCCCTTAACTCCAAAAGCTGGTATAAATAAAAAACCAAATATTAAAATAGGATTTAATATTATGTTTAAAAGAAATGATAAAACTAAAACATTCCTATAAGTTTTAGTATCACCTTCTGCATGAAGTAATGAATTTAATGAAACGACTAAAATGAATAAAAAAGAACCCGAATAAATAATATTAGTATATTCGATGCCTAAAGATGCAACCTCTTCTGTCGAACCCATTAAAAAAAATACAGGTTCAGAAAAATATAATCCTAGAAAGGTTATAAAAATAGAAATCAAAATTCCATAATAAATAATATGTGAAAAATAATTTAAAGTTTTTTTATTATCATTTTCACCAATACTGTTTCCTATTAAAGATGTTCCAGCAACTGTTACGCCGATAGATGTAGCAATAATAATAAAATATATTGGAAACGATTTACTTAATGCTGATAATGCTTCTGGAGATATTTTCCCTGCAAAAAAAGTATCAACTACATTATAAAGAGTTTGAAATAAAGTGCCTACCATAGCAGGAACAGCAAGTCTTCTAACAAGCTTAGGTATATTGTCCTTTAACAAATCCATATTTAAAATTCTTTTTGGAATATATGTTTTCTTCCAAGTTTTTTTGCAACATTTATTTGCTTTTGTCTCATTCTAAATCTTTCTTTTTGTGAGTTTGTTAGTGTATCGTGACAATTTGGACATGAAACACCCTCCTCATACTTAAGTGATTTTTTATCTTTAATAGATATCGGCTTTCTACATCCGCTGCACATAGAATGAGTACCAACTGCCAATCCATGTTTTATGGAAATTCTATTGTCAAAAACATAACATTCACCTTTCCACAAACTTTTGTTTTTTTTTATTTTTTTTAGGTAATTAATTATTCCACCCTTTAATTGAAATACATTATTAAAACCTTTATTTTTTAGATATACGCTAGCTTTTTCGCATCTTATTCCACCGGTGCAAAACATTGCTATAGTTTGTTTCTTGTCTAACTTTTTAAGATAATCAGGAAATTCTCTAAATTTATCTATCTCTGGATTTATTGAACCTTTAAATGTACCAACTTTATATTCAAATGGTTTTCTAGCATCTATTAGTATTGTTTTTTTATTGCTAATAAGTTTATTCCACTTACTTGGTTCTAGATGGTTTTTTGTTTTTCTTTTTGATATTTTTATTCCCATAGGAACCACCTCTTTTTTTATTTTAACCTTACTTCTATGGAATATTTGAAATTTACTTTTAGATAAATTTTGACTATCAAAATTTATAAAGTTAAAAGTTTTTTTAATTTTATTTAAAACTAGCTCTAAATTTTTCTTGTTAGATGATATTGTTCCATTAATTCCTTCATTAGAAATAATTATTGTTCCTCTTATATTATTTTTGTTGAAAATATCACTTAGTAATTTTTTATTTTTTTTTACTCCATGAATTTTTTTAAACTTATAGAAACCAGAAATATAGTACATTATATTTTTCTACAAACAGTTAAGCCATCACCTAAAGGAATAATTAAGTTTTCAACTCTTTTATCTTGATTAACATAGGAATTAAATTCTCTTATACATACGGTTAATCTATCCTGTTTATTATTATCAACAACCTCGCCATGCCACAAAACATTATCTATTACAATTAAACCATCTTTATCAATTAAATCGACTGAATGATTAAAATAGTTTTTATAATTTTCTTTGTCAGCATCAATGAATACCAAATCAAATTTTTGCTTTTGATCATGCAAATTATTTAAACTTTCGATTGCTGGAGCAATAATTAACTTTATTTTATTCTCTTGGGCAGCTTTTTTAAAAAAATTTACCGCTGTATTGCTAGTTTCTTTATTTTTATCTAATGCTATTACAGAACCATCATCTGGTAAAGCTAGGGACATAGACAATGTACTTAATCCAGTAAAAGTACCTATTTCTAAAATTTTTTTAATTTTAGAAGATTTAATTAATAAATGTAGAAAATGACATTGTGATATTGAGATTTGCATTCTTTTAATATCTCCTAGTCCTTCATTATGTGAAATTATTTCTTTTTGAACTGAATGAAGTTTTGTAGAATTGTTATTTATATATTCTTCAATTTCTTTATTAACAGTAAGATTTGAACCCATTCTACTTTAGTTTCTTTTTTAATATCTCATTAACTAATTGAGGATTAGCTTTGCCTCCAGAAACTTTCATTGCTTGTCCTACAAAAAAACCAAATAGCTTTTCTTTACCAGATTTATACTCTTTCACTTTATCCTGATTATCGTTTATTACTTTTTCTATAAGTTTTTCTAACTCCTTAGGGTCACTCTGTTGTTTGAGACCTTTTTCTTTGACTATTTCTATAGGATTTTTATCTCCCTCAGCCATCATTTCAAAAACCGTTTTGGCAATTTTACCTGAAATTGTGCCCTCTTTTATTAAATTAATTAATTTAGATAGATTTTTGGCGCTTATTGGACTTTCTGTAATTTCCAAGTTTTTTTCATTTAATAAAGCAAATAATTCACCTGTAATCCAATTAGATGAAAGTTTCACATCAGAATTTTCAATTACTGCCTCAAAATATTTTGATATATCTAGATCTGATACTAAAATATTTGCCTCATAGGAGCTTAAATTAAATTTTTCAATAAAACGTGATTTTTTTTGGTCTGGAAGTTCTGGAATTTCTTTTTTAATATTTTCAACATATTCGTCGTTAAATTCCAGTGGTAGTAGATCAGGATCTGGAAAATATCTGTAATCGTGCGCATCTTCTTTAGATCTCATAGACCTTGTTTCATTTTTTTTTGTATCAAAAAGTCTAGTTTCCTGATCAATTTTTCCTCCTTCTTCTAGTATATCTACTTGTCTATTAGCTTCATGCTCTATGGCCATTTGCATAAACTTTATTGAATTTACATTTTTAATTTCACATCTAGTTCCGTATTTATCTTCACCTTGTTTTCTAACAGAAACGTTGACATCAGCTCTAAGTGAACCCTCTTGCATATTTCCATCACAAGTTCCTAAATATCTCATTATTGATCTTAATTTTTTTATATAAACGTTAACTTCTTCAGGTGATCTTAAGTCTGGTTTACTTACAATTTCCATCAAAGCAACTCCTGATCTATTTAAATCAACCAATGTATTTTTTGGATCGATATCATGAATGCTTTTTCCAGCATCTTGCTCTAAATGTAATCTTTCTATTCCTATAGTTTTTGATCCAGATGCCAAATCAAGGACAACGTTACCTTCGCCTACAATCGGATCTTTATATTGTGATATTTGATATCCCTGAGGTAAATCTGCATAAAAATAATTTTTTCTATCAAAAATGGATTTATTATTGATTTTAGCGTTTAATCCAATTCCAGTTTTTATAGCTTGCTTAATACAGAATTCATTAATTACTGGAAGCATCCCAGGAAATGCTGCATCAACTAAACTTACTTGGGTATTGGGCTCGCTTCCAAATTTGGTAGATGATGTAGAAAATAATTTGGATTCTGATAGTACTTGTGCATGTACCTCAAGGCCTATTACTACTTCATATTTTTTTCCATTTCTCTCAATCAAGTAGTCTTTATTCATTCATCCACCATTCTTTTAAATTAAATTTAAAATTAATTTTATCCTCCATTGAGTAGGCTATATTTAAAATATTTTGTTCATCAAATGATTTTCCAATAATTTGAAGACCTAATGGATATCCTTTTTTATCTAGTCCTGCAGGAATTGAAATTCCAGGTAAACCTGCAAGATTCACGGGTACTGTAAATATATCGTTTAGATACATTGAAACTGGGTCATTTGATTTATCTCCAATTTTAAATGCCGAAGAAGGTGTTGAAGGCGTTAGTATTGCATCAACTTTTTGGAATATATTATTAAAATCATTTTTAATTAATCTTCTAACTTTTTGCGCTTTCAAATAATAAGCATCATAATAACCAGAAGATAAAACATATGTGCCAATCATAATTCTTCTCTTTACTTCATCACCAAATCCCACAGATCTAGTTTTTTCGTACATATCGATTAAATTATTACCTTCGGTTCTAAAACCATATTTTACACCATCGTATCTTGCAAGATTAGATGAGGCCTCAGCTGGTGCAACTATATAATAGGTTGGTAATGCAAATTTTGTATGTGGAAGTGATACATCTATGATTTCAGCACCACAGTCTTTTAAATAGTTTTTTCCATCATCCCATAATTTTTCAATTTCTTCAGACATTCCATCGACTCTATATTCTTTTGGAATTCCAATTTTTTTACCTTTAATATCTTTTGATAAATCTTTGGAATACATTGGTCTCTTAAAATCTACAGAAGTTGAATCTTTATTATCAAAAGAACTCATTACCTCTAGCAAGAGCGCAGCATCATTAACATTTCTTGTCATAGGGCCTGCTTGATCTAGAGATGAGGCAAATGCAACTATTCCATATCTTGAGCAACTGCCATAAGTAGGTTTTAAACCAACCGTTCCTGTAAATGAAGCTGGTTGCCTTATAGATCCACCTGTATCAGTTCCTATAGTTGCTGGTGTTAATTTTGCAGCTAAAGCTGATGCAGATCCACCAGATGATCCACCTGGCACCAAATCTTTATCAATAGGGCTAATGACATTACCAAAATAACTTGTTTCATTAGATGAACCCATTGCAAATTCATCGCAGTTTAATTTTCCTAAAAGTATTGCACCATCATTCCATAAATTTTGAGTGACAGTAGACTCATAAGTTGGAATAAAATTATTTAAAATTTTACTACTTGCTGTAGTTTTAACATTTTTTGTACAAAATAAATCTTTAACTGCCATTGGTATGCCAGGTAACTTTTTATTGAGATCAGGCTTTGAATCAAATTCTTTAGCTTTTTTTAATGCAGCATCAAAAGTTTCTTCAATATATGTGTTTAAATTTTTAGATTTTTTTGATCTCTCAATGTATTCGGATGTTACATCTTGAGATGAAAGCTTTTTATTTTTTATATTAGAAACTAATTCAGATAAACTAAGGTCAGTTATATTTGACATTATTCAACTACTTTCGGAACAACAAAAAAATCTTTGTTATCATCTGGAGAATTTTTAAGAATTTCTTCTCTGATATTTTTAGATTTAATTTCGTCTTTTCTAAGTCTTAATTTTGTTTCAGCTATAGAGCTTAGTGGTTCAATGTTTTCAGTTTTTAACTCATTAAGTTGTTCAATCCATTTAAATATTAAATTTAAATCAGTCTCTAATTTCTTAGCTTTTTGTTCATCTAAGGAAATTCTTGATAATTTAGATATATGTTTAACTGTTTTAAGATCTATGCTCATGTGATATTTAAATTAAGGGCAAATTATCATTTAATATGAAAATTACAATATGATGGACATTAACGATATAAAGAACCATATAAATAACAAATCTAGACTAATTGGAGTTGATATGGGTTCCAAAAGAGTTGGTTTGTCAATTTCTGATGAAAATAGAAAAATCGCTACTCCATTAAAAACGATAAATTATAAAAATATTCAAATATTGATCGATGAGTTAGAAAAAATAATTAATGAAAATAACATTCATGTTGTCGTATTTGGAAATCCTAAAAATATGGATGGTACAGAGGGTAATTCATCTCAATCAGTAAAGGATAAAGTAAAATTAATATCTGAAAAAATTAAAATACCCGTATTTTTGTGGGACGAGAGACTTTCGACAGTCGGAGCGTTCAATTTATCTAGTCAGCTAGATGTAAATGTTACAAAAAGAGTAAAAAATATAGATGAAAATGCTGCTGCCTTTATACTTCAAGGAGTTTTGGATTTTTTAAATAATTAAGCTTGCATTATTGGCGCTCTATAGTTATAGAGTTGGTTTTAATGGCAAATGTAAAAAAAGCTATTAAAATCTCCCAAAAACATCTCCTAGGAATCCAAGATTTATCAATAACTGATGTTAATATTATTTTGACAGAAGCAAAACAATTTATTGATCTCAATAAAAGTAAAAATAAGAAATTAGATGTTTTAAGAGGAAAAACACAAATAAATTTATTTTTTGAGCCATCAACACGTACACAAAGTTCATTTGAATTGGCAGGAAAAAGATTAGGTGCTGACGTTATGTCAATGAATTTAAATAATTCTGCTATTAAAAAAGGAGAAACACTAATAGATACGGCAATGACGCTTAATGCAATGCACCCAGATATTATAGTAGTCAGACACCAGGACTCTGGAGCATCAAATCTATTATCTCAGAAAGTTAATTGTGCTGTTCTTAACGCTGGAGACGGAAGAAGAGAACATCCAACTCAAGCATTGTTAGACGCTTTAACTATTATAGATAGAAAAAAAAAAATTGAAGGATTAAAAATTGCTATATGTGGAGATATTGTTCATTCAAGAGTGGCAAGATCGAATATTTATTTACTTAACATGTTGGGCGCAGAAGTTAATATTATTGCACCTTCAAATTTAATGCCAAAAGATATTGATAAACTTGGAGTTAATAGTTTTTCTGATATGAAAAAAGGATTGAAAGATTGTGATATAGTTATGATGCTTAGGCTTCAAAATGAAAGAATGACTAGTTCATTTCTTTCATCAAATAGAGAATATTACGAATACTATGGATTAACACCAGATAAATTAAACTATGCTAAGGATGATGCATTAATAATGCATCCTGGTCCAATGAACAGAGGTATAGAGATTGATACAAATTTAGCCGACGATATAAACAAAAGTGTAATAAAGGAACAAGTTGAACTTGGCGTAGCTGTAAGAATGGCATGCCTTAAAATATTTTGTGAATGATAAAAAAAAAATACTTTTTAAACGCAAATATAATAGACCCTCAAAACTCTATAGATGAAGTTGGTGGCTTAATAATTGATGAAAATGGATTAATTGAAGCTGCAGGTAAAAAAGTTAACACAAACAATATACCCTCTAGAGAAAAATATATTGATTTAAAAGGAAAATATATAATTCCAGGAATTGTTGATATGAGAGTCTTTGTTGGTGAACCAGGATTTGAATATAAAGAAAATTTTAGAACATTAAGTGAAGCTTCTCTATCTGGAGGCGTTACATCTGTAGTTACAATGCCAAATACAAATCCAGTTATTGACAATGTATCAATAGTTGATTTTTTAAAAAGAAGAGGAAGAGATAAGGCAAAAATTAATATATTTCCAACCGCATCTTTGACAAAAAACCTTGAAGGTACAAATATGACTGAGTTTGGACTTCTGCAGGCCAAAGGAATTGTGGGATTTACTGACGGATATAAAACAATTCAAAATACAAGATTGATGTCCAGAATAATGAGATCAGCATATGATTTGAATTGTTTAATTATGCAGCACGTTGAAGATAAAGAACTATCAAAAGATGGAATGGTAAACGATGGTATTATTTCAACAAAGTTAGGTCTTCAAGGTATTTCGGATTTAGCAGAAAAAATTATTATTGAGAGAGATTTAACCTTGTTGGAAGATTTTAATTGCAGATATCATATATCACAAATTTCATCACAAAAATCTCTTGAAGTAATTAAAAGAAGAAAAGAAAATGTAGAATTTACATGTGGTGTTTCAATTAATAATTTGTCATTAAATGAAAATGATATTGGTGACTTTAGAACATTTTTAAAATTATCACCCCCTTTGAGAACTGAAGATGATAGATTGGCCTTAATTAAAGGAATAAATAATGATTTAATTGATGTAATAGTATCTGATCATAAACCAGAAGATGAGGAACAAAAAAGACTAACGTTCGCTCAAGCGGCAGCTGGTGCATCAGGAATTGAAACACTACTACCTTTGGCTCTAGAGCTCTATCATAATGAGTCTATAAAACTAAATAAAATAATTAAAGCATTAACTTGCAATCCAGCTAAAATTTTAAAAATAAATAAAGGAAATTTAAGTATTGGTAATGATGCTGATTTTTGCATACTTGATATAAATAAGCCTTGGGTAGTTAAAAAAGAAAATTTAATATCAAAATCTAAAAATACATCAATAGAAGGAAGAAAGTTACAAGGTAAAATAACAAATACATTTGTAAAAGGTGAAGAGTTATTTAAAATTTAATTATGGAATTAATTCTAATTATTTCAATTTCTTATCTGATGGGATCTATTCCTTTTGGACTAATATTAACAAAAGTTTTCCTAAAAAAAGACATAAGGAAAATTGGTTCAGGAAACATAGGGGCTACTAATGTTTTAAGAACTGGAAACAAAATTATTGGGTATTTAACTTTAATATTAGATGTTATAAAAGCGGCGATTCCAGTGTTATATATTAAGTTTAATTTTCCAGAATTAGTTTACATTTCATCTTTGTCAGCTTTCATCGGGCATGTATTTCCTATTTGGTTAAAATTTAAAGGTGGGAAAGGTGTGGCTACATATGTTGGTATATTATTTTCTATAAATTATTTTTTGGGCATTATATTTGTTGTTTCATGGTTGATAATTTTTTTTATTTCAAAATATTCTTCACTTGGATCAATATTATCAAGTTTGATAATTCCAATTTTTATTTTTTTAAATTCAAGTTATGAAAACCAATATTTTTTCATAATACTGTTTGTTTTAATTTTATATACTCATAGAGAAAATGTTAAACGTCTTATAAATAAAGAAGAATCCAAGAGTAAAATTTATTAGTTTGACTATTGATATATTTTTTGTGTAGTTTCACTAATTATGAATCTTGTCATTGTTGAAAGTCCAGCTAAAGCTAAAACAATTAACAAATATTTAGGTGATAATTATACAGTTTTGGCAAGTTATGGACATATAAGAGATCTTCCCTCTAAAAATGGTTCTGTAGATCCTGAAGATAAATTTAAAATGATATGGGAAGTTGATAGTTTTTCAAAAAAATATTTAAAAGAAATTACTGATGCGGCAAAAAAATCAGAAAAAATTATACTAGCAACAGACCCTGATCGTGAAGGAGAGGCTATAGCTTGGCATGTAAGAGAGTACTTGGAAGAAAAAAAACTTTTAAAAGATAAAAAAATTGAAAGGGTGGTTTTTAATGAAATTACTAAAAAAGCTGTAACAAATGGAATCGATAATCCAAGAAATATAGAAACTAATTTAGTTGATGCTTATATGGCAAGAAGAGCTTTAGACTATTTAGTTGGCTTTAACATCTCACCTATTCTTTGGACAAAATTACCAGGTTCAAAATCTGCGGGTAGAGTACAATCTGTTGCATTAAGATTGCTTACTGAAAGAGAGCATGAAATAGAGCAATTTAAGCCTGAAGAGTTCTGGACATTAAATGTAAATTTTAAAACGTCAAATGGATATATGCTAAATTCAAATCTTGTATTGCTAAATAATTTAAAAATAGAAAAATTTTCATTTAAAAATAAGGAGGATATAAATAATGCTATTGAATTAATTAAAAAATCAAAATACAAAATTTCAGAAGTTAGTTCCAAAATATATACAAGAAATCCTCTTGGTCCATTTACTACATCTACTCTTCAACAAACTGCTTCAAGTAAATTAGGTTTTGGAGCTTCTAGAACGATGCAAATTGCTCAAAGGTTGTACCAAGGAATAGATATTGAGGGTGATACTGTAGGATTGATCACATACATGAGAACCGATGGTACAAACATATCAAATGATGCTGTTACTGACTTTAGAGATTTTATAAAAAGTTCTTATGGTCACAATTATTTACCTAGAGAACCTAATAATTATTCAGGCAAAAAAGCCAAGAATGCACAAGAAGCTCACGAAGCAATAAGGCCAACTGAGATAACTAGAACTCCCGAATCAATAAAAAAATTCTTAAGTACAGATCAAAATAAACTATATGACTTAATTTGGTCTAGAGCACTATCATCACAAATGGAAGCTGCAAAATTTGATAGAAAAACCATTACTATTAATTCTGATAATAGCTTAAATCAATTTAAATGTTCAGGATCAACAATAAAATTTGATGGTTTTTTAAAACTTTCAAGAATTGATGAAAATGAAGATGAAAAAATTCTTCCTGATGTAAAGGAAGAAGAAGTTTTAGCTAATGATTTTATTGACGAACAACATTTTACGCAACCGCCACCTCGATATTCCGAAGCAAGTTTAGTTAAAAAACTTGAAGAATTAGGAATTGGAAGGCCTTCTACATACGCAAGTATTATTTCTGTAATTTCAAATAGAGGATATGCTGATGTAATTAATAAACGTTTTTTTCCAACTGATAGAGGAAAATTATTATCTGCATTCTTAGAAAAGTTATTTTCTAAATATGTAGATTATGGTTTTACTGCTGGTCTAGAAGATCAACTTGATGATATTACTGCTGGTAAAGAAGAGTGGATAAAAGTACTTGATAATTTTTGGAAAGATTTCAATACAAATATATCAAGTGTTAAGGAAAAACGAACGCGAGAAGTTTTAGATTTACTTAATGAAAGCCTTGGACAATTAATCTTTGAGTCTGATGAAAATGGAAAAATCAATAGAAGTTGCAAATTGTGTAACATTGGTGAATTGAGTTTAAAAAATAGTTTCAGAGGAGGTGCATTTATAGGTTGTTCTAATTATCCAGAATGTAAATTTACCAGGCCTTTATCTAAGACTAAAGCAAATGATCAATTTGCATTAGCTGAACCTAAATTAATTGGTCAAAACGAAAATGGTAAGGATATATATTTAAAAAATGGAAGATTTGGTCCTTATCTCCAATATGAAATGATTGAAGAAGAAGTATCAACTAAGAATAAAAAAAAGAAAAAAGTAAATGAAAATTTAAAAAATGTATCTATACCCAAAGGAATAAACGTTGATCAAATTGATTTAGATAAATCTAAATATTTATGTTCACTACCAAAAATTATAGGTCAGCACCCAGATAACGGTAAGGATATAACAATAAATTCAGGTAGATTTGGTCCTTATCTTAAATGTGATAATAAATCAGCTAGATTAGAAAATGTTGATGAACTTTTTACAATTGGATTGAATAGAGCAATTACACTAATTGCTGAAGCAAAACCAGGAAGAATATCATCATCATTAATAAAAGATTTAGGTGAGCATCCTGATGATAAAAAGCCAGTACGAATCATGAAAGGTCAATATGGTCCATATATTAAATACAAATCATTAAATGCTACTATACCTGAAGAAAAAGACCCAATTGAATTAACTATGGAAGAAGCATTAATATTGATTGAGAAAAGAAAGGAATACGATAGAAATAAAAAAAATAAAAAAAAAAGGAAAAAATGATAAAAAAATTAGCATTAATATTTATAATTGTGAGTTTAACTTCGTGTACAACTGTAAAAGATAAAGCTAGCGGTATAAAAGAGATGGGAAATATAGGAAAAGAATGTCCACCAAAAGAAGAAAGAACTCTTAAACATATTTTCTGCAAAGAACCAAAATAGATTAATAATATTTAAGAATGTCTTTTGAAGACAATATAAATGAATTAGGAATAGTTTTACCGGTTGCTGCAAATCCAGTAGGTTCTTATGTTGCAACAAAAGTAACTGGTAAATTATTATATATATCTGGGCAAATTTCTATTGATAAAGATGGAAACCTAATTAAAGGAAAACTTGGCAAAGAATTAAAAACTGATGATGGATATAAAGCTGCAGAAAGATGCGCCCTGAACATAACTGCACAGGCAAAAAAAGCTTGCGATAACGATTTATCCAAAATTAAATCATGTATTAAATTAACTGGATTTGTAAATTCAACTGATGATTTCGTAGAACAGCCAAAAGTAATTAATGGTGCATCAGATATGATAGTAAAAATATTTGGTAAATTTGGAATTCATACTAGGGCCGCAGTAAGCACAAATAGTTTACCCCTAGGTGTTGCCGTTGAAGTTGATGCAATTTTTGAACTCAATTAAATTACCTTCCAATGCTAAAATAATTTATTTTATCTTTTATCATTTTTTCATGTGAATAAATATTTCTCATATCAAATAATTTAAAATTTTTATTTTTCATAATCTTCTTAAAATTTATTGATTTAAAGTCATTCCATTCAGTATGTATAATGATTAAATCAGAACTGAAACAAGCAGATTTGATTGAGCTTTTATATTTAACATTTTTAATATTTTTAAACTCTTTCTTTTCACCAGTTGGATCGTAATAATTAATTAATGCTCCTTTTTTAGATAAACTTGGTATCATTTGAATACTAGATGATTCTCTCATATCGTCTGTATTGGCTTTAAAGGTTACACCTAAAAAGCAAATTCTTTTATTTTTTAATTTATTGTTTAATATTTTGAATATTCTATTGGTTAATAATTTAGATCGGTTTTCATTCGATTTTATAACTGATTTTATTAATGATAAATTAGTTTTAAATTTAGAAGCTGTATCTAAAATAGCTCTAGTATCTTTAGGAAAACAAGATCCTCCATAAGCTGGTCCAGCTCTTAAAAATCTTCCACCTATTCGATTATCTAGGCCCATGCCTATTGATATATCTTCAACATTTATCTTTAATTTTTCACACATATTTGCAATTTCATTAATATAAGTAATCTTAGTGGCTAAAAAAGCATTAGATGCATACTTAATTAATTCTGCAGATCTTCTTGTGGTATTTAAGTATTTTGCACCTTTTGAAATTAGTGGTGAATAAAGTTGTTTTAAAATTTTACTTACTTTTTTTTCTGTTGTTCCTATCACAATTCTGTCAGGATAAATAAAATCTCTTATTGCCTCTCCTTCTCTTAGAAATTCAGGATTTGAAGCAACTGAAAATAATTTTTTTTTAATTTTTTTTGATATTATTTTTTCAACCTCATCTCCAGTGGTTACAGGTACAGTTGATTTGTTAACTATTATTTTAAAAGAGTTAATATTTTTTCTGATATCTCTTGCAGCACTGAAAATTTGGCTTAAATCAGCACCGATTTTATTTTTTTTTGTGGGTGTTCCAACGCAAATAAATATTATATTTGAACATTTTACAGCTTTAGATAAATCTGATGTAAAAGATAAACGACCTGCTTTATAATTTTTTTTTACTAACTCCTCCAATCCTGGTTCATAGATGGGAATAATAGATTTTTTTAAATTATTAATTTTATTAACATCTTTATCAACGCAAATTACATCGTTTCCAATATCAGCGAAACAAACACCGCTAACTAGTCCAACATAACCAGTTCCTATCATGCAAAGTTTCATATTTTTGAAATCTCAATTGATGACTTTATATATCCTTCTATAGTCCCACAGTCTAAATATTTTCCTTTAAAATTATGACCTACAAATGTTTCCCCATCATTTATTAATCTTTTTATTGAATCAGTTATATGTATTTCTCCACCTTTTCCTTTTTTTTGATTTTGCAATTTTTTAAATATTTTTTTAGGTAATATATATCTTCCAATAACTGCATTATTAGAAGGAGCTGAATTAATATCAGGTTTTTCAACAACATCATCAATATAGAAATTATCTTTATTAATATTATTTTTTTTTGAATATATTCCCCATCTATTAACTGTTTTTCTTTTTACTCTCATACTTGCCATTACAGAACAATTTTTTTTATTGTGTATTAAAATCATATCCTTTGAACAATTTCTTTTTATTATTAAATCATCAGGTAGTAACATTAAAAAAAATTTATCTTTTATTAAATTTTTAGTTTTTAAAACAGCATCACCCGTACCTTTAGGATTATTTTGATAGACAAATTTTATCATTTTTTTATACTTTTTAATTTTATTGTATTCATTAAAGATTCTTAAATCATTCTTCTTTTTAATTATTTTTTGGTAGAACTTATCATTATAAAAATATTTTCTTATAATTTCTTTTTTTTTAGAGATTATAAAAATTATCTCCTTTACGCCCGCTTCTATACATTCGTCAATGATGTACTCAATTCCAACTTTGCCATTTATAGGTAAAAGTTCTTTAGCATAGACACTTGTTAATGGTAATAATCTAGTCCCTAAACCTGCCAGTGGTATTATTGCTTGTCTTATCATCAGAATGTATTAATTAAATGAAGTACCATAAATGATAATTTTTAAAAGCATAAATAAATTAAATAAAGAAGTTAATTTTAAGGCAAGCATAGGTTTTGTTCCTACAATGGGTTCATTGCATAAAGGTCATATTTCACTTATCAAATCATCTAAAAAAAACTGTGAAAAGACCTTGGTAAGTATCTTTATAAATCCATCACAATTTAATAAAAAAAGTGACCTTCAAAATTATCCAAGAAATTTAGGTAAAGATGTCAAGATTCTTAAAAAACTTAAAGTAGATTATTTGTTAATTCCAAGAATAAAAGAAATTTACAAAAATAATAAAGAAAAAAAAATTAAATTAAGTAAAAAAGACAAAATTATGTGTGCATTATATAGACCAGGGCATTTTGAAGGTGTTTTGGCTGTAATTAACCAATTTTTAAAAAAAATTAAACTTAAAATTATTTTCCTAGGTGAGAAAGATTACCAGCAACTATTTTTAATTAAAAAGTTTATAAATAAAAATTTTAATATAAAGGTTTTTGCATGCAAAACTGTACGAGATAAAAATAAAGTTGCACTATCATCAAGAAACAATTTGTTAAAAATTAATGATCTTAAAAAATCATCTTACATAGCTAATTTATTATTAAACTTAAGACACAAACTAAAAAATAATATCTCTTTTAAATATAAAATTGAAAGTATAGCTAAAAAAATCAATATTATAAAAAATATTAAAATTGAATATTTAGAGATTAGGAATAAAAAAAATCTATCAAAAAAATACAATAAAAATAACTTTAAAATATTTTTAGCCTATTATAATAAAAATATAAGGCTAATTGATAATTATTAGATTTAGAAAAAAAAGTAAGCTCCAATACCTAAAAAAGATAAAAATCCTATAACATCTGTAATAGTAGTTACAAAAACACTTGATGATATAGCTGGATCGATATTCATTTTTTTTAATGATACAGGAACTAATATTCCAAAAAGTCCAGCAACTATCATATTTAAAACCATTGAAATTGATATAATTAATGAAAGAATTACATCGTTAAACCAAAATTGAACTACTCCCGCACTAATAATAGCAAATATAATTCCGTTTAATATCCCAATTGAGAATTCTTTTAAAATGTTTTGTGAAAAATTATTTTTTGTTAGTTCGTTAGTGGCAATAGTTCTTATTGTTACAGCAAGAGTTTGCATACCAGCATTTCCACCCATTGAAGCAACTATTGGCATCAATACTGCTAACGCAACAACTTTTTCAATATCTTCCTGAAAAAAACCAATTACAACAGATGCAATTATTGCTGTAAATAAATTTAATAAAAGCCACGTGAATCTTCTTTTTGTTTTTTTAAATACACCGTCAGTAATTTCTTCATCACCTACACCAGCTAGTCTTAATGCATCTTCTTCTGCTTCTTCTTTTAATACAGTTAAAATGTCATCACTGGTTATCATTCCAACTAATTTATTATTTTTATCTACTACACATGCTGAATTTAAATTATAATTTTCAAATAAATGACCAACTTCTTCTCTATCCATATCAACAGGTATTGATAATTGTGATTCGTTCATAATAGAAATCATTTTTGTATCTCTTGATGTTCTTAAAACTTTCGATGAAGGAACTGTACCGATAGGTTTGAATTCATTATCTACAATAAAAATTTCTAAAAATTCTTCTGGTAAATCTTTATTTTCTCTCAAATAATCAATAGTTTGTCCAACTGACCAGTTGCTAGGTATAGCAGTAAATTCTCTTTGCATAATTCTAGCGGCTGAATCTTCTGGATAGCTTAAACTTTCTAAAAGAACAAACCTATCTTTTGGTGGTAATGAACTTAATATTTCATTTTTATTTTTTTCATCTAAATTTTCCAAAATTTTAATTGAATCATCTGACTCTAAATTTTTTAGTATATATACGATTGAATCTTGAGATAAATATTTAGTAACTTCAGATTGAACAGACTCATTCATTTCTACAAATACCTCTGGGTCTATTTTAAAATTATTAAGCTTAATTAAGTTTTCTCGATCATTTTCATTAAGATGTTCAATAATATCAGCTGCATCTGCAGGGTGCATTTCTTTAAAAGAATTAGAAATAAACACTGCATCATTATTAGCAATTTTATCTGTTACAACCTTGATATATTCCTTATTAAATTCAAAATTGACTTTTTTATCTTTTATTTTTCTTACTAAAGTCATAAAAAACCTTTATTTTTATATGGCACTATTAATGGATAATTTTTATATTACAATTCTTTAATGAATATTGAGATAAAAAGATCAATAAAACCGGTAAATTATTTAGACGCTATAAAGTTTTTAGAGGATAGAGTCACCAAAATAATTAAAAATCAAGCGGATGAATTAATCTGGATATTAGAACATCCATCGACTTTTACAGCTGGATCAAGTTTTAATAAAAGTGATATTTTAGATAAATCTATAAATATAATAAAGACTTCGAGAGGTGGAAAAATTACTTGGCATGGTCCGGGGCAATTAATTTGTTATTTGGTAATTAATCTTAATAAAAGAAAAAGAGATATAAGAAAACTTATAAATGTTATTGAAGAATCAATTATAAATTCAATAAAATTATATGGAATTGATACATTTAGTGACAGAAAAAATATTGGAATTTGGTCAAAATTGAAAAATGAAGACAAAAAAATTGGAGCTATCGGTATTAAAGTTAGAAGATGGATAGCTTATCATGGGTTCTCGATAAATATAAATAATGATCTTTCCAACTATAAAAAAATTATACCTTGTGGGATAAAAGATAAAGGTATTACTACTTTAAAAAAAATTAATAATAAAAATTATAATAAACTTTCAGAGTTAATTATAAAAAACTTAATTACTAATTTAAGAATTTAAGTCGTTTTGTTTTTATAAGTTTTTTAAAATAATTTGGCAATAAAGCTTTATACGTAAATTTTTTATTATTAATAATAAATTTTATTTTGTAAGAATGAAGCATTAATTCTTTATTTCTAGTTTTAAATTTTTTTTCAAAAGTATATTTATCATCACCATAAATAGGATGACCAATAAGAGAAAGTTGCTTTCTTAATTGGTGTTTTCTTCCAGTAACAGGGTTCATCTCTAACAAAGTACAGTTAGAATTTTTATCGATAACTTTAAAAATAGTTTTAGATTTTTCAATTATTTTTTTACTTCCCTCATATCTTACTAAGTCTTGGTCAAAAACTCCTTTGTTAGTGGTTATTTCTCCATAACATATTGCTAAATAAGTTTTGTGAATTTTTCTTAGTCTAAATAATGATGTAAATAACTTTGCAGTATCTCTATTTTTTGCAATTATGAATACGCCAGACGTATCTTTATCTAATCTGTGAACTGAGTATGGTTTGCTATTTTCAAATATTTTACTTTTTGAAAAAATATCAATTAAATTTTTTTTAGATTTAGTTCCACCTTGTACAGCTATTCCTGACTCTTTATTTACTACTATAAAATTATCATTATCATCAATAATTAAATCTTCGTTTTCTTTAATTACTTCATCTGATGGTTTAAATTTAATATTTTTTTTTATAATTTTTTCTTCAAATTTAAGATCATAAACATTTATTATATCTTTAACTTTTAGTTTTGTTGAACTTTTAGTTTTCTTTTTATTGAGCTTTATTTTTCCTATTCTAAGTGATTTTTCAATTAATCCTTGAGGTACATTACCAAGTTTGTTTCTTATCCATTTATCAATTCGAATACCTTCGAAAGAATAATCTACGATGTAAGACTTATTCATCTATAGTATGAATTTAAACTTAGGTTGATTTATTTTCTTCTGTACTTTTTTTAGTTTCTTTTTTTTTTCGATCTACTCGTTTAGCTTCAACATCTCTATCTACAAATTCAATTATAGCTAATGGCGCATTATCACCATATCTATAACCAGCTTTGATAATACGTGTATAGCCACCTTTTCTACTTTCGTATCTTTTTGCCAGGGTTTTTTTTACTTTGTTGGCAGATTTTATATCTTGCAATTTCGAAGTCAGTATTTTTGTATTTTGTAAGTTATTCTTTTTTCCTAAAGTGATTATTTTATCAGCTTGCGGCTTAAGTACTTTTGCTTTTGGTAAAGTTGTTTTTATTTGCTCATATTTTATTAGTGAATTAAGCATATTTTTAATTAACGCTTTTCTATGTTCGGAAGTTCTATTAAGTTTCTTATAACCTAATCTATGTCTCATTATATAGCTTCTTCAAGTTTTTTTGATAATTCTGCAATGTTATCAGGTGGCCAATTTGGTATTTCCATACCTAGATATAAAGACATTGTGTTTAATACTTCTTTAATTTCATTTAGAGATTTTCTACCGAAATTTGGTGTTCTAAGCATTTCACCTTCTGATTTTTGAACAAGGTCACCGATATATATAATATTATCATTTTTAAGGCAGTTCATAGATCTAACCGAAAGTTCTAATTCATCAACTTTTCTTAGTAAATTTTTATTAAATTCTGGTTCTGTTGGCGCTTCTCTAATAATAACTTCCTGCGGTTCATCAAAATTAACAAACATACCTAATTGGTCTTGGAAAATTCTTGCTGAATACGCTACTGCATCTTCTGCTGAAATAGACCCATTAGTCTCAACTTCCATAATAAGCTTGTCATAATCTAATGCTTTACCTTCTCGAGCTGTACTTATTGAATATGAAACTTTTTTAACAGGGCTAAAAAGGGAGTCGATAGGTATTAATCCTAATGGTGGTTCTTCAGGTTTATTCATATCAGCAGAAACATATCCTTTTCCATTACCTACTGTCATTTCCATATGAAAATTTGTATTTTCATCTAAATTGCAAATAACTAAATCAGGGTTTAATATCTCTATATCAGCAACAGTTGTTATGTTTGAAGCTTTGATTTCACCCGGTCCTTTTGCATCGAGTATTAATTTTTTTGTTCCTTCTGCATTGCTTTTTAAAGCTAATGATTTTACGTTAAGAACAATATCTGTAACATCTTCTCTAACACCTTTTATTGAAGAAAATTCATGTAAAACTCCATCTATTTGAATTGCTGTAACAGCTGTTCCTCTTATAGAGGATAATAATATTCTTCTTAATGAATTTCCAAGAGTTAACCCATAACCTTTTTCTAAAGGTTCAGCTATAATTTTTGCATATGATTTGTCATCACTTAATTTAATATCAAGTTTTCCTGGTTTAATAAGTGATTTCCAATTTTTAATATTAATGTCGGTAGATTCCATTTAAACTCTCCTTTTCTTTGGTGGCCTAGTTCCGTTATGTGGCATTGGTGTTGTATCTTTAATAGAAATAATTTTAAAACCTCTTGCTTGTAAAGCTCTTAAGGCAGTTTCTCTTCCAGAACCTGGACCTTTTACTTCAACTGACAAAGTTCTCATTCCAACTTCTAAAGCTTTAGCCGCGGCTGCATCAGCAGCAACCTGGGCTGCATAAGGAGTTGATTTTCTTGATCCCTTAAATCCTTTTTGACCTGCGGACGCCCAAGAAATAACATTTCCATAGTTATCTGCTATTGAAACAATAGTATTATTAAATGTTGATTGAACATATGCAACTCCATTTAATATATTTTTTTTTGCTTTCTTTTTTTTTGAATATGAGCTTTTTTTAATTGTTTTAACTTTTTCAACTTCGTCTTTTTTTTGTTCAGTTTTAATTTTATTTTCTTTATTCATTATATAAAAAATTTATTTTTTTAGAGGAGTTAATTTTTTTCCTGCAATTGCAATTGCTTTGCCTTTTCTTGTTCTTGCGTTACATCTTGTTCTTTGTCCACGAACTGGAAGTTTTTTTCTATGTCTTGATCCTCTGTAAGAAGCTAAATCGATTAATCTTTTTATACTTAAAGAATTTTCTCTTCTTAAATCACCTTCCACTGTAAAATTTTTATCAATATATTCTCTTATTTTTAAAATTTGATCATCAGTAAGTTGATTAACTCTTGTAGATTTTTCTATTTCTAAAGCATTACAGATTTGGTCTGAATATTTATCACCAATACCATATATATAGGTCAGACCTACTTGAACTAACTTATTTTGAGGGATGTTTACACCTGCTATTCGAGCCATAATATTGTGATAAAATTTAGCCTTTTATATAAGAAGTTGTTTTAATGTCAATGTATTATAAAGTTATAATTTGCTCAATTTTGCTTGAAATTACTTCGATTTTTTCACTTCCATCAATTTCATAAAAATTTGGATTTTTAGAATAGAAATCTAAAACGGGTCTAGTTGTTTCCATATAATTATCATATCTTTTAAGAATAGTATTTAAGTCATCGTCTGATCTTTTTTCTAAAATTTTTCTTCTCTCTATTCTTTTTATTATTGTATCCTTTTTTACATTAAGAAAAAAAATAAAATCTATTTTTTGATTTGAATTTTTCAATAATACATTTAAATTCTTAGCCTGGCTTAATGATCTTGGGTAACCATCAAATATTAATTTATTTTTTTTTTTAGGATCAAATATAATATTTGCTATTAGCTTATTAACTATATCATCAGTAGCGAAATCACCTTTGGAAATTATTTCATCAATTTCTTTACCAATTTCAGATTTGTTTTTAATTTCATTTCTGAGAAGATCGCCAGTTGAAAGTTGAAGAAGATCAAATTTTTTCGCAATATTCTGAGCTTGAGTTCCTTTTCCAGCACCTGGTGGTCCAAAGATTACTACATTCACCTAATTTATCTTCCAAATTTAGTTTTTTTAATCAATTGTTCGTATTGAGAGCTCATTAATCGTGTCTGAATTTGTGTAACAGTATCAATAGCAACTACTACCACAATTAATACTGAGGCTCCTCCTAAATAAAATGGTATTGGATAATTTGCAATCAAAAATTCTGGCATTAAACAAACTAGAGTTAAATAAAGAGCACCAATAGTAGTTAATTTTGTTAATATATTATCAATGTATAACGCAGTACTTTCACCAGGTCTAATTCCCGGAATAAATCCACCATATTTTCTTAAATTTTCCGCGGTTTCATTAGGATTAAAAGTTATTGATGTATAAAAAAAAGTAAAAAAGATTATTCCAGATGCATATAAAATCATATAAAGAGGCTGACCTTGTGAAAAGAAAGAGGCAATAGTCTGAAAAGTTTCATTTTGTGAAACATTAAAGTTTGAAAATGTAACTGGTAATAATAAAAGTGCTGATGCAAATATTGCCGGAATTACTCCTGCTGAATTTATTTTTAAAGGTAAGTGAGAAGAATCCCCACCGTAAACTTTATTGCCCATTTGTCTTTTAGGGTAATTTATTAAAATTTTTCTCAATGCTCTTTCCATGAAAACGATAAACATAATTGTAGCTACTAATAAAATAAAAATAAAAATTATCATTGCTGTAGAAATTGCACCAGTTCTTCCTAGTTCGAAAGTAGTAACTAGTGCTCTAGGAATTTCAGCTACTATTCCAGAAAAAATAATTAGTGATATTCCATTTCCAATACCCCTTTGTGTAATTTGTTCGCCAAGCCACATTAGAAACATTGTTCCTGCGACTATCGTTGTAACAGTAGTAATTTTAAAAAACATACCAGGATTAATTACTAAATTTGCAGATGATTCTAATCCAACGGCCAATCCATATCCTTGAACTGTGGCTAGCAATACAGTTCCATATCTGGTTATTTGAGTAATTTTTTGTCTACCAATTTCACCTTGGCTTTTAAGGTTTTTAAAATAATCTGATACTCCTGTAAGCAATTGAACAATAATTGATGATGAAATATAAGGCATTATTCCCAGAGCAAAAATTGCCATTCTACTTACTGCACCACCAGCAAAGACATTAAACATTCCAAGTAATCCTTTTTGATTACCTTGCATCATAATTTGAAGTTGTTCAGGATCAATTCCAGGTATAGGGACAAAAGTACCAAATCTGTAAACCGATAAAATAAATAAAGTAAAAAAAATTCTATTTCTTAAATCGTGAGACTGAGAGGAGTCACTCATATTAATTTAATTTTTTTGTTTTAGATTAATAGTACCGCCAGCTTTTTCTAACTTAATTTTAGCTGATTTAGATATGAAGTCTGCACTTAAGTTAATCTTATCCTTTATTTCACCTGAACCAAGTATTTTAACTTTATTATATGATTTATTTATAATTCTATTTTTTTTTAAAAAATCAATATTAACTTGAGTATCTTTATTTATTTTTTTTGCTTCAATTAGGTTTTGAATTTTGTTTAAATTTAAAATAGCAATTTTTTCTTTCTTTATAGGATTAAAGCCTCTTTTTGGTAGTCTTCTATATAAAGGCATTTGACCTCCTTCAAAACTTTTTATGGCTACACCACTTCTAGATTTTTGCCCTTTAACACCTCTACCAGATGTTTTTCCTTTTCCCGAGCCAATTCCACGCCCTACTCTCATTTTTTTATACTTTACTTTTACTGTTGAGTTCAAATTTGTCATTATCCTCGTTTTTCAATTATTTCTGATATTTTTTTATTTCTTAGCATTGAAATATTTTTTGGAGAATTTTGCTTTAAAAGTGCTTTTATGCATGCTCTTATTACATTGTGTGGGTTAGCTGTTCCTAAAGATTTAGCTACTATATCTTTAATTCCTAAGACCTCACATACGGCCCTTACTGGTCCTCCTGCAATTATTCCTGTACCTTTTGGTGCTGCTCTTAATTTAATTTTTCCTGCACCATCTTTTCCAAAAATGTCATGATGTATTGTTCTACCTTCTCTTAACGGTATATGAATCAACTTTCTTCTTGCAAGTTCATTTGCTTTTTTTATTGCGTCCGGAACTTGCTTAGCTTTAGCGTGAGCAATTCCAATCTTACCATTTTGGTTGCCAACTACTACTAAAGCTGAAAATCCAAATCTTCTTCCACCTTTAACTACTTTTGTAATTCGATTTATATGAACTAACTTTTCTAAATATTCGTTATTTTTTTCATTTTTTTCCATAATCTAAAATTCCATTCCATTTTTTCTTAGGGTTTCAGCAAATTCTTTTACTCTACCATGGTATTTGTACAATCCTCTATCAAAGTAGATTTTGGTTATTTTTTTTTCCATTGCTTTTTTGGCTAAATTTTCAGCAACAACTTTTGATAATTCGGTTTTGTTTTTTTTATCAAGAATTTTAATAGTTTTATCTTTTGAAGAAGCTGATAAAATAGTAATATTTTTATTATCGTCAATAATTTGCGCACTTATATTTTTTGATGATCTAGAAACACTAAGTCTAAATCTTCCAGGTTTAGATACTTTTTTTAGATTGCCTCTAATACGAAATTTTTTTCTTTCTTTAGTTGTTAGTTTCATTATTTCTTTTTACCTTCTTTTCTTAATATATATTGTCCCTGTTCCTTAATTCCTTTTCCTTTATATGGCTCAGGTGGTCTGAAAGACTTTATTTTAGATGCTATCATTCCCACTTCCTGCTTATCGCTTCCATTTATTTTTACAATTGTTTGTTTTTCTACAGTTATTTTTACACTATCAGGGATATCAAAATTAACATCATGACTAAAACCTAATTGCATACTTAATTGTTTCCCTTTTAATGAGGCTCTGTAACCGACACCGGATAGCTCAAGTGTTTTGGAATATCCCTTACTGGTTCCTATAATTGCATTATTTAACAAGCTTCTATTCATGCCCCACAAACGTTTGGTATCTTGGTTTAAACTCTTTGGTTTTATTGAAACTGATTTTCCTTCATCAATTTTAAGCTCAAACATGTTTGTATCTATATTTAATGATTTCTTACCCATAGGTCCTTCAACATTCAAAAGGCTGCCAGTTAACGCAACTTTTACTTTTTCTGGGATTGCAATATTAATTTTTCCTATTTTCGACATTAAAATACCTTACAAATAATTTCTCCACCTATTTTTTGCTTTCTTGCATCTATATCAGTCATTACTCCTTTGGGAGTTGATACAATAGCAATACCTAGGCCATTGTTAATTTTTGGCAAACTTTCCGCACTAGAAAAAATTCTTCTTCCAGGCTTTGAAACTCTTTGAATTGAGCTAATTACCGGTGTTCCATAATTATATTTTAATTCAATTTCTAATTTAAATTTATTTTTATCTGAAGAAACTTCAAAGTTATTTATATAACCTTCATTTTTGAGAACTTCGGCTATTTTTATCTTAAAATTTGAAGAAGGTAATTCTACTTTTTTATGATTTCTTAACTGAGAATTTTTTATTCTAGCTAACATATCACCTATCGGGTCATTTAAACTCATAATTTCCTTTCTACCAACTTGATTTAACCATTCCAGGTATTTTTCCTTCAAGACCTAATTTTCGTAACGCAATTCTTGAAATTTTTAATTTCCTGTAAACTCCATGAGGTCTGCCAGTAATTTGACATCTGTTTCTCACTCTAATTTTAGCTGAATTTCTTGGCAATTTTGAAAGTTTTTGTTGAGCTTTGAATCTTTCTTCTAGAGACAATTTTTTATCCATTATAATTTTTTTCAATTTTTTTCTTTTTTGATAAAATTTATTTGATAACTTTATTCGTCTATTATTTTTATTTATCGAGCTTAACTTTGCCATTTTTAATTACTCCTCATATCTCTAAACGGAAAATTTAGTTTTTTTAATAAACTAAAACTATCTTCTTTTTTTATTGCTTTAATAACTATTGTAATGTCTAGGCCTCTAATTTTTTCAACTTTATCAAAGTTAACTTCTGGAAAAATTATATGCTCTTTAACACCAAATGTATAATTTCCAAATTTATCAAACCCTTTTGGTGAAAGACCTCTAAAATCTTTAATTCTTGGTAAAGCTATATTTACAAGCCTATCAATAAACTCGTACATTTTATTTTTTCTTAAAGTAACTTTTAATCCTGAGTTAGTATTTTTCCTCGTTTTAAAGTTTGAAATAGATTTTTTAAATTTTGTTATTACGGGTTTTTGACCTGTTATTGCTGCTAAATCTTCCTGACTAGATTTAAGTATTTTTGCATCATTTCCATCTAAACCTAAACCCATATTTAATACTATTTTTTGAATTTGTGGCACCATAAAATGGTTTTTATATCCAAATTCTTTTTTTAAATTTGGCTTAATTTCTTTTGTAAAAATTTCTTTTAATCTAGACATTTTTATTTTTTCACTTCTTTTGTTTTAACTTTTTTTTTATCAAAAATTGATAAATTTGAAATATTTATAAAGTTTTCTTTAGATATTATTCCGCCCTTTTTTTCTTTGGTTGCTTTAACATGTTTTTTGACAATATTTATTCCTTTAACTTTTGCACGATTATTCTGTCTATCTATTTCTATTACTTCACCATCTTTTTTTTTATCTTTACCAGACAAAATTTTTACTTTATCTCCTTTTTTAATCATAATTATAGTACCTCCGGAGCTAGCGAAATTATTTTCATTTGTCCTCTTGTTCTAAGCTCTCTCGTTACAGGGCCAAAAATTCTCGTTCCAATAGGTTCACCTTTATCATCTGTTAATACTGCAGCATTGTTATCAAATTTAACTTTTGATCCATCGTTTCTATGTATTCCTTTTTTCACTCTTACCACCACGGCCTTATGCACAGCACCTTTTTTTACTTTTCCTTTTGGTATGGCTTCTTTTACAGCGACAACAATAGTGTCACCTATGCTTGCGTATCTTCTTTTAGAACCACCAAGAACCTTTATGCACTCTATTCTTTTTGCACCTGTATTATCAGCAACTAATAATTCTGTTTGAACTTGTATCATTTTGTATCTCCTAGAACCTCAAATTTTTTCGTTTTAGAGTATGGTTTGCATTCTATAATCGAAACTTTGTCTCCATTTTTATATTTATTTTCTTCGTCATGAACACTATATTTTTTTTTAGATTTTATTACTTTTTTTAAAACAGGATGTTGATATTTTCTTTCAACAGATACTGTTATAGTTTTATTTGGTTTGTCGCTTACTACTATTCCTTTTAATATTTTTTTAGGCATTTTGCTTATTTCCTAACATTGTTTTTAATCTTGCTATCGATTTTCTTGTTTCATTAACTTTTGCAGGGCTTTTTATTTGTCCATTAATTTTTTGAAATCTAAAATTAAATAAATCCTTTTTTAATTTATCTAAATTTTTTGTTATTTCTAATTTTGTTAATTTTTTTATTTCTTTTTTTTTCATTATATTCTCTTAATAAATTTACATTTAATAGGTAATTTAGCTGATGCTTTGTATAAAGCTTCTTTTGCCACGTCTTCGGAAACACCATCAACTTCAAAAAGTATTCTGCCAGGCTTAACTCTGCATGCCCAAAATTCAGGTGATCCTTTTCCTTTTCCCATTCTAACTTCAGTTGGTTTTTTTGATACTGGAATATTTGGAAACATTCTAGTCCAGACTCTTCCTTGTCTTTTCATGTGTCTTGTTAATGCAACCCTTGCCGCTTCTATCTGTTTACCAATTACTCTTTCTGGCTCCATAGCTTTTAAACCATACGAGCCATAATTCATCAAATTACATCTTGATGCATGTCCATGTATTCTTCCTTTATGGGCTTTTCTAAATTTTGTTCTAGTAGGTTGTAGCATAATTATTTTTTATTTGTCTCTTGACTAAACTCCCTTGTAAAAATTTCACCTTTATAAATCCAAACTTTAACACCTATAATTCCATATGTTGTTAGTGCTTCTGACTCAGCATAATCTATATCTGCTCTTAGTGTATGAGAAGGTATACTTCCTTCACGTAACCATTCAGTTCTTGCTATTTCGTTACCACCTAACCTTCCACTAACGGCAACTTTAATTCCTTTTGCTCCTAATCTTAATGCAGATTGCATTGCACGCTTCATGGCTCTTCGAAAAGAAACTCTTTTAACTAATTGTTGAGCTATGTTTTCAGCTACTAAATAACCATTTGTTTCAGGTTTTTTTACTTCTTTAATATTTAGAATAACTTCGTTTGAAGTTAGTGCTGATAATTTACCTTTAATTTTTTCTATATCACTACCTTTTTTACCAATTACAAAACCAGGTCTTGAAGTATATATTGTTACAAAACATTTTTTTGAGGTTCTTTCAATCATAACTTTTGAAACGCCAGAATTAATTACATTTTTTTTTATGTACTCTCTGATTTTAAAATCTTCTATTAAATAATTTCCAAAATCCTTTTTTTTTGCATACCAAACAGAATCCCAACCTCTATTAATGCCTAATCTTAAACCGACCGGATTTACTTTTTGTCCCATAGTTACCTTTTTTCTACTTTTTCTTTTTGTTTTTCTGCCAATATTATTGTTAAATTAGAATATGGCTTCATAATTGGAGATGCTCTTCCTTTTGCTCTTGGTCTAAATCTTTTCATTACAACTTGCTTTCCACAATATGCTTCTTTAATAAACAAGTTATCAATATCATATTGATAATTATTTTCAGCATTGGATACAGCTGATGAAATAGTTTTTTTAACATCTTTTGAAATTCTTTTGTCAGAAAATGTTAAGTCTCTAATTGCTCTATCAACTTTTTTCCCTACAATAGATTTTAAAATTGGCTTAAGTTTTCTAGTACTAGACCTTACATTTTTATTTATTGATCTAACGGTCTTATTTTCTACAGCATTTTTATTTTTTTTTGTCATTTTTAATTATTTTTTCTCTACCTTCTTTTCTCCTTCTTCGGCATTAGCTTTTTTATCTGCTGGTGTGTGCCCAAAGAATTGTCTTGTTGGCGCAAATTCCCCTAACTTGTGACCAACCATATCTTCTGAAATCGTAATAGGTATAAATTTTTTTCCATTGTAAATTAAGAAGCTTACTCCAACAAATTCTGGAATAATTGTTGATTTTCTTGACCAAGTCTTAATTGGTTTTTTGCTTGGATCATTTTTCTGTTTATCGACCTTCTTTATCAAACTTTCTTCAACAAATGGTCCTTTCCATACTGATCTAGCCATAATTAACCTCTTTTTTTCCTTCTTCTAACTATAAATCTATCTGTTCTCTTATTATCTCTTGTCTTAAGTCCTTTAGCTGACTGTCCTGTTGGAGAAACTGGATGTCTTCCTCCGGCTGATTTTCCTTCTCCACCTCCATGCGGGTGATCAACTGGGTTCTTCACTACACCTCTTGTATGAGGTCTTCTACCTAGCCATCTAGACCTACCGGCTTTTCCAATTTTAATATTTTTTTGATCTGGATTTGATAGAACACCAATTGTAGCTAACGATCTTGAGTCAATTTTTCTTACTTCACCTGATGTCATTTTAATTAAAGAATAGTTGCCGTCTATGCCCGAAATAGTAACAGATGTCCCTGCTGATCTAGCAATTTTTCCACCAGCGCCTGGTTGTAATTCTACATTGTGAATATCTATACCTACTGGAATATCTTGAAGTGGTAAGCAATTACCTGTTTTGATTTCAATATTTGAACCATTTTCAATTTTATCACCAGCTTTAATATTTTGTGGAGCCAAATAATAAAATTTTTGACCATCTTCAAATTTAACTAACATTATATTACAAGATCTATTTGGGTCATATTCTAATCGTTCAACTTCTGCTTTCATGTTTAATTTTTTTCTATAAAAATCTACGTGTCTGTATTTTTGTTTATGACCACCCCCATGATTTCTTGATGTAATACGTCCAGCATTGTTTCTTCCTTTTGCTGAATTATTAACTGATGTAAGTGGCTTGTAAGGTTTGCCTTTCCATAACCCACTTTTATCAACCAAAATTGTTCCTCTTGTTGATTTAGTGTATGGTTTGAATGATTTTAAAGACATTTATATTCCTGATGTTAGATCAATATTCTGACCTTTTTTAATTGTTACAACAGCTTTTTTGTAGCCATCTATTTTTTTACTTCCTCTATTTGTAGTTTTAATTCTTGCTTTTTTATTAATAATATTGATTTTTGTAACATTTACTTTAAATATTTTTTCGATATTCTTTTTTAAATTTTTCTTATTAGCTTTTTTTGGAACTTTAAAAATAATCTTATTTTGTTCCGATAAGTTAGTAGATTTTTCAGTAATATGTGGTGAAATAATTTTATCAAATAAATGGATTTTCATTATATATACCTTTTTTCTAATTCTTTAATTGAACTTTCGGTAAAAATTAATTTTTTATATTTAACAATATCAAATGCGCTAAAATGATTAACATCAGTAGATTTTACATTTGGTATATTTTTAATTGATTTTTCAATTTTTTCTTTTGAATTTTTATCTAATATTATTAGTGAATTTTTAGCATCAAACTTAATCAATATATTATTCATTTCTTTGGTTTTTTTAATTTCTTTATTAAAATCATTAAAAATTATTAAATTTTTTAAATTATTTTTTTCTACTAACAATGAAGCAATACTTAACTTTTTTTCACTTTTATTAAGTTTTCTTATCTTGTACTTTAATTCCCCTTTTGGTCCATGAGCAACACCACCGCCAACAAATATTGGCGCTTTTCTACTAGCGTGTCTTGCATTACCGGTTCCTTTTTGAGCATATATCTTAGATGTTGACCCTATAATTTCATTTTTTTGCTTTGTCTTGGCTTTCCTTCCTTTATAATTAGCGTTTGTTTTGTACAGAACATTACTAACTAATTTTTTATTGATTTTTGCAGAAAAAATTTTATCTGTTACTTCAAGAGAATCTTTTTTCCCATCAATTGATAATTTTTCTAATTTCATATTATTTTTTTTTCTTTTCTGGTATTTTTTTAATTCTCTCTATTTCTGCAATTTTTTCACTCATTGTTAATTTTCTTATATTTTTTACAGACTTTTTAACAATTACTTCTGTATTTTTTGAACCAGGTATTGAACCTTTTAAATAAAGTAAGTTGTTTTCATCATCTGATTTTATAATTTCAATATTTTGCATAGTTCTTAGTTTGTTACCCATGTGACCAGCCATTTTTTTATTTTTAAAAACTTTCCCTGGATCTTGATTTTGACCTGTTGACCCATGTGCTCTGTGTGAAACTGAAACACCATGAGATGCTCGTAAACCAGAAAAATTATGCCTTTTCATCGCCCCTGCAAATCCTTTTCCTATTGTGGTAGATCTTATATCTACAAATTTTACATCTTTAAAAATTTCAAGTCCTAATTCGTTACCTTCTTTATAATTTTCTAAATTTTTTACTCTAAATTCTTTCAATTTTTTCTTTGGCTCAGTATTTTTTTTTGCAAAATAACCCTTCATAGCCTTTGATATTTTTGAGTTTTTTATTTTTCCATACCCAACCTGAACTGCTTTATAACCCCTTTTTTCATCACTAACGATGTCTATAATTCTACCTTTTTCCATTTTTATAACTGTAACTGGAACAGATTGACCAGTTTTATAAAATTCTCTTGTCATTCCAATTTTTTTTCCTATTAAAGATATTTCGCTCATAATTTAAATTTTTATCTCTACATCCACTCCAGATGCTAAATCTAATTTCATTAGCGCCTCGACTGTTTGTGGTGTTGGTTCAATAATATCTATTAATCTTTTGTGTGTTCGAGTTTCAAACTGTTCTCTACTTTTTTTATCTATATGTGGTGATCTTAAGACTGTATACTTTTCAATTTTTGTTGGTAATGGAATTGGACCTTTAATGTTAGCTCCAGTTCTCTTCACTGTATTAACAATCTCTTCTGTTGATTGATCAAGAATTTTATTATCGTAAGCTCTCAGTTTAATTCTAATATTTTGTTTATCCATATTTTATCCAGTTTTTTTTGTCACTTCTTCTTGTACATTTTGTGGAACTTTATCATAATGATCGAAGAACATTGAATATTGAGCTCTACCTTGAGACATTGATCTCAAACTATTTATGTAACCAAACATATTCGCTAATGGTACCATTGCTGTTATAACAGTTGCATTACCTCTTTGTTCTTGAGTATTTATTTGTCCTCTTCTACTGTTTAAATCACCTATTACGTCACCCATATAATCTTCTGGAGTAACAACTTCCACTCTCATAACTGGCTCTAAAAGTTTAAGAGTCCCTCTGTTGCAAGCTTCCTTGAAGCATTGTCTTGATGCGAGTTCAAATGCTAAAACACTTGAGTCAACATCATGATGTAAACCATCTAAAATTGTGACCTTATAATCAATTATTGGAAACCCTGCTAATATGCCAGAGTCAGAAACCGTTTCAATTCCTTTTTCTACGCCTGGAATAAATTCTTTTGGTATAGCTCCACCTTTTATTTTACTTTCTACCTCACGACCTTTACCTGGTTCCAATGGCTCTACTGATAGTTTTACTCTTGCGAATTGACCTGCTCCACCACTTTGCTTTTTATGAGTATAATCGAATTCAGCAGAATTTAAGATAGTTTCTCTATAAGCTACTTGTGGTGCCCCAACATTAGCTTCTACTTTAAATTCCCTTTTCATTCTATCAACAATAATATCTAAATGTAATTCACCCATTCCTTTTATAATTGTTTGACCAGATTCTTCATCTGAGCTTACTCTAAATGATGGATCTTCTTTCGCTAATCTTCCTAAGGCTTCTCCCATTTTTTCTTGATCAGCTTTAGTTTTAGGTTCAACCGCAATCTCTATTACTGGATCAGGAAATTCCATTGGTTCTAATAAAACCGGGTTTTCTTCATCAGCTAAAGTATGACCTGTAATTGTATTTTTTAAACCGGCTAAAGCTACAATATCGCCTGTGTTAGCCTCCTTAATATCCTCTCTAGAATTTGCATGCATTAATAACATTCTACCTACTCTTTCCTCTTTTTCTTTTGAGGTGTTATAAATTCCAGTTCCAGATTTTATTGTACCTGAATATATTCTAATAAAAGTTAGTGATCCCACAAAAGGGTCGTTTGCTACTTTAAAAGCTAAAGCTGAAAATGGCGCTTTATCATCAAATTTCATTTCTAGTTCGTCTTCTGTACCTGGTTTTGTTCCTTTAATTGAACCAATGTCTTCAGGGCTTGGCAAATAATCTACGACTGCATCTAAAAGAGGTTGAACACCTTTGTTTTTAAATGCAGAACCTGTTAAAACTGGAACAAAATCAAAATTTAAGCATCCTTTTCTTATACATTTAATTAAATCTTCATTTTTAATTGAGTCGCCATTTAAGTAATTTTCCATCAGCTTTTCATCTTGTTCAACTGCTGTTTCAACTAATTCTTTTCTATATTTTTCACAAATTTCTTTTAAATCCTCAGGAATATCTTTTTCTTCCCAGGCCGCTCCCAAATCCTCATTTTTCCAAACAATTGCTTTCATTTTTACTAAATCAACAACGCCTTGCAATGATGCTTCAATTCCAATTGGAACTTGTAAAACTAGTGGTTTAGCGCCTAATCGATCTTTGATCATGTCTACGCATCTGAAAAAATCAGCACCAGTTCTATCTAATTTGTTTACAAAACAAATTCTTGGAACTTTATATTTATCAGCTTGTCTCCATACAGTTTCAGATTGTGGTTCTACACCTGCAACACCATCAAAAACTGCAACTGCACCATCTAAAACTTTTAATGATCTCTCAACTTCAATTGTAAAATCTACATGTCCAGGTGTATCTATAATATTGACTCTATGCTCTCTCCAAAAGCAAGTTGTAGCAGCTGATGTAATTGTTATTCCTCTTTCTTGTTCTTGCTCCATCCAGTCCATGGTTGCTGCACCGTCATGAACTTCTCCTATTTTATGACTTTTTCCTGTATAGTATAGAATTCTTTCTGTAGTAGTAGTTTTGCCAGCATCAATATGAGCCATGATCCCAATATTTCTGTATTTGTCTAAAGTATGAGTTCTAGGCATAATTATTTACCATCTAAAATGCGCAAAAGCTTTATTTGATTCTGCCATTTTATGAGTATCTTCCTTTTTTTTAATTGCTGATCCTTTGTTTTGATATGCATCATAAATTTCATTAAAAATTTTATCAGACATATTTTTATCTTTTCTTTTTCTTGAAGCATCTATTAACCATCTCAAAGCAAGTGCTTGCGATCTTTTTGATTTTACTTCAACAGGTACTTGATATGTTGCTCCACCAACTCTTCTAGATCTTACTTCTACTGTTGGTCTTATATTGTTTATTGCTTCATTAAATATTGTGATTGGTTCGTCTTTTGATTTTGATTTAATTTTATCTATTGCATCATAAATAATTTTCTCAGCAACAGTTTTTTTACCGTCATACATTATAGAGTTAATTAACTTTGGAATTATTGATGACTTATATCTAGGATCAACTATTGGAATTTTTTTTGGTGCTTTTCTTTTTCTAGACATAAATATTTATTTTCCTTTTTTAGCACCGTATTTAGATCTTTGTTGCTTACGTGCGGTAACACCTTGCGTATCAAGATTTCCTCTTAAAATATGATATCTAACTCCTGGTAAATCTTTAACTCTACCACCTCTAATTAATACAACTGAGTGTTCTTGTAGATTATGTCCTTCACCTGGAATATAAGAAGTAACTTCATGACCGTTTGATAGTCTTACTCTTGCAACTTTTCTTAGTGCCGAATTAGGTTTTTTTGGAGTTGTTGTATAAACTTTTACGCAAACACCCCTTTTTTGAGGAGATCTTTCAAGAGCAGGGACTTTGTCTCTTGTTTTTTGTTTAACACGTTTTTTTTTTAACAACTGGTTAATTGTTGGCATATTTTATATTCCTTTAATTTTTTGATGAAATTAACTATGATTATCAATGGCAGCGTTTAGTACCGAGTACTACATTCCAACCAAAAAATTATCGCCAAAATACTATAGAAATGTATTTTGTCAAATTAAAATGATTGTAAAATTAGGCTATTTTTACTGATTTACTTGGCTTTCTGAAGGTGTTAAAGCCTCTTGTTCGGAAAGAAATTTTTTATCATCATCAGAAGCTTTTTTATTCCAAATATTTTTAACAGATCCAGTTCCTGCTGGAACTAGTCTTCCAACTATAACATTTTCTTTTAAACCTGATAATTTATCAACTTTTCCTTTTATTGCTGCATCAGTTAATACTCTAGTTGTTTCTTGGAAAGATGCAGCGGAAATAAATGACTCTGTTTGTAAGGATGCTTTAGTTATACCCATCAAAACTCTCTCTCCTTTAGCTATTTTCTTTCCAGAGTCTTTTAATTTTTCGTTAATTTCTTCAAATTTAATTCTATCAATAATTTCTCCTGGCAATAAACTTGAATCTCCAGATTCTTTTACCTCAATTTTTTTAAGCATCTGTTTTAAAATAACCTCAATATGCTTATCATTAATAATTACACCTTGTAGTCTGTAAACTTCTTGTACTTGGTTTACAAAATAATTTGTTAACTCTTCTATACCTAGAATTCTCAAGATATCATGAGGTAAAGGTTGACCATCTAATAAATATTCACCTTTTTTTATTTTTTCACCTTGGTTAAAATTAATGTGCTTTCCTTTAGGAATTAAATAGTTAGATGATTCTCCTGAATCTGCAACAATTGAAACTCTTTGTTTGCCTCTTATTTCTTTTCCAAAGATTACCTTTCCGTCGTTTTCGGCAATAATTGCACTTTCTTTAGCTTTTCTTGCCTCAAATAACTCTGCCACTCTAGGTAATCCTCCTGTTATATCTTTAGTCTTAGATGTTTCTTTTGGCAACCTTGCAATAACATCACCTGCAAATATTTTTTGGCCATCTTTAACAGAAAGTATTGAGTCGGGAACTAAATAATATCTTGCTTCGTTATCATCTGCTTTTTTAATAACATTTCCTTTTTCATCTCTCAGGGTTATTCTTGGTTTTAAATCAGTGTTTTTAGATTGAGTCTTCCAATCTACTACTGCTTTTGTAGATATACCAGTAGCATCATCTACTGTTTCTGCTAGCGATACTCCATCAATTAAGTCAACATAATTTGCTAATCCATCTTTTTCAGCTATTACTGGAGTGGTGTAAGGATCCCATTCACAAATTTTTGCCCCTTTTTTAATTTTATCGTCGTTTTGGAAAAATAATTTAGATCCATACGGAACTTTGTAAGATGCAACTTGTAATCCATTCTCATCTTCAATTGATAATTCGGTATTTCTACCCATAACAACCATGTTTTTCTTTGAGTCTTCAAGTAAATTTGTATTTATAACTTTTAAAATACCATCAGTTTTTGTTACAATTTGAGATTCTTGTTTGATTGAAGCTGTTCCTCCAACGTGAAAGGTTCTCATAGTTAATTGTGTTCCAGGTTCACCAATAGATTGTGCCGATATCATTCCGATAGCTTCACCAACATGAACCATTTTTCCTCTTGATAAATCTCTACCGTACGAAGTTGCGCAAACGCCATCTTTTGATCCACAAGTCATTACAGAATAAACATTGATAACCTTGACACCAGCTGAATCTATTTTTTCGCATGCTTGTTCATCTATCATTTCTAATTTTTTTATTATAACTTCTCCAGTAATTGGATTTTTAACATCAGATGCAGCGATTCTTCCTAATGCTCTTTCTGACAAACTAACAATTACATTTCCACCTTCTATAATTTCAGATAATTTAATTGAACCACAATTTCTATCACACTTAGGTTTGGTTATGGTCAAATCTTGAGCAACATCACATAGTCTTCTTGTTAAATAACCTGAGTTTGCTGTTTTTAACGCTGTATCAGCTAATCCCTTTCTGGCTCCATGAGTAGAATTAAAATACTCTAAAGCGGTTAAACCTTCTTTAAAATTTGACGTTATTGGTGATTCAATAATTTCACCTGATGGCTTAGCAATCAGTCCTCTCATTCCAGCTAATTGTTTCATTTGAGCAGCTGAACCTCTTGCACCACTATCCGCCATCATAAAAACAGAATTAATTTTTAATTCGTTTTCTGTAACTTCAGTAGCAGAAATTTTTTTCATCATTTCTGCTGCAACTCTGTCGGTACATTTTGACCAAGCATCAACTACCTTATTGTATTTTTCTCCTCTTGTTATGAGGCCTTCAGTATATTGATTTTCGTAATCTGATATTAATTTTTTAGTTTCTTCAATTAGATCTTGTTTGTTATCAGGAATAACCAAATCATCTTTACCAAAAGATATTCCTGCTTTAAATGCATGTTTAAAACCTAAATCTTTTAGTTTATCACAAAAAATAACAGTAGATTTTTGTCCACAAAATCTAAATACATGATCAATTATTTCAGAAACTATTTTTTTAGGTAAAAGTCTATCTATTAATGAAAATTTATTATTTATATTTTTAGGTAATAAATTAGCTAACAAGAATCTACCTGCAGTACTTGTGTGTTTTTCTAGCTTAGTGTTACCTTTATCATCTGTTGTTACAAATCTAGAAATAATTCTTGAATGGACCTTGATTTGACCTGTTTCCAAAGCATGCTCTATTTCAGAATTGTTAACAAAGTAACCTTCTATTTTTTTATCCTGATAAGGAGGTTGAGAAAGATAATATATACCAAGTATCATGTCCTGACTTGGAACAATAATAGGCTTACCATTAGAAGGACTTAAAATATTATTTGTTGACATCATTAAAACTCTTGCCTCTAGCTGTGCCTCTAAGCTTAAAGGTATATGTACAGCCATTTGGTCTCCATCAAAGTCTGCATTGAAAGCGGCACATGTTAGTGGATGCAATTCAATTGCATCTCCTTCTATTAATTTAGGTTCAAATGCTTGAACACCTAATCTATGAAGAGTTGGAGCTCTATTTAGAATTACAGGATGTTCTCTAACTATTATTTCAAGCGCATCCCAAACTTCGTCTCTTTCTTTTTCAACTAATTTTTTTGCTTGTTTAATTGTTGAAGCTAAGCCAAGTTTATTTAATCTTGCATATAAAAATGGCTTAAATAATTCTAAAGCCATTTTTTTGGGTAATCCACATTCGTGTAATTTCAAATCTGGTCCAACAACGATTACAGATCTGCCTGAATAATCAACTCTTTTTCCTAAAAGATTTTGTCTAAATCTTCCCTGTTTTCCTTTTAGCATTTCTGCTAATGATTTAAGTGGTCTTTTACCAGTTCCAGTTATTACTCTTCCTCTTCTTCCATTATCAAATAGAGCGTCAACTGATTCTTGCAACATTCTTTTTTCATTTCTTACAATTATGTCTGGTGCTTTTAAGTCAATTAATCGTTTTAAACGATTATTTCTATTTATAACTCTTCTGTATAAATCATTAAGATCCGAAGTAGCAAATCTGCCCCCATCTAGAGGTACTAAAGGCCTAAGTTCAGGCGGAATTACTGGAACAACTGTTAATATCATCCATTCTGGTTTATTTCCAGTTTCTATAAATGATTCAATTAGCTTTAATCTTTTTATAGATCTTTCTTCAGCAACTTTAGATTTTGTTTCATTAATTGTTTTAATAAGTAAAGCTTTTTCTTCCTCTAAATTAATTGATTTTAGGATTTCTAATATTGCTTCCGCTCCTATACCTGCTGTAAAAGCTTCCTCTCCATACTCATCTTGGTATTTAATAAGTTCTTCCTCATTTAACAATTGATGTTTTTTTAAAGAAGTTAACCCTGGCTCTATTACTATAAAGTTTTCAAAGTATAAAACTCTTTCTACTTCTTTAAGTTTCATGTCAATTGTTAAAGAAATTCTGCTTGGTAAAGATTTCAAAAACCAGATATGTGCCACTGGAGTTGCTAAGTTTATATGGCCCATTCTTTCTCTTCGAACATTTGATTTTGTTACCTCAACACCACATTTTTCACAAATAATTCCTCTAAACTTCATTCGTTTGTATTTTCCACACAAACATTCATAATCTTTAATAGGACCAAATATTCTTGCACAGAATAAACCATCTTTTTCAGGTCTAAAAGTTCTATAATTTATTGTTTCTGGTTTTTTTATTTCGCCGTAAGTCCAAGATTTTATCTTTTCAGGGCTTGCTAGAGTTATTTTAATACTATTAAAATTTTGTGACTCAGAAATTTCTGAGTTTTTAAATAAGTCTGTTAATTCTTTTTTCATATCTAATTTAATTCTACATTTAAAGCTAAAGATTTAATTTCTTTTACCAAAACATTAAACGATTCAGGAATACCTGATTCAAAATTTTCCTCACCTTTAACAATAGTTTCATATACTTTAACCCTACCTGCTACATCATCAGATTTTACAGTTAATATTTCTTGAAGAGTGTAAGATGCTCCGTAAGCTTCTAGGGCCCAGACTTCCATTTCTCCAAATCTTTGTCCTCCAAGTTGTGCCTTACCTCCAAGTGGTTGTTGAGTAACCAAACTATAAGGTCCTGTTGATCTTGCGTGGATTTTATCTTCAACTAAATGATGTAATTTTAGCATGTAAATTGTTCCAACTGTTACTTGTCTATCAAATTTTTCTCCTGTTCTCCCATCCCATAAATATGTTTGGCCTGAATTTGGAAGCTTAGCTAATTCCAACATTTTAGTAACATCTTGTTCTTTAGCCCCATCAAATACTGGAGTTGCTATTGGAATTCCATTTTGAATATTTTCACATAAATCTTTAAATTCTGAACTTGTTAGTTTCTCTATCGATTCATCATAAGTATCTTTTCCATAGGCAGATTTCAAGAAGGATGAAATTTTTTCATTTTTTTCGATTTTTTTTTGATTTTCATTTACCAATTTTTTTAAAGTTTCACCTAATTCTGTACATGACCATCCAAGGTGTGTTTCTAAAATCTGACCTACGTTCATACGACTTGGAACTCCAAGAGGATTAAGGACTATATCAACTGGTTTTCCATTTTCTCTATACGGCATGTCCTCAACAGGTACAATTTTACTAACTACACCTTTGTTTCCGTGTCTTCCTGACATTTTGTCACCAGGTCTTAATCTTCTTTTGATTGCAACAAATACTTTAACCATTTTCATTACACTTGGTAGCAGATCATCACCTTGTTTAATTTTTAATACTTTGTCTTCAAACCTTTCTTGGATATCATTTTTTGCTAAGTTGTATTGTTCTTTAAGTTGGTTTAAAGCTTCAGCTTTTGTTTTGTCTGATAATTGTAATTTAAATATGTCAAAAATATTTAATTCACTAATTGTTGTTTCGTTTAAAACCTCACCTACTTCTAAATTTTTTATTTTTTTACTTAATTTAATTCCTGATAGAATTGGAGTAACTCTTTGTTTAATGCTTCTTTCAAGTATTTCTTCTTCAACTATTTTATCTTGTTGAACAGTTTCTATTTCTGCTCTCTCAATAGTAATTGATCTTTCATCTTTTTCTATTCCATGTCTATTAAACACTCTAACATCAACAACTATACCACCACTTCCACTTGGCATTTTTAAGGAGGTGTCTGTGACATCAATAGCTTTTTCACCAAATATCGATCTTAAAAGTTTTTCTTCAGGACCTGAAGCAGAATCTCCTTTTGGAGTAACTTTACCAACCAAAATATCACCTGGCTTTACCTCTGCTCCAATATAAACTACTCCAGATTCATCAAGATTTTTTAATGATTCCTCGTTAACATTTGGTATATCTCTAGTAATATCTTCTTCACCAAGCTTGGTGTCTCTTGCCATTACCTCATATTCTTCAATATGAATTGAAGTAAATACATCGTCTGTAACACATCTTTCCGATATTAAAATTGAATCTTCAAAATTATATCCTTGCCAAGGCATGAAGGCGACAGTCACATTTTTTCCTAAAGCAAGTTCACCTATTTTAGTTGATGGTCCATCAGCGATTATATCACCTGATTTAACTTTATCTCCAACTCTAACTAATGGTTTTTGATTAATACAAGTATTTTGATTTGATCTTTTAAATTTTTGTAAATTGTAAATGTCTACTCCAGATTTACTAAAATCTTTTTCATCAGTAGCTTTTATTACTATTCTTTTTCCGTCGATTTTATCAACTATTCCATCTCTTTTTGCTACTATAGTTACTCCTGAATCTAATGCTACATCACTTTCAATTCCAGTTCCTACCAGTGGTGCCTCTGGTTTAAGCAATGGAACTGCTTGCCTCATCATATTAGAACCCATTAAAGCTCTATTTGCATCATCATTTTCTAAGAAAGGAATTAATGATGCTGCAACTGATACTAACTGTTTTGGAGACACATCTATGTAATCTATATTTTCTGGTTTTGATAAAATAAAATTTAAATTTTCTCTGCAAGAAACCAATTGCTCTTTAAATTTACCATTTTTATCTATAATAGAATTAGCTTGAGCTATTGTAAATTTTGTTTCCTCCATTGCAGAAAGGTATTCTATGGAGTCTTCTACCACTCCATTTTTAACTTTTTTATAAGGACTTTCTATAAAACCATATTTATTTATTTTTGAATAAGTAGATAAACTATTTATCAAACCAATATTTGGTCCTTCTGGCGTTTCAATTGGACAGATTCTTCCGTAATGAGTAGGATGAACGTCTCTTACTTCAAAGCCTGCTCTTTCTCTTGTTAAACCGCCAGGGCCTAAAGCTGAAACTCTTCTTTTGTGAGTTATTTCAGATAATGGATTAGTTTGATCCATAAATTGAGATAACTGAGAAGTTGCAAAAAAATCTTTCAATGAAATTGTTAAAGGTTTTGCATTAATTAAGTCCTGAGGCATTGCAGACTCTATATCTAAAGTAGTCATTTTCTCTTTTATGGCTCTTTCCATTCTATAAACACCGATACGTGCTTGATTTTCAACTAGCTCACCAACTGATCTTACTCTTCTATTTCCTAAATGATCTATGTCATCAACATCATCTTTGCTATCTCTCAGATCTAACATTTTTTTTATAATTGCTAAAATATCATCATTTCTTAAAATTGTTATTTTATCAGAACAATTTAAGTCTAATCTTGAATTCATTTTAACTCTACCAACATCTGAGAGGTCGTATCTATCAGAGCTAAAAAATAAATTATTGAATATCTGTGAAGCAATTTCTAAAGTTGGTGGTTCACCTGGTCTAAGCATTTTATAAATCTCTGTAATTGCATCGTTCTTGTTTTCATTTTTATCTTGAAAAAGAGTTTGAAGAATATAAGGACCTTTGTGAAGAGTATTTGTTTTTGAAATTTCTATTGAATGAATGTTATTTTCTAAAAGTGTCTTCAAAATTTCTTCATTTAATTCAGTGCCAATTTGAAACGTTTTATCACCAACGGTTAAACTTTTGTGTAAAAATTTGCCATACAGTGAGTCGTTTGATACGTAAATCTCTTTTAATCCTTCACTTGCTAATTTTTTAGCAGTTAAAAAATTAATTTTATCTCCAATTTTAACAACTACTTTATTGTTTTTTGCATCTATTACTTCTTCAGAAAAATTTTTAGCTTTATAATTTTCAGGGTCAAATTTTGTTTTCCATTTATTTATTTTATTATCAAATAAATAAATTTCTTTTTCATAAAATTCATTTACAATATCATTTTTTGAAAAACCTATAGCTTGCAACAATGTAGTGACAAATATTTTCTTTTTTCTATCTATTCTAAAATATAAATAGTCCTTAACATCAAATTCAAAATCTAACCATGAACCTCTATTTGGTATAACTCTACAATTAAAAAGTTTTTTTCCACTTGCATGAGTTTTTCCTTTATCATGATCAAAAAAGACTCCTGGGCTTCTGTGCATTTGGTTTACAACAACTCTTTGCACACCATTTGTAATAAAGGTTCCGCTATGAGTCATCATTGGAACTTCACCCATATAAACCTCTTGTTCTTTGGCAGACAATATATCTTTAGTATTATTTTCTTGATCGATTTCGTATACTACTAGTCTAAGATTGCATTTTAAAGCAGCTGAATAAGTTAATCCTCTAGATATACATTCTTCAACATCAAATTTTGGTTTTTCTAATCTATAAGAAACATATTCTAATGTAGCTTTATCATTTAAATCTTCAATGGGAAAAATACTTTTAAATACTCTATCAAATCCTTTGATTAAATTTAAATCAGCCTCTGTTTTATTTTCTGTTAATTCTTTGTAGGAATTTTTCTGAACTTCAATTAAATTAGGAATTGATAAACTTTCTTTAAGTTTACCAAAATTTTTTCTTATATTTTTCTTTCCAGTAAAAGATAATTGCATCTATATTGTTTGTTGATTTAATAAAAAACCAACAATTAAAATTCTTTCTTTTATTACTTAAGTTCTACTTTAGCGCCCGCAGCTTCTAATTTAGCTTTAATTTCTTCTGCTTCTTTTTTATTTACACCTGATTTTACTTCCTTAGGTGCTCCTTCTACTAAATCTTTAGCTTCTTTTAATCCAAGTGATGTAACTGCTCTTACTTCTTTAATTACATTAATTTTCTTATCACCTGCCGCAGTTAACA
>CACDEU010000006.1 GCA_902551895.1 uncultured Pelagibacteraceae bacterium | reverse complement strand
TTTCTCGATGTCCATAGTAAGTAAAAGCTTGAACTACATCTGATCCTGATCTTATAAACTCTCTATGTAATTGAGATAATACTTCGGGATGTTCTAAAACTACTTCTGGTACAAATGCACCAGCTTGTAAATATCCTCTTCTTTCCATTGCGAATAAATATCCCTCTGCACAAAGAACAGGTCCTTCGTTTAATCTTGTAATTAAATCTTTTGTCATAAATTCTCCTTTAATTTTATTTTTTATTTTTTTAAAAAAAATTTAATGACTCTGGAAAGAGTTAGAGTGAAGATGATAATAAAATCTATTTAAATAGATGTGATCGAAACGAGAATATCCCATTACGATAAATTCTTTAATGAATTTATAAGCCCCTTTGGACATAAATATCAGGTTACATTTTAAAATTGTTGTTTGCAAAACAATTTGTCTACAACTAATGGTTGAAATACATTTGCATTTTTTTTTTCTATATGTTCTGATGTTTTTTTAATTAATTAAAAGGGAAATAAATAATGAAAATAAAAAACATAATCCTTTCAGCTCTTGTAGTTTTAGGCTTCACTTCTTTTAGTAGTGTTGCTAACGCAGGATGTGGAAAGCTAGTTATTGCAGAGCAAAACTGGGCGTCAGCTGAATTAATGGCTAACGTAGACAAAATCATTTTAGAAAAAGGATATGGTTGTGAGGTTGAATTAGTGCCTGGTGCAACTATGCCAACTTTTACATCAATGAATGATAAAGGAACGCCAGACATGAACCCGGAACAATGGGCAAATGCTGTTTATGAACCTTTAAAAGTAGCAGTAAGTGAGAAAAGAATATTCGTAGCGAATAAAGCTCCGATTACTGGCCTTGGAGAAGGTTGGTGGATAACTCCTGGAACTGTTGAGAAGTATCCACAGATAAAAGGAATGACAGCTCTTGAAATACTTGAGCATCCTGAATGGTTTCCTGACAAAGAAGATCCTTCTAGAGGAGCTTTTGTAGGTTGTCCTGCTGGATGGGGATGTCAGTTAGCAAATGCAAATTTATTTGTAGCTTACGAAATGGAGAAAAAAGGTTGGAATTTAATTGATCCAGGTTCTGCTGCAGGTCTTGATGGTACAATTTCTAAAGCATCAGACTCAGGTAAACCTTGGTTTGGTTATTACTGGAACCCAACTTCAATGGTTGGAAAATATGGATTAATTCCAGTTCCTTTTGGTGTTGATTTTGCTGGAAGAGATAATTGGGACAATTGCATTATGAAACCAGCTGGCGAGTGTGCAAATCCAAAACAGACTGCTTGGACAAAGTCAGAAGTAAATTCACTTATTACTAAAAGCTTCGTTGACAATGGTGGAAAAGAAGCTGTAGCATATGTTGAAAAACGTACTTATCCTGGTGATATTATGAACGGAATGCTTGTATACATGGCAGACAATCAAGCTAAAGGTTCGGATGCAGCAGTTGAGTTTTTGAAAAAACATGAAGACCTATGGGGTAAATGGGTATCTTCATCAGCTAAGAAAAAAATCAAAGCTGGTCTTTAATATATAAATTATTTAACGAGCCTATTAAAAAATAGGCTCGTTAATTTTTTAGGAATTTAATGGAATTTTTTACTAAGTTTCCTGTAATGGAGCGTTCAGCTCTTGCTGAATTTAGAAAAAGTATCGATTTCGCTTTTAGAGATTTTTCCAGAGCTTATGGTGATGGTATAGAATCATTTTTTGATCCATTATTATATTTTTTAGTCTGGTTAGAAAAATTGATGATGAATTCTCCATGGCCAATAATCATAGGTATAATTTGTGGTTTGGCCTGGATGGCATCAAAAAGTTGGAAACTTGTTTTAGGTGCAGCAATATCTTTCTTTTTAATAGGTTACTTTGGAATGTGGAAAGATTGTATGGCTACAGTTGCAATCATAACTGTATGTGTAATTATATGCATGACTATAGGAATACCAATGGGTGTTATAATGGCTCGTTCTAATAGGGCTGAAAGAACAATATTACCCGTTTTAGATATGATGCAAACAATTCCAAGTTTCGTTTATTTAATTCCAATACTTATGTTACTTGGTATTGGTAAGGTTCCTGGTTTAATAGCTATTTGTATATATGCAGTTCCACCTATAATAAGGTTAACAAACTTAGGTATAAGAGAAGTAGATAAAGAAACAATAGAAGCAAGCGAAGCTTTTGGAGCAACAAAATTACAAAAATTAAGAACCGTACAAATACCTTTGGCTCTTCCAACTGTATTTGCAGGTGTTAACCAGACAATTATGATGGCTTTAGCAATGGTTGTTATTGCTTCTATGATCGGAGTAAAGGGTTTAGGGGTACCTATTTTAAGAGCAGTTTTAAACCAATATTTGGCTCTAGGATTGTTTAACGGTTTAGCGATAGTAGCTTTAGCGATAATTTTTGATAGGGCTGCTCAAGAATATGGTCGAAGAATACAAAAGCATAGAGGAATAAAAAGATAACCTGACCAATTTGTCTCTTCGATTTTTATAGACAGTCTTTTTAAAATAAATAAATATCCCTGAATGAATTTTTCTTTAGAAATTGGGCCTAAAACTGATCTAGATACTTTGCCAACATTAAAGGATGTATATGTAACTATGCTACCTGGAGGTGACTATAAAGAAACCTCAGAACAAGCCGCTAAACTAGTCAAAAAAGGCTTCAATCCAATACCTCATTTTCCTGCTAGATCTATTGAAAATGAAGCCCAACTAAAAGATTTTGTTGATAGATGTAAAAATGAAGGGGTAAAGCAAGCTTTGGTAATAGGCGGTAGTAGAGATCCCGTAGGAAAATTCGATAGCTCAATTCAACTTTTGGAGACAGGATATTTTGAAAAGATGAAGATAGGAATCGCTGGACATCCAGAGGGGAGTCCTGATATATCCGATTCAAAGTTAGAAGAAGCTATGAAAGATAAAAAGCCTTATGCGGATTATATAGTGACTCAATGGTTATTAGATCCTGAATTAATTGTAGACTTTATTTCTAAACAAACAGTACCAGTTCATGTTGGAATTACTGGACCACTAAAAATCACTAGCTTAATTAAGTTTGCTAATATTGTAGGTGCAAAAAATTCCATAAACTTTCTTAAATCTAATTTTAGTAAGGCGTTAGATTTATTGAAACCTAAAGACCCAAATGACTTAATTGGGAAAGTTAAATCGCATACTGATTTCTTCCACATTTATACATTCGGCGGCTTGAAGGAAACTAACAAGTGGTTGATGGAGAACAAATATGTCTAATGAATTTGACTATACAAAACTAAAACATGTAACTTCAGTTGATCAATCTGATCGAGAAGTTCCATATAACTTAAGACAAAGTGGTCCTACCAAAGTTGAAATGTTAATTTCAACAAGAGTGAGAAAATCACCATACTGGCATTTATCAATGCAAGCTGGTTGTTGGAGAGCAACTGTTTATAATCGAATTTATCATCCAAGGGGATATGTAAAACCAGAAGATGGTGGAGCGATGGTAGAGTATGATGCAATTGTTAATCATGTAACAATGTGGAATGTTGCTGTTGAAAGACAAATTAGAGTTAAAGGTCCAGATGCAGAGAAATTTACTGACTATGTGATAACTAGAGACGCTACAAAAATATCTCCAATGAGAGCTAGATATGTAATTTTATGTAATTCTTATGGTGGAGTTTTAAATGATCCAATTCTTCTTAGAATCTCAAAAGATGAATTTTGGTTTTCATTATCAGACTCTGATATTGGAATGTATCTTCAAGGTGTTAATCATGATGGAAAATTTGATTGTACAGTTGAAGAAATTGACGCTTGCCCAGTACAAATTCAAGGTCCTAAATCAAAAGCTTTAATGAAAGATTTACTTGGAGATCAAGTTGATCTAGACAACATGCCTTTCTATGGTCTAGCTGAAGTTAAAGTTGCAGGAAGAAGTTGTGTAATTTCACAGTCTGGTTTCTCAGGAGAAGCTGGATATGAAATATATTTAAGAAATGCAACATTGTACGCTGACGATATGTGGAATGCTGTTCTTGATGCTGGAAAAAAACATAATTTAATGGTTATTGCTCCAGCTCACCATAGAAGAATACAAGCAGGTATTCTTTCATGGGGGCAAGACATGGATCAACAACATAATCCTTTTCAGTGTAATCTTGGTTATCAAGTTTCATTATCGGGAAAAGGTGAGTGGAATAAGAAAACAGATTATGTGGGTAAAGCAGCTTTAGAAAAAATGGGTGCAGAAATTAAAGCAGGAAAAAAACCTTATAAGCTTCAATTAGTTGGTCTTGAATTAGGAGGTAAACCTATTGAAGAATATGCGCCAGATTTTTGGTTAATTTCAAATGCCGATGGTGGAGATCCGGTAGGATTCATTACATCACCTTGGTATCATCCAGAAAAAAAACAAAATATTGCAATGGGATATGTTCCTTTTGATGGAACTCTGAATGCTAATGGTTTTCCAAAAGGTAAGGTTGGAACTAAATATAAAGTTCATTTACCTGCTAAATATTCAGAAACTGCGGGAACACCAGTTGATGCAGTTGTAGTTGATATACCTTTTAAAGAATCTTTTCACGCAAATACTAGAGAAGTAGTTAAAGGTTAAAAATTTTTTAATAGGGGAAATGATAAATTTCCCCTATTTAATTTAAATATGTTTGCACAATTTTTAAGTATTATTTTTAGTTCAATAAAACTAGATAAAAATTTATACAACAATAATAATTTTTTTGGTGAAGCTGGAATTTATTTTGCTGGACTAATTATGATATTGGATGGAATAGCTGGAGCTATAGCTGCAAATTCAATAGTCAAAACATCCATAGGTATTTCAGGCTTAACTGCAATTTTAACTTGGTTAGTCTGGGCAATTTTTATTTATGTGATTGGAGTTAAATTGTTCTCAGATAAAGAAACAAGAGTAACATTTAAAAAAATACTTATTGCAGTTGGATACGCCCATTCACCTGGTCTATTAAGATTTTTTGCGGTTACACCTGATTTTGTTATACCCATAATATTTTTGTCTCAATTTTGGATTTTTGCATCATTAATAATTGCTACTAAACAAACCCTAAATTTAAAATCTAGTTTTAAAGCTTTTGGAATAGTGTTTTTATCTTTTTTAATTATAGTATTTTTATCTATTTCATTTGTAATGAGTAAAATGAGCTCATTACCAATTAGCAATATTAGTTAAAGCTAACTGAATTTATTAAGGCTATAAATCCGTATAAAATAGCAACAATTTTAATTATTGATGAAAAATTATCTATTTTTATTTTTTTGTAAATGAATTGCATAGGAAAATAAAAAATAAAAATTAATGGTATATAATATAAATTATTATAATCAAATTCATCATTATAAAGAGAAAGTAAAATCATTAGTTGAACAGAAACCATAACAAGATAACCGTATGATATATAATATCTTATAAGGTTTTTATTTTTTTTTACATTTATATTTGCATATAAGGCTAAAAATCCACCACCTAAATTTGTTAAACCATGAATAAGTCCTAGAAAGATTAAAAAAATATTTTTATATTGGTTCTTTAATTTGAGAATAGTAAATTTTTTTTTGTCAAAGCTTATAATTGATAACACAATTAACATTATAGAAATAAAAACTTTAAAATTAATTATATCTTGATAATTAAGGATAATAATTTGACTTATAACCAAAACTGGTAAAGTAAAAACATTAAATTTATATCTAAAATTATTATCTTTTTCCTTAGAGCTTAAATATTGAATTAAACTTATAGTAAAAGAAAGAGGTAGTAATAAACTTAAAGTTTCAGAAAATGAATAGTCAAAATATAAAAATGTTGGAGTTCCAAACAATAGAAGCCCAACTCCAAATACTGATTGAAAAATAATTAGGACTATTAAAACTAATATTTCGTTATAAAATTCCACTTTTTATTAAATTGGAAACAAAGTTTTAGATGTTCTGCAAGAACTACAAAGTTTATATCCTGTAAGAATTAAATTCTCTGTAACACTTTTATCATTTTTTTTACATTCTTCACAAATATCGTCTAATTCTTTTTTAGGTAATTTATTTTTATCAATATATTCAATCATTATCAGTTAATCCTGCGCCAGCAGCTCCAATTTTTAATGACTCTGTTTCTTCAACAAAAGTATCTTCCGAGAGCTTGTATAGCTCATTCCATTCATTTTCCTTAAATGAGTTATTATTTTCTATAAAACTAATATCTATAATATTACAACTTTCCAAAATTTCATTTTTTAAGTAATTTGAATAAATTGATTGATTTAGATTTAATAAAAATTCTTTTTCATCAATTTTTAAAAAAATTCTTTTACCTATTATCTCAGATGCTCTGCTCGCAAATGGTAAAAATAATATTGGAAATGCTACATTTGATATATGAATGTTAGCTTTTTTGTCTAATAAATTAACCTGATCAATAAAGTTAGTTCCTAATATAATTGGACAAAAAGGATATTTGTTCGCATTATTTGTTTCAGAAATTAATGTAATTTTCTGAAATTGTTTTTCTTGTTTATAATCCTTTAAATATTGGTTTAAATTTTTTACACCTGGTAGGCCAAATAATTCTAACAATCTCATATTTTTACCTACTTCTTCTGCAACACCCCATGGGAAACCAGCTCCTTTGGTTGCTCTTTTTGAAGTTGTGTCTATTTCGCTTAAAGTTTTCATTAGTTTAAAGAATTATAAACCCAGTAATCATTAAATTTTTTTAATTCATCAGGCAATGGTGCTCCTTGAAACATAGATATCCTTAACCATTTATCTGATTTTGGATCAAATTTAACTGCACCAAAAAATGATAACTTTAGTCTTAACATGTCTATAGGCATTAAATTAGATCCGATGGTATTATCTTGTATCTCTGAATAAGGAAATTTTTCTGATATAAATGCTCTTCTAACAACATGTCTAAGGTCATTATTTTCTATTAAAAATCTACCAATATTTAAACTATTTTTTTGGTTTGATATTCTTTCATATAATTTTTTTATATCTCTTGCTATAGCTAATGGTTGTTCTAAATCTGATCCTTTTTCATTATATCTATTTGCTAGTCTTGGTTCCTCTTTATTTTTTGAAATAAACCAAAAATTTTCATTACTTGCCTTTTTGCTAAAATCAATTTTTAAAATATCAGAATATTTTTCCTCTAATATATTTCTTAAATCTAATACAGTTCTATCTCCTGGTATGTTAAAAAATTTTTCTTCTTCAGAGCTCATTTGATATATTAGAGGATTAACAATAGAATCATATGGTTCCAACATCATAGAAACAATATACTCAGAACATTCTAGATCTAGATTTTCCTCTACCCACATATAGAGTTTGTTAAAACCAAACTCTTCATGGAAACTAAAATTATCAATATAAACTAACAATTTATTTAGGTCTGTTATTAATTGTTTTATTTTATTTTTTTGAAATTCGCTATCTGTATTCCAGGAAGTTATATTTTTTAAAGATTTTTTTAAACATTTAACAAAAATATCGAAATCTTCTTTTTTAACATTTTTTACCTCTCGAACTTTTTTTAAAGCTTTCTCTCTAGCAAGAATCCAGTTATTTAAAAGCGTTGGGTGATTTACGATAAAAGGAGCCATTCCAAGTCCTGTAGAATTTCCAATTCCCAAATTTCTAGAAATTTCTTTATCTAATTTAACATAATTTTTAGGGTTTCTGTGATTTGCTATATGGTTGACTTGATCAAAAGTAAATTGTCTAACTAAATAAACTAACATCATCTCCAATCTGAAAGGTCCACAAATTTCTTCTCTATTTTTAATTCTGAATCTGTCTGCTAGTCCAAATTTACCTGATCCATAAACAGCTGTTGTTCTATATAAATAGCCTACTTTTGATAAAAACTCCTTATCGGGTTGTTTGCCATTTGAAAGACTTTCCACAACATGTTCAAAAGCTCTAACTGATTTATTCGCTCTCGAAAGAGTTAATTCTTTATAGGAAAGCCTGCCCACTTCTTGTTTTGGAACGTTAGACTCTAGTCTTTCAATATCTTTTTTTGAAGGAATCCCGTCGTGTAATACAAATGCCGCATCCCATTTTGTAGCTATTACTCTATCAGATCTTTCTTCATCACTTATTTTGTTTGCAAAACAAACTAATGAATAAGTTCTATTTTTTTTTGAAAATGAATAAACTGCTCTTCCATATCCATTTTCATCTAAATCAAATAGATTTCTATTATATTCCCAATCTTTAAATTCTTTTAAAAATGATCTTAAAAAAGATAATTTTGATTGATGGAAAGACCCAAGTCTTGATAATTTCATAATAATTTTTGGATCTCTTAATTCTACTTGCATTTTAAATATTTTTATAAAAATTGTACCAATTATTTCCTAAAATTCCTTCCACTTCTGCTTGATTAAATCCAGTTTTTTTTAATCCACTTTCCAAATTTTTAAATCCTCTTGCATCTTCAAACCAAACAGGTTGTTTAGGAAAACCAGGTTTACTTTTTGATCCTTCTCCATAATTTTTTGCTTTTGTCCAAGTACCATTTCTCATCCATTCAACAACTGTGTCTGGTTGTTTTAAACATAAATCTGATCCAATACCTATACTTTTAACTCCTATCAATTCAGCAGTTTTTGCTGTCATTTCACAAAAGTCTTCTAAATTACAATTTGTTCCATCTTTAAGATGATGGGGATACAACGAAAGCCCAATCATACCTCCGCTTTGAGCTAAAGTTTTTAATAAATCATTAGATTTATTTCTGATTGCATTATGCCAAAATGAAGGGTTTGCATGAGTTATTGCGATTGGTTTTTCACTTATATCTATTGCATCGAAAGTACTTTTTTCAGCAGAATGAGACATATCAACTACTATACCTACTCTATTCATTTCTTTAATTACTTCTTTTCCAAAATTAGTAACCCCACTATCAATTTTTTCATAACAACCTGTGGCTAATAGAGATTGATTATTATAAGTAAGCTGCATAAATTTACATCCTAGCTGATATACTTTTTCAATTAAATTTATATCATCTTCAATTGGTGAGCAGTTTTGAAAACCAAAAAATATTGCTGTTTTTTTTTGTTCTTTTGCTTTTTCTATATCTTTGTAACTTTTGCCAAGAAAAATTAGATCAGAATTATCTTTAAAATGTGTATTCCATTCATCTACTCTTTTAATTAATTCATCGTAATCTTCGTGATAAACTATTGTAACATGAACGGCGTCTAATTCTGCTTCTCTATTAATTTTAAATATTTCTCTAGACCAATTACAATATTGTAAATTATCGATTTTATAATTCATTTTTTAATTTTAAGATTAGATGCTTTTTTTTATAAGATTATATATATCCCTTTCATTATACAATCCTATCTCGCGAGCTAATTCTTTGTTATCCTTATAAACAACAATAGTTGTCCAATAATCAATCTTTAATAGTTCCGCAATATCTTTATTTTTAGTTTGTTCAAAATTCATAAAAATAACGTTTTCAAAGTCTTTTTTTGCTTTTTCAAGTATTGGTTTCTGCTTTGCACATGTGCTGCAAGATTTATTCCAAGAGTGAATGACAACTATTTTTCCATTATTTTGAGCGGATTTAAATTTTTCGATGTTAAAATTTGTCTCATACTCACCAGCAAAAGTACTTGTGGAAATTAACAGTATAAAAAAAGCCAATATTTTCATTATAATTCTAAATAACATATTTTTATTTTATTTTCACTTACATTACTAATTTTATTGAAAAAGTTAATTTAATTTGAAATAAGTTAAAGACTGTTCATTTATTAAGCCTTATGCAATCAAATAAAATACATAAAGTTTCTATTGTTATGGGAAGCCAATCTGACTTTAAAACAATGAGACTGTGTCAAAAAGTGTTTAAAATTTTAAAAGTAAAATTTGAAACTAAAATTATTTCAGCACACAGAACGCCTAATCGTATGTACGATTTCGCAAAAAAAGCAGAAAAAAACAAGATTTCAGTAATTATAGCTGGTGCTGGGGGTTCGGCCCATTTGCCAGGGATGATTGCCTCACTTACTACAATACCGGTTATTGGAGTTCCGATTGAAAGTAAAAAACTAAAAGGTTTAGATAGTTTGTTATCGATTGCACAGATGCCTAAAGGAATCCCTGTTGGTACTGTTGCGATTGGAGAAGATGGGGCAATTAATGCTGCATTATTAGCGGCATCTATAATTTCTTTAAGCGATGAAAAATTAAAAAAAAATCTAAATAAGTGGCGGATCAAACAAAGCTCCTCAGTAAAAAAAAAACCAAAATAAATTAAATGTCAAAACCTACTATTGGAATAATTGGCGGTGGACAACTAGGAAGTATGCTTTCTACAGCTGCTAAAAATTTAAATTTAAAAACTATAATTATTTCTGATGATGAGCATGCGCCTGCACAGTTTTTTGCAGATGAGTTTATTTTTTGCAAATATAATGACGAATTTAAAATTGAAGAATTTTCTAATAAAATAGATTTTGTAACCTATGAATTTGAAAATATTCCGTACGAAACTTTATGTAAAATAGATAATATAAAAAAAGTAAATCCTAAACCTTCTATAAATAAAATTATTCAAAATAGAATTAGTGAAAAGGATTTTTTAAATAAAAATAATATCAAAACTACTTCTTATATTTCTGTTAAAAATCAAAGCGAACTAAAGTCTAGTCAAGATTTTATACCAGGTATACTTAAAACTTGTACTCTGGGTTATGATGGAAAGGGTCAATATAAAATTAATAATGAAAAAGAATTAGATAATTTAAAAATAAATTTCAAGAGTCATTACATATTAGAAAAACTAGTTAAACTTAAAAAAGAAATTTCAGTAATAATAACAAGATTTGGAAAACAAAAATATGAAGTGTATGATCCAATAGAAAATGTTCATGAAGATCAAATATTAAAATATTCAAAAATACCAGCTGAGATTAGCGAAGACTTGTTTGATAAATCTAAAGAATGGGCAAAGTATATTGCGGAAGAACTTGATTATATAGGAACTATGTGTGTTGAATATTTTATTGATAAAAATGATAATTTATTTGTAAACGAAATTGCACCAAGAGTTCATAATTCAGGACATCTTACAATAAATGCTTATAACGTTAGTCAATTTGAAAATCATATAAGAGCGGTGTGTGGATTAGAAAAAGTTGAAACAAAAAAACTATATAATGCTGAAATGATCAATTTAATTGGCGAAGATATATTAGTTTATAGAAATAAAATTTTTAAAGAAAATGAATTTTTCTTTGATTATCAGAAGAATTCTGTAAAAGAAAAAAGGAAAATGGGCCATTTAACAATAATCGAAAAGTAAAATAATCCTAGTGTCTAAAATTTTAAGTTTTTTATTAATTTTTTTTGTTTATAACAATGCTTTGTTAGCTATGGATAATAAACCTTATCATCATTTGCAAGATGGAACCTTTAGAAACCCTAAGGGCTCTCCAGAAAGAAATATTTCTTTTAACTGGAGTTTTAAAGTTTTTAACGAAGAAAAAAGAAAACTTAAAATGGATATTCCAGCAGACCACGTTGTAAATAAAAAAGAAGTTTTAGAAAATTTAAAAAAAAATAAAAATAATGACTATATAGCTTGGATAGGTCACGCCACTTTTTTGATAAAACTTGGTAATACAACAATTATTACCGATCCAGTTTTCGAAAAAAATATGGGACCTTTGATATTTGGACCAAAAAGATATGTGGATCCTGCGATTGATCTCAAGGAATTACCTGAGGTAAATTTATTTTTATTAACACACAACCATTATGATCATCTTAGTACTAGAACTATAAAAAGATTCCCTTATAAAAAATCGAAAGTTTTAGCTCCACTTAAACTTGGTAAATATTTTTCTAAAAATGGATTTAGAGATGTTGACGAAATGGATTGGTACGATGAAATAAAATTTAACGATTTAAAAATAACATTTTTACCTGCTGTTCATTGGTCAAAAAGAAGTTTGTGGGATACAAACAAAACATTATGGGGAAATTTTCTAATTGAATATAAAGACAAAAAAATATTTTTTGCATGTGACACTGGCTATGGAAATATTTATAAAGAACTTGGAAATAAATATGGTCCTATTGATTTAACTTTAATTAATATAGGAGCATATAATTTTTATCCTATGTCTCCACTAAAAGATAAATCGGTTTATCATACAAATCCTGAAGAGGCATTAAATATTGGTCAAGATTTAAAAAGTAAAAAAGTTTTAGGTATGCATTGGGGAACTGTAGTTTTATCTTTAGAACCAATATTTGAACCACCCAAACGTTTTAAAAATTCCTCTGAACAATACGGTTATCATAGCGATGATGCTATTATTTTCAAAATTGGACAAGTAGAAACACTCCAAAATATATTAAAATGAAATCCATTGAAGGAAATTTTGATAATTCAGAGGTTAATGATTTATTAAAAAAACATTTTATTGAACTAAGATCAGTTTCTCCTGCTGGTAGTACTCACGTGTTAGATATCAACGGTTTAAAAGATCCAAGCATAAAATTTTGGAGTTTGTGGGAAAATAATAAACTTGTTGGTTGTGGTGCTTTAAAATTTTTAGAAATTTACCATGGTGAATTTAAATCTATTAGGGTTGCAGACGAGTTTAAAAAAAAGGGTATTGGAGAAAGAATAATAAAACATTTAATTGATGAGGCGATAAAATTAAAAATTTCAAAATTAAGTATTGAAACAGGAGCGGGAGAATTTTTTCTACCTGCTAGAAAATTATTTGCTAAATTTGGTTTTAAATCATGCCCTCCTTTTGCTCATTATAAGGACGACCCTAACTCTTGCTACTACACGCTGGATTTATAGTTCAGATTAAATTTTTTTTTAGTTAAATGTATTGGATTTATCTTGTAAAATTAGTTTTTCTCTAGTTTTTATAAAGTTAGTTTTTACTAAATTTTTAAAATCTCGTTTTAGTTTAGTTTTAGTGTTTTGTTGTTCGATTTTTTTTGAAACATATGAAACTGTGTCCATTCCAGTTTCTTTTTCTACAGCTTTATTAGTAAAAAAAGTTAATCCTGCTTGTGATACTTTTCCTGATGAGGCTAATGTTAGAGCTGGGCCAAGCATTGCTGTTGATTGGGCACAACCAGTTAAAATTATACACGCTACAATATAAGTTAATATTTTTTTTATCCCCATAACTTTTATTTATCTCTATAGTTGAATATTAAAGCTATTTTCTATTCAACTCAAGAGAGTAAATAATAAAACTATCCAAATTGGGTAGTTTTTAAGTTTTAAATTTAGTTAAATTGCTTTGTATCCAAATTCCAATGAGGAGTCTGTTATTGAATGATAAAAAGACTCTCCAAAGCTTCTCAATACAAATAGTCTTATTTTATCTGGGTTATCTTCGATCATATCAACTGTAAAAGCTATACCATTATATATTGAGTTTATTGAATTATTTTTCCCTAAAATATTGAAATTATATGGACATCCTTTTTTTAAAACTTCTCTTACCTCACGTCCTTCTACTTCGATTATTGCCCTCGAGTGAGATAAATCTGTAACAGCAAAATCTGATTCTTTTAGAGCTTCTAAAATATTTTTAAGTAAAACTTTTTTAGTTGATACTAAAAGCCAATTTTTTGGGCCGTTCCACAGAATTCTTGTATCTTTATTGCTAACTACACTTAGTGGTTCATTTTTTAATTTTAAACCATCGATGTCAATACTCTCAAATGAAACTGAAGAACTTTTATATTGAACTATTTGAACAACAAGCATGTTTTTAATTTCTGAAACTTTTAATAAATTTTCTACATTTTTATTCTCATGGTTTCCGAAGAGTCCTATTTTATGAATATAATTTAAGGCAGAAACTGATGTCATGATCTAACCCTTTCTCCTTTTGGATCAACATAATGTGATGATACAATTTCAACAGGTATTGTTTTATTTTTTAATGGGGATAGTGCAAAAAGTTTTTGTCCTATCATATTTTTTCCATCTTTTATTATTGCAAGTGAAAAAGGATTGTCATATTCAACACTCCAGCATGATGCGGATACGTGACCTAATTTAGGATTTGGAAGTTTTGCTTTAGCGTCTTTAACTATATATGAACCTTCCGGTATACTTGTTTTTTTATCTAAAGGAACAACACCAACTATTTTTTGCCTATCTGGTGCAATGTATGCTGTTTTAGATAAGGATCTTTTTCCAATAAAGTCTTTCTTTTTGCTAACTAACCCTTCTAAAGAATTATCATATGGAATTGTACGTCCATCCAATTCTGATCCTGCAACGTGTCCCATTTCAATTCTTAATGTTGATAATGCCTCAGTACCATATGGTTGGATATTAAATTCATTTCCAATTTCTATTATTTTTTCCCACATAAAATTTCCGTTATCAGACTCAACATTAACCTCATAAGCAAGTTCACCAGAGAAAGAAATTCTGAAAATTTTTGCATTAACTCCAAATAAATTACCTTCCATATAACCCATAAATGGTAAACCTTCATTTGAAACATCTAAATCCGGAAATAATTTTTGCAAAACATCTCTTGACTTTGGTCCAGCTATTGCAGCACCAGCCCATTGTTCAGTACTAGAAACTACATTCACATTCAACTCAGGCCACACTAATTGCAAATAATATTCTAGATGAGATAAAACGTTTGCAGCTTGAGCAGTAGTGGTTGTCATATGATAATGGTTTTCTGAAATTCTTGTAGTTGTTCCATCGTCCATTACAATTCCATCTTCTCTTAGCATTACTCCATATCTTGCTTTACCAACAGGTAACTTGAGCCAAGCATTAGTGTAAACTCTGTTTAATAATTCAGCAGCATCAGGTCCTTTGATGTCAATTTTACCTAAAGTTGTTACATCGCAAACACCTACGTTTTGTCTAACGTTTTTCGCTTCTCTTTTTGATGCTTCAAATAAGTTTTCATTTCCTTGTTTATAATATCTTGGACGCAACCAAACGCCTGCATCAACAAAAACAGCATTATTTTTCTCATGCCAAAAGTGCATTGGTGATTTTCTTGTTGGTTTTGAATGTTTTCCAATTTCTCTTCCAACAATAGCTCCTATTGTAACAGGTGAATAAGGTGGTCTAAAAGTAGTATGACCAACTTGAGGTACAACTTTGTTTTCTATATCTGAGACTAATTGTAATCCATTAAGATTACTTGTCCTGCCTTGGTCAGTAGCCATTCCTAAAGTTGTATATCTTTTTACATGTTCGATTGATCTATAACCTTCTCTTAATGCAAGTTGTATATCGGATACCGCAACATCATTTTGAAAATCTAGAAATCTTTTATAATTTTTACCTTTTGGTAATGGTACACACCAAAATTTATCATGATTAGAAGATTTTTTTTCTACAACAGTAGGAACAGAAACTTTATTTTCTTTATTTGTTATTTGTTTCGATAATTCATTTCCTTTATCAAACGAAGTTTTTAATGTTTCTTCTAATGTAAAAGTCCCGTTAGCTGATCCAAGAGTTGTTTCTTTTTGTTTAGATTGACTTGGAATAAATGCATCTATTTCTTCATTGAACTTTGTTTTATTACCTGATTGTGAGGCTAAATGAATTGTTGGTGTCCAAAATCCTGAGACGCAAATACAATCACATTTTATATTTTCAATGTTACTTATATTTTTCTTATCATCTGATATTTTTGCAATATCAGCAGAATTAACTTTTTTATAACCTTTGGCTGTTACAACAACATAAGAAGTCTTTATATTAATATTTAGGTCTTTAGCCTCTTTTATAATTTCTGAATTTGGATCTTTTCTTGTATCTAAAACGATTGGATCAATTCCATTTTTTTTGAATTCTATAGCAGTTTCATATCCGCTATCATTATTTGTAAATACTAATGGTTTTTTTCCAACTATTACTCCATAAATTTTTAAGTACTCTTTGGCTGCTGACGAAAGCATAACGCCTGGGGTGTCATTATTTCCAAAAACCAAAGGTCTTTCTATTGATCCAGACGAAATAATAACTTCTTTTGCACGGATGTACCAAAGTCTTTGTTTAGGAATATATTTTTCTGATTTAGGTAAATGATCGCTAATTCTTTCAGACATAACAAGCATGTTATGGTCGTAATAGCCAAAAACCTGAGATCTATTTTTGATTACTACATTTGACATTGATTTAAGTTCAGAAATAATTTTTTCTGCCCATTCTTGTCCACTTTGATTCCCAATTGTAACTTCGCTGGTTAAAAGGCTTCCACCAAATCTCGATTTGTCTTCAGCTAAAATTATTTTTGCTCCATTTTTTGCTGCAGCGTAGGCGCTTGCTAAACCGGATGGACCAGATCCTGTAATTAACAGATCACAATATTCGTATTTATGTTCATATTTTTCTTTATCATGCTTTATTGAAGCTGCTCCAAAACCTGCTGCTTTTCTAATAATTGGCTCGTATACCTTATACCAGAAGCTTTTAGGCCACATAAAAGTTTTATAGTAAAAACCTGCAGGAAAAAATTTGCCTAAAAAATTATTTATTGCACCAATATCAAAATCTACATTTGGCCAACAATTTACACTTTTTGCCTCTAAACCCTCGAATAACTCTTGTTCCGTTGCTCTTACATTGGGATCAACTTCATTATTTCTATTCATTTGAACTATTGCATAGGGTTCATCTACACCTGCTCCAAAAAAACCTCTGGGCCTATGATATTTAAAACTTCTACCAACTAAATGAACTCCATTTGCAATCAAAGCTGAAGCCAAAGTATCACCCTCATAACCAAAATACTTTTTACCATTAAACTTAAATGAAATTTTTTTATTTCTATTGATTAATCCACCTTTATTTAATCTAAATTTTTCTGACATCTTTATGCTTCTTCGCTTGCCTTTAATGTTTTAAATATTTCGTGGGTTAATGTATCTCTTTCGACTTTAATCCATTGTCTACATCCAGAAATATGTTGCCATAATTCTAGATGTTTTCCTGCCGGACTTTTGCGTAAGTAAACAAAATTGTCCCAATCTTGATCCGAAACTTCTTTATTTAATTCTGGTCTTTTAACTGCTGCATCACCACCATATGAAAATTCATTTTGAGATCGTAATCCACAATGAGGGCATTTAATATGTAACATTTAAGAAATCCAAGTTTTAGTTCCAAGACCTTTTTCGTCAATTAAATGTCCTGTACTAAATCTATTTAAACTATAACCTGCATTTAGTTCGTGTGGTCTGTCTTGAGCAATTGTATGAGCAAAAGTCCATCCAGATGCAGGAGTTGCTTTAAATCCTCCATAACACCATCCACAATTTAAATATAATCCATCAATATGTGTCTTATCAATAATAGGTGATCCATCCATAGACATATCCATAATTCCTCCCCAAGTTCTAAGCATCTTTAATTTACTTAGAAACGGAAACATCGCTATTCCTTCAGTTAATACATGTTGCAATGTTGGAAGATTTCCTCTTTGAGCATAACTGTTGTACCCATCAAGATCTCCACCCATAACCATTTCACCTTTATCAGATTGACTACAATAAAAGTGTCCAGCTCCAAATGTAACAACATTGTCTAAGATTGGTTTAATTGGTTCCGAAACACATGCCTGTAAAAGATGTGTTTCTATTGGCAACGTCATATTTAATTTCTCTGCTAAAATATTTGTACTTCCGGCAACGCAAAGACCAATTTTTTTTGCTTTAATAGCTCCTTTTGAAGTTCTTATTCCTAAAATTTTTCCATTAGAAACATCAAACCCTGTAACTTCACAATTTTGAATAATATCTACTCCCATCGAATCTGCTTGACGTGCATACCCCCAAGCAACTGCGTCATGTCTTGCTGTTCCTGCGCTTGGTTGCATTAGTCCACCAAAAATTGGAAATCTTACATTTTCAGAAAAGTCTGCCATAGGAATAATCTTTCTAACTTCTTCTCTATTTAACAAAACTGCATCAATTCCATTTAAACGCATTGAATTTCCTCTTCTAGAGTAAACATTCATTTGTGCATCAGAATGTGCAAGGTTAATTATTCCTCTTGGAGAAAACATTACGTTAAAATTTAAATCCTGACTCATGTTTCTCCACAAGTCCATACCAAACTCACTAAACAATCCATTTTCATCATGCATATAATTTGATCTAATTATAGTGGTGTTTCTTCCAACGTTACCTCCCCCTATCCAGCCTTTTTCAATAATAGCAACTTTTGTAATATTGTGTTCTTTAGCAAGGTAATATGCTGTAGCTAAACCATGGCCTCCACCTCCTATAATTATAACATCATATTCAGATTTAGGTGTTGGGTCTTTCCAGGCTACTTCCCATTTTTTATGATCTTTAAAAGCATTTTTAATAAGGCTAAAGACTGAATATTTTTGCATAATCAAATTTTATCGTAATTAGTATAAATAGTTCTTTATTTTTTTTATATATATTTTTTAGAACTTTAAAAAAACCATAAAAGAAGATACTAATCCAGCTCAAATGAGTTTGAATATATAAAATATAGAAAGCTAAAATGGGCAAAGTAAAAACTGATATTGAAATAGCTAGAGAAGCTAAAATGAAGCCCATTCAGGAAGTGCTTAATAGACTAAATGTACCCGACAAAGCTGAAGTTTATAGTCCAATTGGAAGATATATCGCAAAAATTAAAACTGAATACTTAAACACTTTAAAAAATAAAAAAGATGGAAAATTAATTTTAGTTACTGCAATAACTCCAACCCCTGCTGGTGAAGGAAAAACAACAACGTCGGTTGGTTTAAATGATGGTCTAAATAAAATTGGAAAAAAATCAATTGTTTGCCTTCGAGAACCTAGCCTAGGACCTTCTTTTGGAATGAAAGGTGGTGCTGCTGGAGGTGGTTATGCACAAGTTATTCCTATGGAACAAATAAATTTGCATTTTACTGGGGACTTTCACGCAATAACATCTGCTCACAATCTTCTTTCTGCTTTAATAGATAATCATATCTACTGGGGCAATAAATTAAATATTGATGTCAGAAGAATTGTTTGGAAAAGAGTTATGGATATGAATGATCGTTCTTTAAGATCAATTGTTGTAGATCTTGGAGGTGTGGCCAATGGATATCCTAGACAGGATGGCTTTGATATTACGGTAGCTTCTGAAATAATGGCCATCTTCTGTTTGTCAAACGATTTAAAAGATTTAGAAAATAGGATTGGAAATATAACTGTAGCTTACACTAGAAACAAAAAACCAATTTATGCAAAAGACTTAAATGCTCATGGCCCAATGACTGTTTTATTAAAAGATGCGATTAGACCTAATGTGACACAAACATTAGAAAACAACCCAGCAATAATACATGGAGGACCTTTTGCAAATATTGCACATGGTTGTAATTCTGTAATTGCTACAAAAACAGGATTAAAATTAGCTGATTATGTTGTGACTGAAGCTGGTTTTGGTGCTGACTTAGGGGCTGAGAAATTTATAGATATAAAATGTAGAAAATCAAATTTAAAACCTGATTGTGTAGTAATTGTTGCGACCATAAGGGCTTTAAAAATGCACGGTGGAATAGCAAAAGATGATTTGAAAAATGAAAATGTTGATGCTTTAAATAAAGGTTTAGTAAATCTTGAAAGACATATTAATAACGTTAGAAAATTTGGTTTACCAGTTGCGGTAGCAGTTAATCACTTCATCTCAGATACAGACAAAGAAGTCGAAGCACTTATGAATTTTTGTAAAACCCTAGGAGTAAAATCATCTATTTGCAAACATTGGTCAGATGGTGGTGAGGGAACAAAAGATTTAGCAAATATTGTAGTAGATATATGTAATAATAAAAATAATTTTAAATTTTTATATGAAGATGACGTTCCTTTATTTAAAAAAATTGAAACAATTGCACAAGAAATTTATCATGCAAGCGAAGTAGTAGCTGATACTAAAATAAGAGATCAATTAAAAGATTTTGAAGCAAAAGGTTATGGAAAACTTCCTATATGTGTTGCTAAAACCCAATATAGTTTTTCTACTGATCCAAGTTTAAAAGGTGCCCCTTCTGGACACGTAGTTCCGATAAGAGAAGTAAGATTATCGTCAGGAGCAGAATTTATAGTAGTTATTTGTGGTGCTATCATGACAATGCCTGGTTTACCAAGAATACCTGCGGCTGACTCTATAAAGTTAAATGATAAAGGTAATATTGAAGGATTATTTTAATTTTAACTTATCCCAAAAATATTCTGCCAGATTTATTCCAGTCAATTGTTTGAATTGAATTAAACCTGTGGGAGATGTTACATTGATATCTCCGATTAATTTTCCAGAAATTAAATCAATTCCTGCAAAATAAATATTATTTTTTTTCAATACTTTGGCTACATGATCAGAAACTTTTTTTTCAAATTTATTTAAATTTGTTTTAAATGCTTTTCCACCCTGTGATATATTTGATAAAATCGAATTTTTAGATGGGACTCTTTTGATAGCACCGACAACTTTGCCATTAATAATAAAAACCCTTTTATCTCCATATTTTACTAAAGGTAGAAATTTTTGAACCATTACAAAACCTGTTTTTTTTAAATATTTCCTTAATGCACCCAGATTTAGTTTTCTATTAATAAAATTAATATTTTTTCCTGCATATCCATTAACGGGTTTAAGTACTATTTTCTTATGTTTTTGATAAAAATTTATTATCTCATTTAAATTTTTTGTAAAAATAGTTGGTGGCATCAATTGCATAAATTTAATTGAAAACAACTTTTCAGATATATTTCTTACTGATTCTGGATTATTAATAATTTTTGTTCTGTTTTTAATTGAATCTAGTAAAAGTGTAGAATTAATATAATCTATATTGAAGGGTGGATCTTGCCGAATTAAAATTACTTTAGAACTTGATAAATTAAACTTTTTTTTCCTAATTATTTTAAAATATTTTTTGTCATTACTGAACAATCTTAATTCTTTCACATCTGCAAATAACTTTGAATTTATAAAGCTTAAATCTTTTGATTCAAACCAATATATTTTATGTTTTCTTTTTTGAGCTTCTAAAGCTAGCAATAAAGTTGTATCTGTTTTTGGATTTATTTTTTCAATAGAGTCAGCTTGTATTGCAACAATTTTATTCATTTATTCGTTTTCTAAAGATTTATCAGCCTTAGTTTTTTTGTCATCTAATATCTGTTTAATATTATTCAAAAAAATTGTTTCATCTCTTTTTGTTTTATTTAACTCTTTTCTTTTTTCTAAACCATTTTTTGAGATGTTATAAAAAATCTTTAGCCAATCTAGAATTTTTTTATTATTTATAATTGTATTTAATCCTTTTTTTGGCGCTTCTATGTAAGCATTTAAGACATCTTCTTTTTTCCAATTATTGATTATACTAATTGTACTTTCTAAATTACCATAGATTAATCCAATTAAAAAAGCTGGTCCAGCACAATGACAATCCCATTCACATGCATCTAAGGATCTAATCTCAATATACTTTTTTAATCTATTTTCTGTAAATATGGTGCTGAGATGTAATTCTAAATCATCTAAATTTGGTAAATTTTTTGTATTTTCAATTTTACCTTCCATAAAATCTTTAAATTTTTTTCCATTAGCTGATGTATATAAATTATTTTTTTTTAAAAACAAAAGTGGAAAGTTGATTGCAAAATCAGCATATTTTTCGAAATCCATATCCTCTAAAAAAATTTCTGGTAAACCTCCTCTTGCGGTCCCTTGCCAAACTTTAGATCTTAGTGATAAGTATCCACTTGGTTTATTCTCTGAAATTGCAGAATTGGCAAAAACCCCGATAGTGATTGGAATTAAGAAAGAAATTACTTTAAATTTTTTTTTAAAATCCTCTTCTGATGAGTAATCGATATTTATTTGCGTTCCTGATGTTTGATACATCATATTTAAACTCTGTTTTCCATTTTTTGGCATTTCTTTGGTCATTATCTCATATCTTTGTTTTGGATTATTAGGCACATCACTTAATTTTGAGTAAGGATCATGCCCTACGGCAATAGTTTTTAATTTTAAATTTTTGCAGATTTCGTTAAGTTTTGATTGAAAATCATATGACTCTGAACAAACTCCATGAATATTTTTATATTTATCGCCTGATAATTCGATTTGATTTCCAGGTTCAAGAGTAATTGATTTTCCACCTAACTTTAAGCCAATTAAATTTTCATTTTCAAATATTTTTTCCCATTTATATTTTTCTGAATATAAATTTAATACTTTTTTTATGTCTGAATAATTAACTCTTTGCTGGTCTTTTTCTCTAAATAGAAATTTTTCATTCTCTACTCCTATTAATAAGTCTGCTTTACATCCAGAGGAAAAATAATCAATTATCTGATTTTTTGATGTAATTTCCATTAAAATTTTGTACTAAATCTTTTAATAATTAGATTCTTTTTTCTTTGCTAGAGTTAGCTGGTTAAGCCAATTTCTTATTTCACATGTTCTATTTTCAAAGTCTAATTTCTTATCTTCTTCTTTAATATAATTTAAGTGATTTTGAAAATCAGTTTCATTATCAAAATGATTGTTTTGCAATATACGATCTTTTCTGCCATTAGACAAATTTAGCATCTGCCAATATTCGTAATCTGGATGGTATTGTAACCCCCAAATTTCAGATTTTCCTGATCTAAAATATAATCCCATTACTTTATTGACTTTGTCGCTAGATAATAAGGTAGCGCCATCAGGGATTTTACATACTTCATCATAATTAAATGCAGGAGATGTAAATTTTAATTTTTTATTTTTATATATGGGATTTTTTTTTCCTTCATCATTAATTTCAATATCTGAAGCTATGCCTATATGTGCTCCATTTTTTCCTGGAGCAACCTTTCCTCCTGCTACTGTAGAACAAACTTGTAATCCCCAGCAAATTGCTAAAATTTTATTCTCATATTTAAAACAATTAGATGCAAAATCTAAATGTTTTTTAATTTCATCTGTCATATCATTTAATCTCATAGCTCCACCTGTAAAAATGATGCCATGATAATTTGAAATACTGCCCAAAACAGCTTTTGTTTCGTTGTCATTTGCTGGATTAATAATTTTAATTTTTAAACTTGGTTCTAATTTTAAAACTAAATTTTTTAAGTTTTCTGAACAAGATGCCTTTGCGGCTTTTACAAAAAATTCATTATTCTTAGGATCATTTCCCTCTACTATGAGAATATTTAAATTAGTCATTGAAAAGTGTACCTGACATACTATGTTGATACATAAGTTTCATATCAGCTTCAGTTAATTCTTTTGGATTACCACCAGTTGAAGGGTCTTCTAAAGCCATTTTTGATAGCCGATCTAATTGTAAGTCTTTTTCTTTAATCACTTCTGATAGTTTATGAGGAATTTCTAATTTTTTTCTCAAATCTAAAATCCAACTAATAAATCCATCAAATGTTTTATTCTTTAATTCCAAATAATCACAAACTTTAATAATTTTATCCTCAATTACATCTTTATTAAAAGTTAAAACATAAGGCATAAAAATCGCATTTGATAAACCATGATGAACATTATTTAACGCATTAACTGGATGACTTAATGAATGTATTGCCCCCAATCCCTTTTGAAAAGCTGTTGATCCCATACTTGCCGCTGTTAACATATTCATTCTCGCTTCTATATTTGTTCCATTATTAACTGCTTCAAGTAACCATTTATTAATTAATTTCATTCCTTCTAACGCAATTCCATCAGCCATAGGATGATAGCTTGGGGCACAATAAGCTTCTAGGTTATGAGCTAAAGCATCCATGCCTGTTGCAGCTGTTATTTTTGATGGTAAGCCAACAGTTAAAACAGGATCCAGAATTACAATTGATGGTAAAAACTTTGGATGAAAAATAATATTTTTTACACCTGTATCTTCATTTAAAATAACTGATGCTCTTCCTGTTTCTGAACCAGTTCCAGCAGTTGTGGGTACAGCAATTATAGAAGCTATTTTATCCGAATTAGCTCTGGTCCAATTATCTCCAACATCCTCAAAATCCCATATAGGTAAAGTTTGACCAGACATAAATGCTACTGCTTTTCCAACATCTAATCCACTTCCACCACCAAAGGCAATTACACCGTCACAATTATTTTTTTTATAACTTTCTACACCTTCATTAACATTTGTTCCTGTGGGATTTCCAACTACATTAGAATATAATTCTACAGCAATTCCCTCGTTCTTTAAATTTGATAAAGTATTCTTAACAATATCAGATTGGGAAAGACCTTTGTCTGTTACTAGCAAAGGTTTCTTTATATTTAAAGTTTTACAGGCTGAGCCTAGGTCTTTAATTCTATTTTCACCAACCCACATTGTTGTTGGATAATTCCAATTATATTTTTGCATGTTATCTATTTACTCTTTTAGAAATTTTTGATGATATATAGCATTTTATAAAATAAATTTAACCAAAATAATTATGCAAAAAACAATAAGTCCAATTGATAACAAAGTTTATATCGAGAGAGAATACGATTCTCATAAAATAGAAGAAACACTTAACAATTCAGTAAAAGCTCAAATAAGTTGGGGGCAAATAAGTGTAAAAGAAAGAGTTGAATTATTGGGTAACTTTGTTGAAGATTTTTTATCTAAGAAAGAAATTATTACTGAAGAGCTATGTAGACAAATAGGAAGACCAATTTCTCAAGTTGCCGGTGAACTTAATGGATTTAAAGAAAGAGCTGACTATATGCTATCGATTGCTGAAAATAAATTAGCAGACATTGATGTAACAAAAGATAATAATTTTAAAAATTTTATTAGAAGAAAACCATTAGGTGTTGTGTTTGTAATTGCACCATGGAATTATCCTTACCTAACAGCAGTTAATTCAATTATACCTGCAATGGCGGCAGGAAATACGGTTATTTTGAAACATTCTGCTCAAACACCATTATGTGCTGAGCAACTTTATAAGTCCGCACAAAAAACTTTACCAAAAGATGTTTTTAATTATTTACATTTAAATCATCAAGATGGGCTGAAAGTTGTATCAGATACTAGAGTAAATTTTGTTTCATTTACTGGTTCAGTTAAAGCTGGATATGAAGTTCAAAAAGCAACTCATACTAAGTTTATTGATATGGCTTTAGAACTTGGTGGTAAAGATCCTGCATATGCTAGATACGATTGTGATTTAGAAAAAACAATAGAAAATTTAGTTGATGGTTCTTTTTTTAATTCAGGTCAATCTTGTTGTGGAATTGAAAGAATTTATGTAGATGAAAAAATTTATGATAAATTTTTAGAATCTTTTATTTCTTTAACCTACAATTATAAATTTGGTAACCCCCTAAAAAAAGAAACAAACTTAGGTCCTGTCGTAAAATTATCTGCAGCTGAATTTATTATTAATCAGATAAGTTCTGCAATAGGTAAGGGTGCAAAAAAAATGATTGATGAAAATAAATTTAATTATCCTAAAGAGCATAAAAATTATCTAATCCCTCAAGTTTTAACAAATGTAAATCACGAGATGAGCTTTATGATGGAAGAAACTTTTGGTCCTTGTGTTGGAATTATGAAAGTTAAAGATGAAAATGAAGCAATAAATTTAATGAATGATAGTCCTTATGGTTTAACTGCATCAATTTGGACTAAAGATATTGAAATAGCTGAAAAAGTTGGAAATAAAGTTCAAACAGGAACGTTCTTTATGAACAGATGTGATTATTTAGATCCAGCTTTATCATGGACAGGTGTTAAAGAAACTGGAAAAGGTTGTTCATTGTCTGAAATTGCTTATGAAAAACTAACAGCCCCTAAAAGCTTTCATTTAAGAAAAGAGCAATAGATGAAATTATTTTACAGAGGTAAGAATGCAATTGTCACAGGTGCTAGTGGTGGTATGGGGCTTGAAATATCTAAAATGTTATCAAAAAATAACATAAATGTATTAATGTTAGATGTTAAAAGTCCAGGTAAAACTTTTTTAAATGAAAATGAAAATTGTACGTTCGCAAAAGTAGATGCTACAAATTTTAAAAAATTTAAATTAATTATCGAAAAGTTTTATAAAAAAAATAAAACTGTTGACTATCTTGTTAATACAATAGGAGTTTTATGGTTTAATAAAGATGTATCTGTAGCTGATATAAAGCCAAAAATTTGGGATAAAGTATTTGAAATAAATCTAAAATCAATGATGTATTTATCAAAAATTATTTTACCATTAATGAAAAAAAATAATTTTGGTTCAATGGTACATATTTCGTCTATAGACGCTTTATCAGGTGATGATAAGCCTCAGGACGCATATGGGGCGTCTAAAGCTGCAATGATTAGACTTTCAAAATCATTAGCAATACAGTTTGCTGCAAAGAATATAAGATCAAACATAATTTTACCTGGTCCAATAGAAACTGGAATGCAAAAACGTTGGAAAAAAAACCCTAAAGCAAAAAAAAATTTAGAAAAGTTGATTCCACTTCAAAGAGTCGGTAAGCCAGAGGATATTTCAAATGCTTGTATGTATTTATTGAGCGATCAAGCTAGCTATATTACTGGAATTGAGATGATTGTAGACGGTGGTATTACTTCAAAACCTTAAGATTTAATTAGGCGCCTTAATGAAAGGCGCCTAAAAATAAAATAATTATCTGTAAGGATAACCTGCTTTTTCCATTGTTTGTGCATATTTCTTAAATGCATCAACAACTTTTTTAGCTCTTGGGCTAATCTTAGAAGTCTCATCCCAGAATTCTTTAGAGTCTTCAACAACTTGACTCCACTCATTAGCTGGAAGGCTTGTTAACTCCATTTTTTTACCGTTAACACGAAGATCAGCTTCTCCACCCCAATACCACACTTGTCTATAGTAGTGAGAGTCATTAATTGACATTCTATAAAGAGCTTGAAGTTTTGGACTTAATTTATCCCAACTTTTTTGGTTAGCAAAATAAGATCCAAACCATGCACCAGTAACTGCATTAGTTAAAGCATATTTACAAATATCAGCCCAACCTACTTCATAGGCTTCAGTAAAACCGCACCAACATACGCCGTCCAGTTCACCTGTTTGCATTGCTACTTCAACATCATCCCACGGTACAATTACAGGAATTAAGCCATATCTTGACAAGAACTTACCTGCTGTTGGAACGCCAAATACACGAAGTCCTTTCATGTCAGAAAGTTTAGTTACTTTTTTATTTACAGTAAATAAATGACATGGATCCCATGCACTTGTACTTAACCATTGTACTCCTTTTACTTCACTATAAGCTTCATCCCAAATTTCATTTAAACCATAGTACTTAAATAATGATGGAACATCTAAACTGTATCTTGTAGCAAATGGGAAGTATCCACCAAAAACCTGTATATCTACAGGCGAACCCATTGTAGCATCATCACTTTGTACCGCATCAATAGTTCCTGCTTGCATTGCTCTAAACAATTCATCAGTTGGAACAAGTTGATCTGCATAGTAAAGTTCAATTTCCATTTCGCCATGCGCAGCTTTATTAAATGCTTCTATTTGTGGCTTAATAACATGTGCACCAAGCGGAGCTCCAGAGTAAGTCTGTAATCTCCATTTGATTGGATTTGATGCAGCGTAAACATATGGAGCTTTAATAGCAGTCGCTCCTGCTGCACCTAACGTTAGTAAACCCGCCTTTTTAATAAACGAACGTCTTTTATTCGTTATTATCTTTTTATCTTTTTTCACTTGGTCTCCTCTCGTTTTATAAATTATTAAAAAATACTATTATAAATTAAATTCTTATGGAACTTAATAATTCAATAAATTTAAAGATAATTGAAAAAAAATTAATAAATTAAACTTAAAGTTGAATTATCGAGATAAATATTTTTCCGGAAGGTAGGTTGCAATTTCTGGGAAAGCCATGACTATTGCCAATCCTATAACCATAATAAGGACAAATGGAATTATTGATCTATAAATATCCTGTAGAGTGATTTCTTTTGGAGCCATTGCCCTCATTAAAAATAAATTATACCCGAATGGAGGTGTCATATAAGCAATTTGGCAAGTAATTGTATAAAGAACTCCATACCAAATAGGATCAAAACCTAATGAAATAATTAGAGGAACATATAGTGGAGCAACAATTACCAACATAGCTGTGTCATCTAAAAACATTCCCATTAAAATATATGAAAGCTGCATCATTATTAAAACACCCCATGGAGTTAAATTCCATTTTTCTATAAAAAGTGTTTCAATCGCTCTTCCAGCTCCTAACCCATCAAATACAGCGCCAAAACATAATGCGGCTAAAATAATCCACATAAACATACAAGAAACACCCAAAGTCTTTTTGAGTGTATTTTCTAAAACTTTTTGATTAAATCTTCTTTTATATATTGCTGCTAAAGTTGCTAAAAAAGCTCCAACAGCTGAACACTCAACTAAACTTGCAATTCCCATCAAGAATAAACCTGTCATGAAAAAGAAAATTAAAAATGGAATAATCCCAGCTTTTAATAACCTAATTTTTTCAACCACACTTACATTTCTTTCCTCTTTTCTTAATGGTGGGCCAAGTTCTGGCTGAAGTTTACATCTAACGTAAATATAAATTAAAAATAAAGAAGCCATCAATAAACCTGGTAAAATTCCAGCCATCCAAAGTTTACTAACTGGTTGACGAGCAATCATACCATACAAAACCATCACTACACTTGGTGGTATTAAGATTCCGAGCGAGCTTCCAGCTTGGACTACTCCAGTAATCATCCTTTTATCATAATTTCTCTTTAACATTTCAGGTAAAGCTATCGTTGCACCAATTGCCATTCCTGCAACACTTAATCCGTTCATTGCTGATATAGCTACCATCATAAACATAGTTCCAATTGCAAGACCACCTTTCAACCCTCCAAATAAAACATGGAACATCTTATAAAGATCATTGGCTATTCCAGATTCTGAAATCATAAAGCCCATATAAATAAATAAAGGCAAAGTAAGCATTGGATACCATTTAAAGAGTTTCCATGTTGCTGTGTAAGGCATCTCCATAGATCCTTCACCCCAAATTAATAATGCTGATGCTGTTGCAACAAATCCAATGGCTCCAAAAACTCTTTGTCCGGTAAACATCATCACCAACATTGTGATGAACATGAACAAAGCTATAAATTCATAACTTAAATATTGTGCTAACATAATTAAATTTTCTTCTCCTTTATGTTGGCAATATCTTTAAATAAAGTTGAAAATGCCTGAAGTAACATCAATAAAATTCCAATTAACATCAAAGTTTTAATTGGCCACACATAAGGTGCCCATGCAGTAAAAAGTTTCTGCTTGGTCTCAATGGTATAAACTAGACTAGTGATTGATCCAATAAATAATATAAATAAGTAAAAAATAAGAAAAGCACTAGTAATAATATCCATTTTTGCTTTTCCTTTTTTTGAAAGTTTTCCATAAAATAAATCCATTCTAACATGATCGTCTGTGAGCATTGAATAGCCTCCACCAAGAAGATAGTAGGCAGTGATTGTAAATTGAGCCATTTCTATAATCCACATTAAGGGAAAGTTTATTATATTTCGTGTTACAAAAGATAAAATCAAAAGGAACATCATAAAGAAAACCAAGTACATGACGACTCTTCCAACTTTTTCGCAAATAAGGTCAATAAACTTTACATAGCTAGATATTAATTTTGGCATAGAGTTATTTTTTAGGACAATTAAAATTAAAATTAGAATTATTGCAAGAATTAAAATCATTGAATTAATATTTAGATAAGATAAATTTAAAAAAATTATTTTAGGATTAAAAATACTATGACAAAAGTAGCTATTATTGGAACAGGTCCGTGTGGCCTTTCAATGCTAAGGGCTTTTGAACAAGCCGAAAAAAAAGGTCAGAAAATACCAGAAATAGTTTGTTTTGAAAAACAAGAAGACTGGGGAGGATTATGGAATTATAGCTGGAGAACTGGATCTGATCAATATGGTGATCCTGTTCCAAATAGTATGTACAGGTATCTATGGTCAAATGGTCCTAAAGAATGTTTGGAATTTGCTGACTATTCATTTGATGAACATTTTGGAAAACCAATACCGTCCTTTCCCCCAAGAGAAGTTTTGTATGATTATATAATTGGTAGAGTAAAAAAGGGTAATCTAAAAAGCAAAGTAAGATTTAGCACAAGTGTTTCTAAAGTTGTTTTCAATGGAAATAATTTTGAGATTACCTACCATGATAAAAAGAATGATAAGTTTTCAAATGAAATTTTTGATTATGTAGTCGTTTCTACTGGACATTTTTCTGTTCCTTTTATTCCTGAGTACCCTGGTATGAAATCTTTTCCTGGAAGAATTATGCATTCACATGACTTTAGAGATGCAGAAGAATTTAGAGGAAAAAATGTTATTGTTTTAGGAAGTAGTTATTCTGCTGAAGATGTTGCTCTTCAATGCCACAAGTACGGAGCAAAAAGTGTTACTATTGGTTATAGACACAACCCAATGGGGTTTAAATGGCCTAGCGGAGTAAAAGAAGTTCATTATTTAGATAGACTGGAAGGAAATAAAGCTATTTTTAAAGATGGTTATGAACAAGAAGCAGATGCTATAATTTTATGTTGTGGTTATCTTCATCATTTCCCATTTTTAACTGAAGACCTCAAACTTAAAACTAGAAACAGATTATATCCGCCAAAATTGTATAAAGGTGTTGTATGGCAAGATAATCACAAATTACTCTACTTAGGTATGCAAGATCAATTCCATACTTTTAATATGTTTGACTGTCAGGCCTGGTATGCAAGAGATGTGATAATGGGAAAAATTAAAATTCCAAATAGTTCAGAAATAGAAAAAGATATTAATAAATGGGTTGCTTTAGAAGAAAAATTAGAAAATCCTGATCAAATGATAGATTTTCAAACTGAGTATACTAAAGAGCTTCATGAATTATCTGATTATCCAAAAATTGACTTCGAATTAATTAGAAAACATTTTAAAGAATGGGAACATCATAAAGTAGAAGATATTATGACATATAGAAATAAATCTTTTTCTTCACCTGTTACAGGATCTATTGCCCCAGTACATCATACACCTTGGGCAACAGCAATGGATGACTCTTCAAAAGTTTTTTTAAATCAACCAAAAAAATAGAATAATTACCAATCGATCTGCAATTTTTTGTTTTCACAAATACATTCCAGAATGCTAAATAAAAGTGGAAATTTACGTTTATCAAATTTCGCCATAAGTTTTGGTCCAATATCAAAAGCTAATTGTGCACCTTCAATTGTTATATTTTTCATAAATTTTTCTTTAGCTTCTTTATACAAATAACCTTGTCCCAAATATTTTCCCATTTGGCTATTTCTTCCACCAGACACACTTACATATATATCTCCTAAACCAGCTAAACCATAAACAGTTTCAGTTTTGCCTGAATAATTATTAACAATTTCTACCATCTCAGAAATTGATCTATGAATTAAACTCGCAGCGGTATTTAAAAAATATTTTTCTTGGATTTCTTTTGAAGCAGCTGGGTTACTTAATCCTTGCGAACCACCAATTAACATTGAATAAAGATTTTTTATAGCTGAAGAAATTTCTACACCTTCTATATCATCTGATATTTCACATTTGTAATATTCTGTTTGAATAATATTTTGAATTTTTTGAGCCTCTTTAATATTTTTATTTGCTATTATAGTTCCTGTTCTTATTTTATTTGCAAGGCCTGATGCCAAACATGGTCCTTTAACTGAAGAAATATTAACATTTTTATGACCATTTTTTTTCAAAATCATTTCTAGTTTTTCAGTTAAAGTTGTTAGTTGATCATTAATTATTGAAAGACCTTTTGTTAGTAAAATTATGGGTGTGTTAGATTTATAAAATTTTGAAATTTCATCACCTACCCAATCAATTCCAGCTGAGCTAACAGCAACTACGATTAAATCTAAATCTGTATCAGCAATTGCACTAAATTTTTCAATTTTAATATTTTTTGGCAAAATTACATTTAAACTTGGGTGCAAATTTTTATTGGATTTTATTGAAGAAATAAAATCATCTTCTAATACTGAGCCCATTATAGTGACATTGTTATTATTTTCTGCACACGGAATCGAAAAAGCAGATCCCATTGCTCCAGCGCCAATTATTAATATTTTTTTCATAGCTAAAATTATGCTAAAGTTTTTCTAATTGCTTGTTTCCATCCTTGCAATAAATTATTTCTCAATGATTTGTTAAGTTTTGGAGAAAAAACTCTATCTTTTTTCCACTTAACTTGAATTTCATTCAAAGATTTAAATTCTCCAATCTGATATCCAGCTAAAAGTGCAGCCCCTAAGGCTGTTGTTTCTAGAGTTTTTGGTCTAATTACATTTAAATTTATTATATCTGATAAAAATTGAGCAAACCAATTGTTCGCTACCATTCCTCCATCAACTTTAATCAATTTAGGTTTAAGTCCATCTTTTTTCATTGCTTCAAATAAATCATAACTTTGGTAAGCAACAGATTCTACAACAGCTCTGACTAAAGTTTTCCAGTCACTGTTTCTTGTTAAACCGGTAATGACTCCTCTTGCATCTGGTCTCCAATAAGGAGCGCCTATTCCACTAAATGCTGGAACTACATATACACCTTCATTATTTTTTTTTAATTTAGCAATATTTTCTGTTTCATATGCATTATCGATTAGTTTTATTTTATCTCTAAGCCATTGTATTCCTGCTCCAGCAATAAAAATTGAACCTTCTAATGCGTAAGTATTTTTTCCATTTATTCGATAACAAATTGTGGTCAATAATTTATTTTTTGAAAAAATTTTCTTTGAACCGGTATTCATTATTACAAATGCACCAGTACCATAAGTACTTTTGATTGAACCTTTTTGAAAACAAGATTGACCGATTGCTGCTGCTTGCTGATCTCCTAAAACTGCAGATATAGGGATTTCTTGTCCGATAATTTTTTTATCTAAAGTCCCAAAACTATCAGCAGAATTTTTTACTTCTGGAAGAATTTTGTGTGATATCTTTAATTTTTTTAATATATTTTTATCCCATTGATTTGTATTTATATTGTACAACATTGTTCTGGATGCATTAGTTGCTTCAGTTAAATGTCTTTTTCCTTTAGTGAGCTTCCAAATTAAAAAAGTATCAATAGTTCCAAATAGTAAATTATTTGATTTTAATAATCTTTTTGATTCTTTTACATTATCTAATATCCATCTAATTTTCGTTGCTGAAAAATATGGATCGATAAATAAGCCAGTTTTTTTTCTAATAATATTTTCATAATTATTTTTTTTCAAATTTTGGCAAAATTGTTGTGTACGTCTATCCTGCCAAACAATAGCATTGTAAATTGGTTTACCATTTTTTTTATTCCATAGGATAGTTGTTTCTCTCTGATTGGTAATTCCAATACTTAATATTTTTCCTTTTAACTGCTTAACTTTTTGTGTAACCTTTTTTAATGATTTGAGTGTAGTCTTCCAAATTTCATTTGGATTATGTTCTACCCAACCATTTTTTGGAAAATATTGTTTAAATTCAAACTGTGATACAAATTTTGTGTTACCTTTTCTATCAAACAAAATTACTCTTGTTGATGTAGTGCCTTGGTCAATAGCAACAAGAAATTTTTTCACAATTTTAATTTATACCAAGGTGTTTTTTTCTTTTCTCTACCCAGGTTCTAATTAAATTATCAAATATTAAACCTATGAAAGCAACGCATATTCCAAGTGTGAATCCTATACCCGCCCCTTTTTTATCTGATAATGCTTTTAGAATATATTGTCCTAAATCTTCAGTTCCAATAAAAGCTCCAATGATCACCATGAACAATGCAAATACAATTGTTTGATTTAAGCCAAGCATCATGTGAGGAAATGCTAAAGGAAATTCTATTTTAGTCAATCTTTGGAATTTATTTACGCCTGACATTGTTGCAGCATCATGCAAACCAACTGGAACACTTCTAAGACCTTCAATTGTATAACGTGTTGCAGGTATTGTTGCATAAACTATAACTGCAATTAAAACTGACGTATCAGTTATACCAAAAAGCATCATCACTGGAATTAAGTATACAAAAGAAGGAAAAGTTTGAAATATATCACAAACCCCCAACATAAAACTCGCGGAATGTTTGTTTTGAAAACATAAAGTTCCAACTGTAAATCCAATTATACAAGATACAATAACTCCAAAAGTTGCCATATATGCTGTCACTAATGCTCTATCCCACCATGGACTTAAAGCTATAAATAAAGTCAATCCACAAACAACTAATGCTGAACGAATTCCACCAATTAAATATCCCGCTCCAACAACCAAAACTAATGTGGCAACCGCAGGCATTCTTAAATATAAAGCTCTCATTGGCTGAAGCACGTCTTGAATCAACCATGTATTAAATGCTTTTATATACACAAAGAATGTATCAAAAATCCAATCAACACCTTTATTCCAAAAATCTGCTGTTGATATTCCTTTATTGTGTGGAACTTCAAATAAGTAGTTGTAACTACCTTTAAACAAAAAAGTTCCAACATAAGCAAGTAAAATTCCTATAATTACTGTTGCAACAAAAAATAAAATATTTTTATTTCTTTGGTAGAATGTCAGATTGCCAAAATAATCTGTTTGCTTATTTGCCCAAGCCAAAGACATTTTATCTAAAAGAATTGCAATTAAACTAATACACAATCCGGCTTCTAAGGCTAATCCAATATTGAGTTGGTTTAAGGCTAGCAATAAATTAAACCCTAAACCTTTTGCACCTATAAATGCAGAAATAACAGCCATAGAGAAACAAACCATTATGACCTGGTTTACTCCAATTAAAATATCTCTTCTTGCAGTTGGAATTAATACTTTAAACATTAGTTGCCAGTTATTACACCCACTCATTCTACCTGCCTCAATAACTTCTGGAGGTATTGCTCTTAAACCTAGTATAGTTAATAATATCATTGGTGGTACAGCAACAACCATAGTTATAATTACTGCAGCATGATCACCAACTCCAAAAAGAACAAGTGCAGGAACCAATACCGCATATTGTGGCATTGTTTGCATAACTAAAAGTATTGGATATAAAGCTTTCTCAACACGTTTGCTTTTAAATGCAGCTATACCTAAACCTAAGCCAAAAATAAATGATAGTGGTGCTGCAACTAAAATAAATGAAAGAGTTTGCATGGAAGGTTTCCATTGACCAAATATTGAAATGTAAACCATAACTAAACCGGCAAACAAAGCTAGACCTTTACCACTTAGTTTATAAGCAAGTATTGCTGAACCCGCAGCAACAATAGTCCATGGTAAACCTGGTAGCTCTGCCCAAGGGTTTTTGTCTATCCAATCCCAACTGGTAAATGCAACAATAGTTTCAAGTCCACCTAATAAAATCTCTCTAATCAATTCTATTAGAAACGTCATAAAAGCAGTTAAATTTCTACTTATTTGTAAAACTAATGGTCGAGTTCTGAATTCTTGAGTATCTTCGTTCCAAAATTCAATTGGCATCCATTCATTCATTAAAAAAAATAATGAATCATTTATCCAAATAGGTAACCATCCAAGTAATGGAGGCAACCTCCAAAAGACATCAAAAGCATAATATCTTACTTCTTTACCGAGAAAAACGAAGGAGCTTTGGTTTGGATCTTTAACAAATTCTGCTTGGCCTCGTATAAATTTATATGTTTCAGGAACATCAATCGCAAAACATAAAGCAAAAAATACAATCAATAAAAATAACCATTGAAATAACTTTGGATATTTTTTTATTAATTCCATGATTTAATTATTATTTTTTCTTCCTCCAAAAACTGTATTAATTATTTTTGTTGGATTAATAGAGCCTACAATTTTGTTGTTATTATCTATAACTGCTACTGATTTTTCTTGTGTTAAAATTTTTTCAGCAACATTTTCAATAATTTCATCTTTTAAAACTTTCAAATCACCCAAATTATCAGTAGTAGATGGGTCCATTACATCTTCAATTAATAGAACTTTTTCTCTAGGTACTTCTTCAGTAAATTTCCTCACATATTCAGTTGCTGGATTTAAAACAATATTTGCGGGTGTGTCTAACTGTTCAATTATTCCATCTTTCATAATAGCAATACGATCAGCAAGTTTTAGAGCCTCATCAAAATCATGAGTAATAAACATAATTGTTTTTTGTAATTTATCTTGAAGTCTTAAAAACTCATCCTGCATTTCTTTTCTAATTAGTGGATCTAATGCAGAAAAAGGTTCATCTAAAAACCAAATATCTGGCTCTACTGCTAATGATCTCGCAATACCTACTCTCTGTTGTTGACCTCCAGAAAGTTCTCTTGGAAAATAGTTTTCTCTTCCATCAAGACCAACAAGTTTAACCATATCCATTGCCTTACTAATACTATCTTCAGTTTTAATTCCCTTAATTTGGAGTGGGAAAGCAATATTTTCTACAACCGTTTTATGAGGAAGTAGAGCAAAACTCTGAAAAACCATTCCCATTTTATTTCTTCTAAGCTCTATTAGTTCTTTATTATTTAATTGAAGTAAATCTTGACCTTCTATAAAAATTTTTCCACCAGTTGCATCAGTTAATCTAGAAATACATCTTAGCAAAGTTGATTTACCTGATCCGGATAAACCCATTACAACTAACATTTCTCCCTTTGAAACTTCAAATGAAGCATTGTTAACACCTACTATGCATCCATTTTCTTGAAAAGTTTTTGCATCTACATTGCCATTAGAATCTTGAAGCATTTTTTTGGCATTTTCTCCAAAAATTTTATAAACAGCTTCACATTTAATTACTGGTTCAGACATAAATTTTAATAAAGTTATACGAAATTAAGATAAAATAAAATCTATATAATTTGTTCATTTCCTCCTTAAAAATTTTTAATAAAATAAACCCTTGTATCAATACCAGTGCTTAAAAAACTTAAAACCTCTCCACTTACATTTGCTGATCTATTTACTCCGACATTAGCTCCACTTACAGTATAACCAGCAAAACATTTGTTTTTTTCTTTATCCCATTTAACATACGTTTCATCAATTTTATTACCATTGATAGTATATAATTCGTAAGCTTCATAATTTAAAAAATGAGCAGCCATGATGGCACGTTGAGGAAGAAGTTTTGTTGCATTACAAACTGCTTCATACAGTTCATCAGTCAATCTAAAATTATCTGTTCCATCAAATGTTACTAAAATGCCTGATGGAAGTTGGGATATAAGTGCATTAAGTTTTTTTTCTTCTGCGATTCTTTCTTCTTCTAATTTCATTTTTTTAATTAATTCATCTCCACCTCCCCAATAAATATTTAATATACCAAAGGAAAAAATTATAATAAGTGTTAAGATAAGAAGACCGACAAATTGCTTTGTGGCTTCAGGCAACTCTTTTAATTTATTTATATAACTATTTTTTATCATTATTATAATTATTCTTGTAATTTTCCATTAACCCAGATACCTGTTTTTTCTTTACCATCAGACCAGGTAAAAGTTCCTTTTCCATTCATAAAACCATTGGCCCATTCTCCAACATACGTTGCTCCATTTGGAAAAGTTAAAGTACCTTGTCCACTCCACTCGCTGTTATTAAATTCGCCTTTATAAATATATCCGTTAGGCCAAGTTTCTGTTCCTTGACCATGTTTTTTTGTATTTACCCATTCACCTTCATAAGTTGTTTTATCTGTATAAACCCACTTACCATAACCATTTTCACAATTTCCCTCCTTACATCCAGTGCTACGAGCTAAAACTTCAGATGTAATAAAAAAACTAAAAAATATGCAGATAATAAATTTTTTCATAACGATATTTTACACAAAATTAATTAAAAAAAAATCAGACATTTTCTATCGTTTTACGCATTTATAAAAAGAAATATCTTTTTCAGAATTTTCACTCTTAATATTCCTGGTAATTTCATGCATTAATTCCCCTGATTTTCTATCAATAATAGCAGACTCGGAGTAATTCCTAACTTCGTCAATTGATTTAAATAAAACTATATCCTTACTGACCACCTTAACATTTAATTTTTCAGACTTTGACAGAAATAAAGATAATCCATTAACAGAAAGAGTATCTGGTTTTAAAGATTCAATTTTTAGTTTATCCAAACCTTTTTCATTTAAATCCTTGGCCAAAAAAGTTTGATAATTATATTCAGAATTCTTAAGTATTTTTTTTTCTAAATCACATGCAAAACTAAGATTAATATCCTCTTGAATATCTACATCTTTTGCTAATGATAAATTAAAAAATAACAAGCTAAAAAATATATAAAAAAAATTTTTTATTAATATTAATTTAAAGTTTTTATTAATCATTATTCTGAAGTTAAAAAAAAATCCCCCCCAACATTGTCGGGGGAGATTACATAATTTATTAGCTTTAAGCCTTATTTAGTAAAAGCTTTCCAAACTGACTCGTTATCAGCTAACCATTTTTTAGCTGCATCTTCGTGAGTCATTTTATCAACGTCAACTAAAGCTGCCATTGCACCAATTTGACTTGTAGAGAATGACATTTTCTTGAACATTTTAGCTGCTGCTGGATGAGTTTTTGGAAAATCAGCATTAACTGCTTTTTTCAAATAACCATCTGGCGAACCACATTTACCATCTCCACCATCTTCTGGTCTACAACCAGCTGTGTATGGAGGGAAGTCTATAAATGTAAAACCAGCACCATCTGTAAAGTTTGGTGTCCAGTTAAAGATGATAGTTCCTCTTCCTTCTTTTTTAGCTGCTGCTAACTCTGCCCAAAGCGCATCTGCACTTCCAGCAAATTTAACCCACCAAAGATCTCCTAAGCCTAATGCATCAACCCTTTGAGGTATTAAATCACCATGCCAAGTTTGTGGACCTTCCAACATTCTTCCTTTTCCATCTGGTGAATCAGGTGTTGTAAAGTTTTTTGCACAGTCTGGACTTTTTAAAGCAGTCCAATCAGGTAAACCTGGACATAATCCTTTTTCAGCAACCCAGTTTGGATATCCCATATCCTCAAGAGTTCTTGCTTCATGATCTCCCCAGTCAAGCAAACCACCTTTGTCTAAAGCTGTAGTAAATGATTTACCAAAAGCAGATTCCCAAACTTCGTGTGATATAGTTACATCACCAATTCGAATTGATTCATAAACTGCTTGTGAGTCAGCGTTTACATATTTAACGTTATTTCCCATACTTTCCATAATTCCACCAATTACGTAAGCCATTACAATTTGACTTGACCAATTGTGAGTTGGGATAACTATAGGTTTCTTACTATCTGCAGAATTTGCAATTCCAGTAAACGAAACTACTGAAATAACTAAAGCAGATAAAAGAGATATTATTTTTCTCATTTTTTCCCCTTTCCTTAATATTAAGTGCACATAGTATCTGCTTAATTAAATGTATAGTCAATAACTGTTAGATATATTATGTTCGTTGTAGGCTTTATAAAATGTTAAATACAAGTGCTAATATTAAAGAACCGGGACTAAATGTTCTACCACCTGGAGTTGAAAGATATATAGTAAATGGTGGTGGTCTTACCGGTATTCAAATTCTTCCAGATGATGAGATAGAAATTATAAATAATGAAGGCAATCAGATATGTGAGATATCAGTTTTCAACAAAGAGGGAAAATCGGAACCAGCAATATTAAATTTAAAAGAAAATAAAGATGCCTCTGAAATTAAAAAAATACTTTCAAAAAAAGATGAGAGTTCTCTCATTGCACTTCGCCAACTAAAAAAAAGAAATTTAGATATTTCGAAATCTAAAGCCTCAATTATTTTTGATAAAGAAACAAGTTGGGGTGAAAAAGTAAAAATAAAATCAAAAGATAAATGTTATTGTATCTTTTCTGCTCCTGGTGCTGAAATGTTAATTCATGAACAAAATCCTCCAACCGATTTAACTATTTTTGTTAAAAGAGCTAAAATTACAAAAGATAAGGAACATCATGTAATTCCAGATCCAATGTTTGATCCGCTTAGTGAGACAAATATCGATAGAGCAACAGCAGTTTCTTTTCAGGTAAAAGAAGGTGATTACATTCAAGTTATTTCACCAACAGGAAGACAATGTTCTGATTTTGTAGCATTCGATACAGCAAAATTAGATAAAAGAATTGAAAAAGGTTTGGATTGGCAAACAACAAGAACTTTTATGGCAAGTACTTTTCCCGGACCAGGATTATTTTCAAAATTTTATGATACTGATCATGAGCCTTTGGTTGAAGTAATTAGAGATACAGTCGGAAAACATGATACTTTTAATTTAGCCTGTACATCTAAATATTATGAAGATGCCGGATATTTTGGACATCCAAATTGCTCTGATAATTTAAATAACTCAATGGAAAAGTTTGGAGTTCAAAAAAAAAGAGGCTGGCATGCAATAAACCTTTTTTTTAATACATCGGCAGGAGGCTTAAATTCAGTATTATCAGATGAATCTTTCGCTAGACCTGGTGACTATGTAACATTTAGAGCACTGAAAGATTTAACCTGCGGAACAACAGCTTGCCCAAGTGACATTGATGCTTGTAATTCATGGAATCCAACTGATATTTTTGTTAGAACTTATGATAAAAAAAAAGAATTTACAAAATCTTTTGCATTTAGAATGAAAACAGACTCAGAAACAAAGTTAACTAGGAATACTGGCTTCTACGATAGAACTTCAAAACTTACGAGAAATTTTGTTGATGCTAGAGGCTTCTGGTTACCAAATGATTATACAAAACATGGTGTAATCAATGAATACACAGCTTGTAGAGAAAAATCAGTTGTTATTGATTTATCTTCTCTAAGAAAGTTTGAAATCTTAGGACCTGATGCTGAAGAGTTAATGAATTATACTTTAACAAGAAATATAAAAAAACTTTCTATTGGTCAAGTCGTCTACTCTTCAATGTGTTATGAAAATGGTTTTATGTTCGATGATGGAACATTATTAAAATTGAGCGATCATGGCTTTAGATGGGTATGTGGTGATGAATATGCTGGAGAATGGTTAAAAGAGCAGGCAAAGAAAAAAAATTATAAAGTTTTAATAAAAAATTCAACAGATCAAATTAATAACATCTCTTTACAAGGTCCAAATAGTAGAAAAATTCTTGAAAAATTTATATTTACGCCGCCAACTCAACCAACTATTTCTGAACTTCAGTGGTTTAGATTTACTATCTGTAGAGTTGAAGATTTGAATGGTATTCCTTTAATTGTTTCGAGGACTGGCTACACTGGTGAGCTAGGTTATGAAATTTGGTGTCATCCATCTGATGCTCCTAAAGTATGGGATAAAGTTATGGAAGCAGGAAAAGATGAAGGGATTATACCTGCTGGTTTTGGTGCACTAGATTTATTAAGGATAGAAGCAGGATTAATATTATTTGGAAATGAATTTGACGGTCAAGTTGATCCATTTGAAGCTGGTGTAGGTTTTACAGTTCCACTAAAAACTAAAACAGATGATTTTATTGGTAAAGAAAGTTTAATTAAAAGAAAAGAAAATCCTCAAAAAAAACTGGTAGGTCTTGAGCTTACTGGAAAAGAAAAAGCAAATCATGGAGATTGTGTTCATATTGGTAGATCTCAAGTTGGTGTGATAACTAGTGGATGTGTCTCTCCAACTTTAAATAAAAATATTGCACTATGTAGAATAGATATTGGTCATTCAGAATTAGAAACTGAAGTCGAAGTTGGGAAAATAGATGGACATCAAAAAAGAATTCCTGCAAAAATAGTTCCTTTTCCTCATTACGATCCAACTAAATCTAGAGTAAGATCTTAGATAATTATGAAAAGTACAAAAAATTTATTAGATTTTTGGGAAGAACAGATGAAACAATCACATCGTTCAAGTAATTATTTTTTTAGAAAATCACCTTCACACTATCATATGATGCTTTTAATTATGTCATACCACAAACAAAACTTAACAATCACTGTTGAAGAATTAAAAACAAAACTATTTAAAACCTCTAGACCAAAGTCTGCATTAATTATTAACGAAGCATGCGAAAAAGGATTTTTTTATTTAGAAAAAGCTCAAGACGATCAAAGAAAAAAAAATATAAAACCAACTGAAAGTTTTGTAGAAGAGTTTGAAAATTATCTTAAAAGATTAAGAGAAATATCACTTTAACCAGTATTCTTCATAGCTGCAGATATGCCTGCTATTGATGTCATCATTGCATCATTAAGATATTTCTTATCATTAGATTTGATTTTTTTCTTTGAAATTTTATTCATAACCACGGCCTGTAGTATATTCAAAACCTCGGAATAAATGTTTCTAACTAGAACAGTTGTTCTAAATTCTTTTCTTTGATTAATTATTTCTCTTGGAGTTATGTATCTATTTAATTTTTTAATTACAGCGAACTCAGATCTAAGTTTATCACCCACTTCTCTTAATTTTTTATCTGCAAGATTATTTTCATAAACTTCTGATATCTCTGGATCAACTTTAGAAATAACCATATCTAAAATATCCATTGTAGAATTAAAAAATGGCCAATTTTTTTCCATATCTATAAGAGTATTTTTGTGATTTTTAATTGATGAATATTTTAAAGCATCACCAGTTCCTAGCCAAGCAGGTAACATTAATCTTATTTGTGTCCATGCAAATACCCAGGGTATTGCTCTTAAGCTTTGAATGTTATCTACATTTTTTCTTTTAGAAGGTCTTGATCCTATTGATAATTTTCCAAGTGCTAAGTGAGGTGTAACAGTTTTAAAATATCTTATAAAATCTGAGTTCTCATTTATATTTTTTCTATATGCTAAAGTAGAAACTTTTGTCATTTCATCTATTAATTTTCTCCAACTATCTTTAGGTTGTGGGGGTGGATTTAGAGTTGCCTGCATTACAGATCCTATGTAGCTACATAAATTATATTTCGCTAAAGGTTCATAACCATATTTTTGTTGGATCATTTCTCCTTGGTCAGTAATTCTAATACGGCCATATACAGAATTTGGAGGTTGTGATCTCATGGTTGCTTGAATTGGTCCACCACCTCTTCCTGCTGAACCACCTCTGCCATGGAAAAAAGTAAGGTCAATTTTATATTTCTTTGCTATAGATAAAACTTCTTCTTGAAGTTTGTATTGATGCCAACTTGCAGATAATTTTCCAGCATCTTTGCTAGAATCAGAATAACCAATCATAATTTCTTGTTTGTTTTTGATTAATTTTCTGTACCAACTTAATGAAAAAAGTTTTTCCATAATTGATTTTGCGTTTTTTAAATCTTGCAAAGTTTCAAAAAGTGGAACTACTCGTAATTTATTTTTAATATTTGCCTGCATTTGCATTAAATAAACTTCTAAAACATCTGAAGCTTCTGAAGTCATTGATATTACATAAGCACCCAAACATTCTGATGGTTCATCAGCTAAAATTTTAAAAGTTGACCAGACTTCATTATTTTCTTTATTTTTAAAATTAAAGTTTTTGAAACTCTTTCTATTTTTCTTCATTTCACTTATTAAATATTTAATTTTTTTATTTTCATCCCAACTTAAATAATTAGAATTATTTTTTTTCTTTACATATTCTGCTAATAGCTGCGAATGTCTTAATGACTCTTGTCTAATATCTAATTTCGCTAAATTTATACCAAAACACTTAGCTCGTCTCATTAAATCAAGTAAGTCACTACTTGCAATATTTTCACTTTGATTTTGTTCTAATGATTCTCGCACAACTCTTAAAGGTTTAAGAATTTCCTCTTTAGAAGATAAAAGTTTTTTTCGTTTTAATGGTTTTTTTGCCACTAAATGTCTTTCTATTAATCTATGTGTCTTTCTCATTTGATCTCTTAATGGTCTTAAATATACTCTATAAGGTTCAAAGGTTTTTCCAGTAGTTTTTAAAATTCTTTTTGAACATTTCTCCATTGAAAGTCCTCTAATTAATTTTGTTAATTCTTTCTCATAAAGTTTTGCTGCTTCCCATCTTGATAAAAGTATAACTTCTTTGGTGATAGTCGCTGTTACATTTGGATTACCATCTCTATCTCCCCCCATCCAAGATCCAAATTCAATCGGATTAAAATTTTTAGGCAAATCTTTTCCCATATGTTTTACGAAAATAGCGTTTAATCTTCTATAAACTTTTGGAATTGTTTCCCAAAGACTGTCTTCAATTACTGCTAATCCCCACCTCGCTTCCTCGGCAGGAGTCGGTTTAAATCTTTTTAAATCATCAGTATTCCAAATAATTGTAAACTCATCATAAAGTTTCTTGTCTAAGATTTTTAATCGAGATGGCTTGTCCTTCAAAAGATTTCTTTGATCCATTATCTCAGTTATTTTATGGTATTTTTGAATTAAAGTTCTTCTTTTAACTTCAGTTGGATGAGCCGTAAGAACTATTCCAATATGAAGATTTTTTGCAATATTATATATTTTTTGAGGCTTAATTTTTTTATTTTTAAAAAGCTTTTCAAAAATTTCCTCGATGAAAATATTCTTATGTTTCTCTTTCAAGTTAGAATTTTCAAATTCATCTAATTTTCTAGAGGCATCTATGGATTCACTAAGATTAATAAAATTCATAAAATGATTAAATGCTCTTGCTAATTTAAATATTTTAATTGGTTTTAGTCTTTGAATTTCTGAAGTAATTTTATTAAATCTATTTTTATTATTTTTATTTTTAATATTTGCTTTTGATAATAATCTTATTCTCTCTACTAAATTAAAAAAACTTTCTCCCTCCTGCTTTTTGATTACTCTCCCTAAAATATTGCCCAAGTATCTAACATCATCTCTCAAAGATTTTGTAGGTATACGTTCGTAATAGAGATCTCTTTTTATCATTTATTATAAACTAATTGTTTATATTTTAAATTTTACTATTTAAAGCTGACTTTACAGTTTCACCCATAACAGATGGGTTTTTAGAAATAATAACTCCACATTCTTTTAAAAGCTCAACTTTCTCAACTGCGCTTTCTCCATAAGCAGAAACAATTGCGCCTGCATGCCCCATTACTCTTCCTTTAGGAGCTGTTAATCCTGCTATGTAAGCTATAACTGGTTTCTTCATATTTTCTTTTGCAAATTTACCAGCTGCCACTTCTTGAGGTCCTCCAATTTCACCAATCATTAAAACTGCTTCTGTTTCATCATCTTGTTCAAACTTTTCTAAAATATCTTTAAATGAACTTCCGTTAATTGGATCACCTCCAATACCAACACTCGTTGAAACGCCAATATTTAAATTTTTCAATTGTTGTGCTGCCTCATATCCTAATGTTCCTGACCTTCCAATGATACCAATTTTTCCTTCTTTATATATATGACCTGGCATAATACCCAGCATCGCTTTCCCAGGACTAATTACTCCTGCACAATTAGGTCCTACCAAAGTCATTTTTTCAGTTCTTGAGTATCTTCTCATATAACGTTTAATTTTGATCATATCGTGAGAAGGTATTCCATCCACTATTGCAACACATGTTTTAATTCCAGCATCAGCTGCTTCCATTGCAGAGTCTGCTGCAAAAGCTGGTGGGACAAACAATATTGATGCTGATGCACCAGTATTTTCGACTGCTTCTTTAACTGTATTAAACACAGGAAGATTAAGATGTTTCATTCCACCTTTTCCAGGTGTAACTCCTCCAACTACATTCGATCCATACTTAATCATTTCTTCTGCATGGAAACTTCCCATTTTTCCAGTAAAACCTTGTACTATTATTTTT
>CACDEU010000005.1 GCA_902551895.1 uncultured Pelagibacteraceae bacterium | reverse complement strand
TTTCAAAATTTGCCCCCTGTAGATTTGCCTCATATAAATTAGCTCGTATAAATGTTGACTCTGAAAATGTTCCATAAGCTAAAATAGAGTTCATCATTATACTTTTATCAAAATTAACTTGTACAAAGCTACTAAACGACAGGTTTGAGTTTGGTAAATAGCTTCCTTTTAAATCTTGGCCGTCAGAAAATCTACAATTTGTATAATCTACACCATCCCCCAATGGATCGTCACATCCAGCTTTTACATTAGAAGTGAATAATATAAGAAAAATTATAGCAATTAGTTTTTTCATCCCCTGGGTAAAGATTTTTAGGATAGTCCTAAAAAACCGGGAGCTAAAGATGGCTAGATAGGACTATCTAGAGGAAAATATATCACACCTTAATAAAATTGCATTAATTTTTTTTTTATTATTTATTAAAAAATATGAAAAAAAGTCACAGACCAACAACCAGAGTCAAGAATTCTGAGCCAAATATTGATAGTCCAGACTGGGTCATTTGGGCGGCTTGGGCAGATCGGGTCACTTTTGAAGACATTAGGAAAAGAACAGGAAAGTCAGAAGCTGAGGTTATTCGTATAATGAGAAACTCGCTTAAACCATCTTCTTTCAAATTATGGAGAAAAAGAGCAAAGACTCAAAGCATAAAACATAGAAAAAAGTTTGAAGTTTCTAGAAAAGAAATAAGAAGAAAAATTAAAAAAAATGATTATATATAGGTTATGAAGAGTATTATTATGTACACAGGACCAATGTGTAATTTCTGCGATGCAGCAAAGAGATTGTTCGCAAGAAATAACATCTCATTTAAAGAAATTGATATTTCCACAAAAGATGGTTTGAGAGATGAAATGATTCAAAAAGCGAATGGTAAAAGAACAATCCCACAAATATTTTTTGATGATTATCATGTTGGTGGCTATGTAGAGTTAAGAGAATTAGAGAAAAGTGGAGAATTAAATAATATTCTTAAATAATTAAATTTTTTCTTTAAAAATTAAACAGATCCCATTGTTACAATATCTTTTACCTGTTGGCTTTGGCCCATCATCAAATATATGTCCATGATGACCTCCACAATTTTTGCAATGATATTCGGTTCTAGCATAACCTAATAAATAGTCTGTTTTCATTTCAAATACATCTGGTAAACTTTTATAGAATGAAGGCCAGCCTGATCCACTTTCATATTTTGTAATTGAATCAAATAATTTTATTCCACAGTTAGCGCAATGATAACTTCCTTCTCTTTTTTCATTGTTTAAATCGCTTGAACCAGGAGGTTCTGTTCCCTCTTGAAATAAAACTAATTTTTGTTCATCTGTTAAATTTTGATTATTTTTTTTCATTTTTTTTTATTTGAAAGTGTAATACCAGCAATAATAAATATTGCTCCCCATATATGATAAGACATAAACTTTTCATCAAAAATTAACATTGCCATTATTGCCCCCATGATTGGCATTAAATGTAGAAATATTCCAGCTCTGTTTGCTCCAATAATTGAAATTCCTTTTATCCAAAAAAAGAATGCTGCTAGTCCTGGAAAAATTACCACATATGCTAAAATTAAATAAAATGGTTTTCCTAAAATGATTTGATTACCCATGTTCATTTCAATAATGTAAATTGGTATTAGGAAAATTAATCCACAAATAATTACAACTTCTAATAAAGACATTTGAGAAATTTTATATTTTTTACTTTTTAAAAGGGCAGAATAAATTGCCCAAGAAAACATAGCAACAACCATTGATAAGTCTCCTTTATTAAAATTTAAACTTTTTATTAAATTTAAATCAGCCTTTGTAATAATAAAAATTACTCCAGTTAAAGATAAAAAGACCCCGATAATCTGAAAGATATTAGTTTTTTCAATTTTTAAAATTGAAGAAATAAAAATTATCCATACTGGAATAGTTGAAATCATTAAAATTCCACTAATGACCTGAGTGTAATAGAGCGAATAATAAACAATTGAATTAAATATAGTAATGCTAGTTATTCCCAATATTATAAAAAAACCTAAATTATTTAATATATATATTTTGTTATTTATTATTTCCTTATAAGTAAATGGTAATAAGATTAATCCTGCAAAAAACCATCTATAGAAATTTAAAGAAAAAGGTGGAATTTGAAACATACTAGCCGCTTTACCAACAATAAAGTTTCCCGACCAAAATATAGTAGTCAGAATTAAAATAAAATAAGCAAGGTTATTATTGTTTTTCACGAATTAAGAAAACCTTAAAGAACTGTATGGTTCTAAATTTAAATTACTATTCTCATTTGAAATCATTTTTGAAATTATCTTCCCAGATATAGCGGCTAAAGTCCATCCTAAATGGTGATGACCAAAAGAGTAGAAAACATTATTATAATTTTTAGAAGGCCCTATAACAGGCAGATAATCTGGCAATGTTGGTCTAAACCCTAACCACTCATCATCATGGTGATCTGGTAAACCATCTAGTAAAAATTTTGCATTATCAACTAAATTTTTTATTCTAGATTTTGAAAGAGGATTATTTAAACCTCCAAATTCAACAGTTCCGACAACTCTTAATCCTTGTTCCATTGGAGTCATGCCAAAACCTCTGTTTTGAAAAACAACAGGACGTGAAATCAAATGATCAAATCCTTTAAAATGAATATGATAGCCTCTTTCAGTATCCAAAGGTATTTTTTCATGCAAATTGTCTGTTAATTTTTTTGAAAATGCTCCACAACATATAACAAGTTTATCAAAAATAAACCTTTGTGTTTCCGATCTTATGACTGGATTATTTTCATCAAAGTCTATCTTTTGAATATTTAATTTTAAAAACTTTCCTCCTTTTTTTACAAAACTTTCAAACAATTTGACCCAAATTTTTCCTGGATTTCTCGCATGCCTTGCTTTTTTATAAAATACTCCAGCATGATAAATATTTTTAATATTAGGTTCTAGATCGTGTATCTCACTTTTGCTTAACAATTGTTGTTCCGCTCCTATTTCGTTCCTTATATTAATTTCTAACTCTCTACTTTTAAGATTTTGATCATTCCAAATATACATAATGCCTTTATTTTCTACTAATCCAGATAGATTAATTTCTTCAAATAATTCATCATATGCAGGTAAAGCTAAATCTAATATTTGATGCATATATTTTGCTGTATGCATCATATTTTTTTTACTACAGTTCTTTATAAATTGTAAAAACCAAGGAAACATTTTTGGAACGTAGTTCCATTTTAATGCCAAAGGTCCAGTTGAACTTAAAAGCATTGCTGGGACATCAGTTAAAATATCTGGTCTATTTACTGGCACCGAAGCATAAGGCGAAAAATGTCCAGCATTTCCATATGAAGCTGCTTGGCTTCCAGGCTCCTCCCTGTCAAACAAGGTAACTTGAAATCCTTTTTTTTGTAAAAAAAGTGCATTACAAACACCTTGAATTCCAGCACCTACAATCCCAACTTTTATTTTATTTGTCATCATTTTTATAATACATATTTATTTTAAATTTTTTAAAGTGACAAATTATACTCAATTTAATTTATGATATTAGTTGTCGACTATAGATTTTTGTACTCATGACTATGCCTAACCCAATCATTGTTGCTAGCATTGATGAACCACCGTAAGACATTATCGGCAAAGGAGATCCAACTATAGGTAGTAAACCTAAAACCATTGCCATATTTACTGTAATATAAACAAAAATCGCAGATCCAAAACCAAAACAAAAAAACTTTCCAAAAAAACTTCTAGATAATGTTCCAATTTTTAAAATTCTAAATATTAAAATTGCATATAGTGTAAGCAATAAAAGTGAACCTATAAAACCGAATTCTTCAGAAAAAAGTGTGAATATAAAATCTGTATGTTTTTCTGGTAAAAATTCTAAATACCCTTGAGTTCCTTTTAAGAAACCTTTGCCAGTAAGACCTCCGGATCCAACAGCAATTTTTGATTGTATAATTTGATAACCTGCACCTAACGGGTCTTTATCAGGATCAAAAAAAGTTAAAATTCTTAGTTTTTGATAGGGTTTTAGAAAAGAAATTACAAATGGTGCAGAAATAATAAAAACTAAAGATGAATAAAAAAAATATTTAATATTGACTCCCGCTAACCATAAAACAATTATACCACTTAATGCAATTAATATAGATGTTCCAAGATCAGGCTGACTTATTACAAGAGAGATTGGTATAATTAAAATTAATATTGGTGCAATTATATTTCTTATTCTATTTACGTGTGTAATTTGAATTCTATGATAATACTTTGCAAAACAAACAATGATTGCTATTTTCATCAGCTCAGATGGTTGTAAGTTTATAAAATATAAATTAATCCATCTTTGAGATCCTTGGGCAGTTATACCAAATAAAGATGCCCATATTAAAAGTCCTAATACTATTATGTAAAATAAATAACCTAAGGTATGCCATGTTTTAATGTTTATAAATGATATAAAAATCATCATAGTAAAAAAAACTACAAATCTTATTATATGACTTTCAGAATGATATCTTAGTTCACCTCCATCTGTTGAATACATCGCAAATGAACTTATTATTCCTATAATTAAAATGGTAAGTAGCATTATATAATCTAGAGATCTTAACTTTTGAAAAAAAGTTGATTTATCAGATAAGGAACTTTGTACAAACATTATATATCAGTACTCGCTAATTTTTTTTTTTTAGTTTTTTCTCTTAATTCGTGTCTATCAATAACAAATTTAAATAATTTTTTTGCAATAGGTGCAGCAGTAGAACTTCCAGATCCTCCATGCTCAACTAAAATACTTACAGCATATCTTGGATTTTTGTATGGACCAAAAGCTATGTACCATGCATGATCTCTTTCTTTATAAGGAATTTGATCTGTCTTTAAATCAAGCTCTCTTTCTGCTTCTGTAATCCTTTTTACTTGGGCTGTTCCAGTTTTTCCTGCGAATTGGTATTTCGGGTCTTCAATTCTAGAAGAAAAAGAAGTTCCATAAGTTTCATTTGTAGATCTAAACATTGCATCTAGAACAAATTTTACATTTTCTTTATTTCTATATAAAGCGTCGTAAGTTTTTTGATTTTTTTTAAATAATTTTTCTGTTGCTGAGAGAAAATTTAAATCTTCTAATTGATTTTGTTCAGCAAATTTCATTTTTTGTTTAATAGTTTCAATATTTTCTTGATTGTTTTCATAAATTATTTTTGGATAAATTTTGTGACCGCCATTTGCAAGTTGAGCTGTCATTAAACATAATTGCAAAGGAGTTGTTTGGATATAACCTTGTCCAATACCATTTATTAAAGTTTCTCCTAAATACCAATTTTGACCAATAGCTTCTTTTTTCCATTTTGTTGAAGGAACAACTCCTTTTTTCTCATTAAAATATTCTCCTAATACTACATTTCCTAAGCCAAATTTTTTTGCTGTTTCGTTTAACCTGTCTACACCTAAAAGTCTCGCTGCTTCGTAGAAATAAGTATCACAAGATTGTTTAATAGCATTTTGAAGTGACATATATCCATGTCCTTGTTTTTTCCAACAATGATATTTCATGCCATATAATTCCAAAGGGTGTTTATGTCCTCTACAGTTAACTTTTAGGTTTGGTGTTATAACGTCATTTTCTAAAGCAGAAAGCGCTACCAATGGCTTAATTGTAGATCCAGGCGAATACAAACCAGAAACAGTTTTATTTAACAAAGGTTTTAATGGATCTTTTTTAATTTCGTTCCACTTATTTTTTTCAATCCCATATAAAAATAAATTTGGATCAAAAGATGGTGAGGAGTTCATAGCAATTATTTCACCTGTATAAATGTCCATAATAGAAATTGATCCAGCTCTTTTATTTAAAAGTTCCTGAGTGTATTTTTGAATTTCTGTATCTATTGTAAGTCTTATTGTTTTTCCTTTTTCACCTTCTTTAAATTCTATTTGGTTAATCCTTTTTCCATAAGCATTTACTTCAAATCTTTGAACTCCATTTGTTCCTATTAACTCTTTTTCTAGTGCCTTTTCTAATCCTGTTTTACCAACTCTTAATCCTGGTACGTTTCTTTCCTTAATTGTTTCATTGCTAACCAGATCCTCGACACTTGCTTCTGAAACATATCCTAAAACATGTGTAAAAGTTTCACTATATGGATAGTTTCTACCAACAGTTAAAACAGGTCTTGCGCCAGATAATTCATGAAGATAAAAATTAATTTTTGAAAACTCATCCCATGTCAAATTTTCAGATACGATTAATGTTTCCCATGGTTTTTGTTTGTTCTTTTTTTTAATTAATTCTTTTAAATGACTATTACTTAGATTTAAAATATCTTTTAATCTAACAATTAAAGTTTTAAAATCTTCTACTTGTTCTGGCACAACATGTAATTGATAAACGGTAAGATTCTTTGCTATCCTGTTGCCAAAATAATCTTCAAATTCACCTCTCACTGGTGGTAGCCTTGCTTCCCTTAATCTATTTTTATCTGATAAAGTTAAATATTTTTTATTCTCATTGATTTGAAGAGAAAATAATCTTCCGACTATTCCAAAAAAAACAACAGCTTTCGCGGCTGCAAATATAAACATTCTCCTGTTAATAGTATTTGATTTTTTAAAACCTGAATCCTCACCACTACCAATCATACTTTAATCCTTAAAAGAATTTTACGATAAATATCAAAAATATGAGCAAAAATATAATATAACAAAAACGTAAATATTATATTTCCTAATATCTCATAATAATTTATTTCTATTGAAAAAAATAATACTAGCAAAAAATAATTAATTGAATTTGCTACCAAAATAGTAAATAAAAAATATAACCAGTCTCTTGTTAAACTTGGTCTTAAAGTAATATTTCTAAGATAAGCGGCAAATCCACAAATAATTAAGTATGTTAAGCTACTTATTCCAATTGGAAATCCTAGTACCGCATCGTTAAACATTCCTGCAATAAAAATAAAGCCATAACCAAGAGTTTCGATTCTTTTTAAACTCCAATAAAAAATTAATATAAATGGAAAATTAAATGAAAAATATTGATAGTTTAAATAATTAAAATCAAACTCATTAAATACAGATATAAACAAAAGTAAAAGAGGCAAATATAAAAGAATTAAGCTTCCAATAGTATTTTTAAATTTTGAGCTCATTATTTATTGCCCTCTTCAAATGATACTAATTTGACAAAAGTTAGTTGGGATAATTTAGAGAAAAAATTTACTATTTCATAACTTTCGTCTGTTTCTTTATGATAAGTGCCAATTGGAATTCCTGGTTTAAATAATCCTCCAGATCCAGAAGTGTAAACAATACTTTTATCTTTAATTGATATATCAGTTTCTAAATACTCTATTTTTCCGTTTTGTTTACCCGTTCCTGATAAAATAGACTGAATATTGCCCGGTTCTATACCAACAGGAATTTTACTGTTTAGGTCTGAAACAAGCAAGACTCTAGAAGTAGAATAATTGACTTCAACAATTTTTCCTACTAGATAACTTTCGTCTAATACCGCCATTCCAAGCTTAATATTGTCTTTTGAACCTTTGTTCACAATAATAGATTTTAAAAAAGGACTATTCTTATCAATTAAAACTTTGGCAACTAATTCTTTGGAGTTATAAATATATTCATTAATTGTTTTTTTTAATCTTTTATTTTCTTCTTGCAAAAATTGAGTTTCATATTTTTTTGTTTGAATTTCTTTTAATTCTTCTTTAACTAATAAATATTCGTTATAAACATTAAGGTGATTTTTAATTTTATTAGAAACATCTTGAATTTTTTTTTCAGGTACAGATACAATAAATGAGGTTCTATAAACTATTTCATTTAAAGTTATTTTAAGATAATTAGTAACTGGAATATTAATTTTACTTACAATCAACAATCCTATCGAAAAAAAAATTAATCCAATTAAAGAAAACCTTTGCTTGTTTCCTTTTTTAAGGAAAGCTGAACGAATAGCTATTACAAAGTCATCTCTACTCGTTGCCATAATTTTTTAATACTCTGATAATATACTTGAAAAAGTCTCCTCTTGATCTAAAGCTTTACCAGTTCCAATTGCAACACATGCTAGTGGATCGTCAGCAATATGTACGGGTAACCCTGTTTCTTTAGAAAATCTTTTATCAATATTTTTTAATAATGCCCCACCTCCTGTTAATGTAAGGCCCATGTCAACCAAATCTGCAGATAATTCTGGAGGAGTATTTTCTAAAGCATCTTTAATTCCATTAATCATTTCTTTTAATATTGGATTCAAAGCTTCCGATGTATCTTCTTCTGTAATGTTAACTTCCTTTGGAGTTCCTGAGCGAATATCTCTACCTTTAACTGGATACTTATTATTATTAGTTGGAATTGCAGTACCAATTTCTTTTTTTATTTTTTCTGCAGTACTGTCACCAATTAAAAGATTATATTCTTTTCTCATAAAATTTTGTAATGCGTGATCCATTGCATCTCCTGCAACTCTTAAAGAATTTGAATAAACAACTCCGCCTAATGACATAACTGCAATCTCGGTTGTCCCACCTCCTATATCAACTACCATAGATCCTGTAGCTTCCGAGATAGGAAGCCCGGCTCCAATAGCAGCCGCTATTGGTTCTTCAATTAACTGAACTCTTCTTGCTCCAGCAGCGAGCGCACTATCTTGAATAGCTTTTCTTTCAACTGGTGTTGATCCTGTAGGAACACAAATTAAAATTCTGGGATTTGCAAATGTGCTTCTTTTATGAACTTTTTTTATAAAGTGTTTGATCATTTCTTCGGTAACTATAAAATCAGCAATTACTCCATCTCTTAAAGGTCTTATTGCCTGTATATTGCCAGGAGTTCTTCCAAGCATAGTTTTAGCTTCATCACCAACTGCTAAGACAGATTTTTTTCCTTTACTGTCAACCACCGCAACAACTGATGGTTCGTTTAAAACAACTCCTTGTCCTTTTAAAACTACCAGTGTGTTAGCTGTTCCAAGATCAATTGCCATATCTTGTGACCAGATTTTTGATACTTTACTTAATAACCCCATTTATATTCCTTTCACTTTTTCTTCTTTTTTTTGCTCTGGAGAGTACCCAGGTGCAGTTTTATCTCTTTTTATAATCATTTTATTTAATGCATTTATATAAGCATTAGCAGAAGCAACTAATGTATCAGTATCTGCTGCTTGACCAACAGTTGTTTTTCCATTTTCCTCAATTCGAACACTAACAGTTGCTTGAGCGTCAGTTCCTTCTGTAACAGCATGAACTTGATATAATTGTAAACTTACATCGTGGGGATAAAGTTTTTTTATACATTTAAATATTGCGTCTACAGGACCGTCTCCAGTCTCAGATGCATTTTTAACTTCACCAAAAACATCTAAAGTCATTTCAGCTCGTTGTGGTTCTCCAGTTCCAGCGAATACCTTTAATGATTTCAAGTTAATTGCGTTAACTTTATTATCGATAATTAAACTATCATCAACTAGTGCAATTATATCTTCATCATAAACATGTTTTTTCTTATCTGCTAAAATCTTAAACTTACCAAAAGCATTTTCTATTACATCGTCTGTAACATCAACATAACCTAAACTATTTAATTTATCTTTAAAAGCATGTCTTCCAGAGTGTTTACCCATTACTAAAGATGTTTGTTTTACTCCAACACTCTCCGGTGTCATAATTTCATAAGTTTGTCTATTTTTTAACATTCCATCTTGGTGAATACCTGACTCGTGTGCAAAAGCATTTTTTCCTACTATTGCTTTATTATATTGAACCGGAAATCCTGTTGCATTCGAAACAATTTTTGAAGCTTTACTTAATAAAGTTGTGTTAATTCCAGTTTCATATGGCATCAAATCTGGTCTTGTTTTCATTGCCATTACTACTTCTTCTAAAGCCGCATTACCTGCTCTCTCTCCTATTCCATTTATAGTACATTCTATTTGTCTTGCACCAGCTTGGACACCTGCTAATGAGTTTGCAACAGCTAAGCCCAAATCGTTATGGCAATGAGTAGATAAAATTGCTTTATCAATATTTGGAACTTTATTTTTTAAAGTTTCAATAATTTTTGTAAATTCTGATGGCACTGTATAGCCAACTGTATCTGGAATATTTATAGTTTTTGCACCACATTGAATTGCCAGTTCAACAGTTTTGCACATATAATCCATATCAGTTCTTGTTCCGTCTTCACATGACCACTCAACATCGTCAGTAAATTTTCTAGCATATGTTACATGCTCTTTAATTGACTCATAAACCTCTTCTGGAGATTTATTTAACTTATGTTTCATGTGTAATGGACTAGTTGATATAAATGTATGAATTCTAAATCTTGGTGCATGCCTCAATGCTTCGTGACATCTATCTATATCTTTTTTAGAATGTCTAGAAAGGCCTGCAGGAATAGAATTTTTTAAAACTTTACTTACTTCTGTAACAGCTTCAAAGTCTCCCGGAGATGCAATTGGAAATCCGGCTTCAATTATATCAACTCCAAGTTCATCAAATACCCTTGCAATTTGTATTTTCTCTTCTAAACTCATTGATGCTCCTGGTGACTGTTCACCATCTCGCATCGTAGTATCGAAAATATAAACTCTGTTTTTATCGCTCATAACTTAAATTTTTGAATATTATATAATACAATCTATAGTAGATATTGCAAAATATTTAATTAAAATTTTTTAATTTAAAATTTTCACCTCATCTACATAAACTATTGCACATAAATTATCATTATCTGCATCTATTGTGGCAGACTTATTTTTAACATTTACATTATAAATTTTAAATTTTGTATTATTTAGATTATCTTTCAAAATTGCCCAAAATGGATACTCAATATTTGTATCACCGCTATCAAATCCTATTCTTTTACAATTATAGTTTTTTATTTTTTCTGATGCTTCTGCATAATAACTATAAAGATCTCTATTATTGTAAAATTTATCTGCAATAAAATATAGTTCTTCTCTAGTTTCCTTTAAAAAAAAAGGTTTAAAAAATTCTAAATTTCCATTTTCATATTTCATTTCTGCTAGTAAAGGCCTTGATTTATTAAACAAAACATAAGGTATAGAATAAAGAAATAAAAATATGCTTAAAATTTTAGTAAATTTATTTACTTCAAGTTTAAATAAAAAAAAACTAACTAATGGTGCATATAAAACAAAAAAACTTAAAAGTAATCTATTATGTTGCGCATTCCACATAAGTAAAAATGAAAATAATAAAAACCCAAAAATTACAGAGTAAAAATAATATTTTTCAGTATTTGATATTTTTTTTTTTAAAAAAAAATAAGCTGTAATAAATAAAATTAAAATAAAATGAACAGTATTAGGTGCTGTACTCTCATAAAAAGAAAATGGAATATAATATCCTCTATTTGGAACTTTAGTTGTGTTAGAGTCTTTTGTTGAAATATTTATTTTTTTTAGTGATAAAGTTATTTTTTCTGCAGTAAAAGAATTTATCTTTTTACTTGGAACCGAAAGATTCAATCCTATATTTCTAATAAAGTTCGAAGTAAAATTTTTAATACTCAAATTTTTATTTATCCAGCTAGGACTCTCGTCACTTAATCCTAGAGGGTTAGTGTATAAGTTTATATTACGATTGAAATGTCCAAGATTTAAAATTAAAATTATTAATGGAATAATCAACAAATATAAAAAATGTTTACGGTTTTTAAAAAGTATATACGATCCAAGCCAAATACAAAAAGAGAATGCAAAAATATAAGTTGTACCTTTTGTCAATATTCCAAGAGAAATAGAAAATGCAAAGCCAATTAAATATCTCAGAAAATTAGTGTTTAAATATTTTAAGATAAAATAAACCATTATAACTAACCACATAGTAGTTACATAGTCTGTTTGAGTACTAGAACTTTGCAATATACCCATTGGCAAAGTAGAACAAAATAAAACTCCAAAAATTTGAAATTTATAATTACATCCAAACTCTTTAATTATTAAAGATACAGTTATGCAACTTACAAACATTGAATACCACTGGACTAAATTTGAAAAATTATCTGAATTAAAAAATAGAAATAAATGTAGTAGTATAAATTCAGATAAGGGAGCTAGTATTAATTGTCTTAAATCATCTGTTGGATAAAAATTAAGACTATTATTTTGGGTCCAATGCATTACTTTTGGCATATGATATGCCATCGCATCCAATGTATTTGGTGGATAAATTATTGAAATTATAAAAGTTAAAAATAAAATAATTAGAATTAAAAAAATTTCAAATTTAGGAAAACTCACTTTTTTTTTTAGATTCTTAAAGAGGATTATTTTTTTTTTATAAAAATAAAAAATACTTATTAAGAAAATTACTAATGAAACACCCCACAAAATTTTGATACTAGATCTATTAATGGCGCTAAAAAAACTTAATATTTCTGTAGATAAAACAATCAAAACAGAAATAATTATAATTTTCCAAATCAGGAACTCTCTTAAACTTAAATTCATAAAAAATTATTTATATATTTTATCTATATCCAGCTTTAATTGTAGATAAAAGAACATTTATTCCATAGGGAATTGATTTAAGGTGTGATACTTCATCTCTATAAATGGTTGGAATAGGTATCTCTTTAATTGTAAATTTTTTAATAATAAATTGAATTATAATCTCAGTATCAAAATGAAATCGATTGGAAAGTTTGTTTAAGTTTATTTTTTTTAATGATTTAACTTTGTAAGATCTATATCCAGAATGAAACTCGCTCATTTTTATTCCTAAAATTAAATTTTGAATCTTTGTTAAAAATATATTTCCAAAAAATTTATAAATAGGCATTCCTCCTTTTATGGCACTTGATAAACTCCACATTCTTGTACCAAAAACTGCATCAAAATTTTCTGTTTTTAGTTCTTGAATAAATTTCGGTATTTTTTTTGGAGTATATTGTCCATCCCCATGCAACATTATCACATTTTCATAATTTTGTTTGATTGCATATTTATATGCTTTTTTTTGCACGCCTCCATATCCTAAATTTTTTTTATTATTTAAAATTTTGATTTTAAATTTGAATTTTTTTTTTAATTTAATAATAATTTTTTTTGTATTATCTTTAGAATTATCATTGATTATAAGAATATCTACTTTTTCTTTTCTAAAAATTTTTTTAGGTATTTGATTTAAAACATTAAAGATTTTATCTTCAACATTATATGCTGGAATAAAAATTAAAAATTTTTCTTTCATTTAAAATTAAATAATCTTATCTTTCCAAGATTTTGGTGTAAGTTCATTCTTAATTTCAATATCCATATGATAATTAAATTCTTTTGGACCTTTATTTTTTATATATTCATATGTCTTTCTAATACCTTCTTCTAAAGATGTTTTAGTTTCATAATTTAATAATTTTCTAGCTTTATCAGCTGAACAAGTCGCTTCTTTAACTTCTTGCGGCCTATCCTCTAAATATTCTGGTTTAAAATTAGAACCTGAAATATTAGAACAAATTTCAGCTGCTTCATTAATTGTTATAAAGTTTTCGTCAGGTCCGATATTTATTATTTGACTAATTACATTTTTATCGTCTAACATTTTGAGCAAACAATAAACACAATCATCTATATATGAAAAACAACGCTTTTGCTTACCATCTCCATAGATTAATGGAGGTTTGCCTTGAAGAATTCTATTTAAAAATATTGAAATTACATTTCTAAAAGGATCATCATACTTTTGCTTAGGACCAATGATGTTATGTGGAACAGCAATTACCCATTCGACTTTATTTAAATCACATAAAATTTTTAAAGTTTCTTCTCCTGCTACTTTGCATATACCATATGGATCAACTGGCATTGGTTTCATATCTTCTGTAAATGGAAGGACTTGACGTCCGTATCTTGCCATTGATGAACAATATATAATTCTTTTAACTTTATTATTAATTCCTGCTGCAATTACGCTATTTGATGCAACAAGGTTATTTTTTGCAATCTCTGTTGGCGAAAATACCGATAGACCTTCGTGTGCAGTAGCCGCACAATGGTATATATATTTTACTCCTTTTGTAATTTTATTAATTTTTTCAAAATCCTGACAATTATATTGGTAAAATTCAACCTGTTTATCTAAGTTTTCTAAATCGCCACCTATAAGGTTGTCAACACCAACGACTTTATAACCAGCCTTAATCAAATGGTCTGCCAAGTGCGAACCTAAAAAACCTGCAACACCAGTAATTAAAACTTTATCCATGAAGTTAAACTTTACTTTTTGTCGCTATCAATTAATTTTTTCTTAGATATCCAGGGCATAAGAGCTCTCAGTCCCGCTCCAACTTTTTCAACTGGATGCTCTGCTAATTTTTCTCTGGTTTTTAAGAAGTTCTTTTGACCGTTTTTGCATTCTTCCATCCAATCTTTGGTGAACTTGCCTGACTGAATATCTGCCAATACTTCTTTCATTCTTTTCTTTGTTTCTTCTTTGTTAATAATTTTTGGACCAGTAATGTATTCACCATATTCAGCAGTATTTGAAATTGAATAATTCATATTAGCAATTCCACCTTCGTAAATTAAATCAACAATTAATTTCACTTCGTGAACTGTTTCAAAATATGCCATTTCAGGTTCATATCCAGCTTCAACTAAAGTTTCATATCCATTTTTAATTAACTCAACTAATCCGCCGCAAAGAACAGTTTGTTCTCCGAATAGATCTGTTTCGACCTCATCTTTAAATGTAGTTTCAATAATTCCTGATCTGCCTCCACCAACTGCCGAGGCATATGACATGGCTAAGTCTCTTGCCTTACCTGATCCATTTTGATGTACTGCAAACAAACATGGTACTCCACCACCTTTTTCAAATTCACTTCTTACTAAATGTCCCGGACCTTTTGGAGCTACCATAAATACATCTAAATCTTTTCTAGCTTTTATTAAGTCATAATGAATGTTTAATCCATGTGCAAAAGCAATTGAGGTTCCTTCTCTAACCCTTTGTTCAATATGATTTTTATAAATTGTAGCTTGTAACTCATCAGGAGTTAAAATCATAACTACATCTGCCCATTCGGCTGCATCAGATAAATTCATAACCTTCAATCCTTTTGACTCGGCTTTAGTTTTACTAGCAGACCCATCTCTAAGAGCAACTACTACTTCTTTTACTCCGCTGTCTCTAAGGTTTAGAGCGTGGGCATGTCCTTGGCTCCCATAGCCAAAAATTGCGATCTTTTTATCTCTAATCAAATTTACATCAGTATCTTTTTCATAAAACATTTTCATATTTTTCTCCTTTAAATTTATTTAAATATTTCTGAACCTCTTGTCATTGCAACTGCGCCTGTTCTCGAAACGCTAACTAAACCAAATTTTTTTAAATTTTTTGACATTAAATCTATTTCTCTTCTTAAAGCTGTTATTTGTATAACATAAGATTTGTTTGATTTGTCCAATATTATAGCATTATACTTTTTGCAAGCTTTTAAAGCTTTTTCTTTTTTTGATTGATTTCCTACTATTTTAAATAAAGCCATTTCTTTAAATATAACTTTTTTATCTTCTCTTTTAAAATCAGCAACTTTGTGAACGGGAACTAGTTTTTTTAATTGTAACTTAATTTGTTCTATAACTTGAGGTGTCCCTGTCGTAACAATTGTAATTCTAGATATATTTAATTTTGGATCAATTTCAGCAACAGCTAAAGACTCAATGTTATACCCTCTGCCCGAGAATAAGCCTACAACTCTTGCCAACACTCCAGCCTCGTTATCAACCCATACAACAATTATGTGTGTATCAAGTTTTCCTTGTTTGCCTGGAATGCTGTATGCTGATTTTGATTTTACCATTAAACTAAAGTCTTTCCTTTTCCGGTAATTTTATTTTCTTTTTGATCTTTAGGACCCAAAAGCATTTGATTGTGTGGTTTTCCTGAGGGTATCATTGGAAAACAGTTTTCTTGTTTATCTACTCTGCAGTCAAATATTACTGGTCTGTCAGTGTTAATCATTTCTATTATTTTGTCATCTAACTCTTGTGGTGTTGAGGCTTTTATTCCAACACAGCCATATGCTTCTGCAAGTTTTACAAAATCAGGTAAAGCGGCGGTATAGCTTTCAGAATAATTTTTATCATGCAATAATTCCTGCCACTGCCTAACCATTCCCATATATTCGTTATTTAAAATAAATATTTTTATAGGAAGACTATATTGAACTGCTGTAGACATTTCTTGCATAGTCATCAAAACTGATGCTTCTCCAGCAATATCAATTACTAATTTATTTGGGTGTGCAACTTGCACACCAACAGCTGCTGGCAATCCATAGCCCATTGTTCCTAAGCCTCCAGAAGTCATCCAACGATTAGGTTTATCAAATTTATAATGTTGTGCTGCCCACATTTGATGTTGCCCTACTTCCGTTGTAATATATGTATCTTTATTTTTAGTTAATTCATAAAGCCTTTGCACTGCATATTGGGGTTTTATAGTTTCATCGCTATTAACAAAGTCAAAAGAATTAACTGATCTCCATTTTTGAATTTGTTCCCACCACTTTGAAATTTTTTGTTTATTTGATTTTGCAAAATTAGGTTTTGTTTTTTTTATAGTTTTAATTGTAGAAGTAATAACTTCAGCAACATCACCTATTATTGGCAAGTCTACTTTAACATTTTTATTAATTGAAGACGGATCAATATCGATGTGAACTTTTTTTGATTTAGGAGAGAATTCATCTATCTTTCCAGTTATTCTGTCATCAAACCTTGCTCCAATATTTATCATTAAATCGCAATCATGCATTGCATTGTTAGCTTCGTATGATCCATGCATACCAAGCATACCCAAAAATTGACTATCTTCTCCAGGGTATGAGCCTAAGCCTTGTAATGTTGAGGTTATTGGAAAACCAGTTTTATTCACCAGCTCTCGTAAAAGCTCACTTGCTTTTGGTCCTGAATTTATAACACCTCCACCTGTATAAAAAATTGGCTTAGAAGCTTTGTTCATTAACTCAATCAGTTCATCAATGTCCTTTTGCGAAAAATGATTATGGATTTTACCATTTGTTTTTTTTTGCTTTTTAAGTTTTGTATAATTTGTTTTTTGAAACTGAACATCTTTTGGAATATCAACCAAAACAGGTCCAGGTCTACCTGTTGTCGCAACTTCGAATGCTTTATGAATTGTTTTTCCTAAATCTTTTACGTCTTTAACTAACCAATTATGCTTTGTACATGGTCTTGTTATTCCTGTCGTATCACATTCTTGAAAAGCATCAGTGCCTATCAAGTGTGTAGGAACTTGTCCAGAAATACAAACCAATGGAACTGAATCCATATAAGCATCAGTTAAAGCAGTTACAGCGTTAGTGGCTCCAGGGCCTGAGGTAACTAGCAGAACTCCTGGCTTTCCAGAAGATCTAGCATATCCTTCAGCTGCATGTCCGGCACCTTGTTCATGACGAACTAAAATATGTTTTAAAAAATTAAAATTTTTTAATTCATCATAAATAGGAAGAACAGCACCACCAGGATAACCAAAAATAAATTCTACATCTTGGTCTTCCAAGCACTTGAATACAATCTCAGCTCCTGAATACAATTTTGACATTTAGCCAATCTAGCTGAAGTTGTGCTAATAGGTCAAGTTTAAGACGTGATTATTTTAATTTTTTTAAAGTTAAACTCAAATTTTTAGGATTAATTTTTTGCCAGGATCCCATTTGACCTCTTGCCCATGTCGCCTGTCTTTTGGCATATTGCCTTGTTTTAATAGCAATTAACTCCTTGGTCTGATCAAGAGAACACCGTTTGTTTAAAAAATTTGATATTTCTTTAATTCCAATAACCTTATTTGAACTATTTTCTTTTTTGACTTTAAGTTTATTAAATCTTCTTACTTCCTCAACGGCTCCTTCTGCAAACATATCTTCTACTCTCAAATTGATTCTCTTTATCAAGCTTTCTCTTGGGTAATCAATATAAATTTTAATAAATTCATCTGGAGAAAAATAAATTATAGTTTTTTTAAACCACTCAATAATTGATTTTTTTGTTTGGTACTTGATTTCATAAGCTCTTATAGATCTTTGAACATCATTTTTTTCAATTGTGTTTTTTATTAAAGGATCAAATTTTAATAATCTATTATAGAATTTTTTTTGACCTAATTTTCTCTGCATCAATCTAATTTTATTTCTTGCTTGGATTGGAATATTTGGTATTTTAACTAAACCATCAGTAAGAGCTTTAAAATATAAGCCTGTGCCACCAACTATAATGGGAACCTTCTTTCTTTTTCTAATATCTTTAATCTTTTTCAATAAATGCTTTAACCATTCACCAGTTGAATAGTTTTTTCTTACATCACAAAAACCATATAGGTGATGTTTTATTTTTTTTAGATCTTTTTTTTTGGGTCTTGCTGTTAAAATTTGAAGTTGCTTATAAACTTGCATGCTATCAGCATTAATAATTTCTCCTTTAATTTTTTTTGATAATTTTAATGCAAAATCTGATTTACCACATGCTGTTGGACCTGCAATCAAAATGATTTTGGACTTAAGGTCCATTAATTAATCAAGTTTAACACCAATAGATCTTAATTGATCCTGGTTGTTATAAAAAGTTATCTCTATAGTTTTATCGCTTCTTCTTAAAGCAGCATTTACAATATTTTTAAGATCACCTATAGTTTTAACTTTCTTTTTATCTGCCAGAATAATTATATTATTCACACTTAAGAAGTTTATTGGGCTATCATTTTCTATTTTGGTGATAACGGCACCTGTTTCAAATGGAAGAGTTCTCTGTGAAATATCTTGGCTTGTTAATTGTCTAACAGTTATTTTTAAACCTTCTATGACAGTTGTTTTTGGTCCTTCAGCCTTTTTAATATTAAAATCTTCTGAGGTTTCTAATCTTCCAAGGGTAATTTTTTTTACTACTTCTCTTTTATTTCTCCAAACTTTTACATTTACTGTTTTTCCTACTTCTGTTTGTGCAACAATCAAAGGTAGCTCTTTCATTTCATTAATTGGTTTTCCATCGAACTCTAAAATAATATCTCCAGATAAAATTCCACCTTTGCTGGATGGGCTGTTGTCAGCAACACTTACTACTAATGCGCCTCTTGGTTTGTCTAGTTTTTCAGTATCTGCAATTTCCTTTGTTACGTATTGAATTCTTACTCCTAACCATCCTCTTTTTGTTTCGCCATATTTAATTAATTGATCAATAACTATTTTTGCATTGTTTGAAGGAATTGAAAAACCAATACCTATTGACCCTGATTGTCCTAATATTGCAGTATTAATTCCAACTACATCTCCATCCATATTAAATAAAGGACCACCTGAATTTCCTTGATTAATTGATGCATCAGTTTGAATAAAATCTTCATATCTAGTCATGCCGATGTTTCTATTTCTTGCTGAAATTATTCCGGCTGTAACAGTTCCGCCTAAACCAAAAGGATTACCTATTGCAATTACCCAGTCTCCAATTCTTGCTTTACTTGAGTCACCAAATTTTACCGGTTGGAATTTATCTTTAGATTTAATTTGTAATACGGCAATATCTGATAAAGGATCTGTTCCAATTATAGTTGCTTCATATTCTTTATCTCCATTAACTCTTACCAAAATATCATCTGCATCTTTAATAACGTGGTTATTTGTAATAACAATTCCTTTTTCATCAATTATAAAACCAGAGCCGAGTGCGTAAGCTTTCCTTTTTTGTGGAGTTCCAAAATCTTTAAACATGTCTTCAAATGGCGAACCAGGAGGAAATTCAAACCCAGGAAATGGATTACTTTTTGTAACCACAGTTTGGCTTGTTGAAATATTGACAACTGATGGCATTAGTTTTTCTGCTAGATCTGCAAAAGAGGCTGGGGCATCTTTTGAGTGAGATATAGTAGATAAATTTAAAGTAATTATAACTACTAAAAATATTTTTATAAATCTAAATGCCATTTTTTTTCATATACCAAATTATAATAAAACCAATTAATGCAAAAATTAGTCCACCTGTTCTTAATTGGCTTTCTTTTGCATCTTTTGCTTTAAGTAAAATACTTTTCATTTTTGATGGAAATAAGGCGTATAAAATTCCTTCTATAAAAAAGAATAGACCAAGTGCAATGATCAGTTCCCTCATCCTAAAATACTAATCTAATTTAGCTTTTATATTCCCAAAGAATTTAAAAAATTCACTATCTGGAGATAAGATCAAAGATGTTTCTCCCCCTATTAAAGCTTTTTCATAAGCTTGCATTGCTCTATAAAATGCAAAAAACTCAGGATCTTTTCCGAAGGCATCTGCAAATATTTTATTTCTTTGACCGTCACCTTCTCCTTTCATTATCTGAGATTGTTTTTCAGCTTCTGCCAAAATTACTGTTACCTCTTTATCTGCAGTTGACGTAATAGTTATTGCCATTTCTGCACCTTTTGCTCTAAATTCTTTAGCCTCTCTATTTCTTTCCGTTTGCATTCTTCTATAGATTGCTTCACTGTTTGCTGGTGGAAGGTCTGCCCTTTTAATTCTCACATCTACAATTTTTATACCAAATTTTTCTGCCTCATTATTTACTCCATCTTGTATTAATGCCATTTGATTTGTTCTATCTGCAGATAATAATGTTTGTAATCTTTGTGTTCCTAAAACACTTCTAATTCTTGAGTTTATTATTGTTGATAAACGCGATCTAGCTACTCTTTCATTTCCTACAGAAATATAAAATTTCAAAGGATCAACTATTTGAAATCTTGCAAACGCATCAACTATTAATCTTTTTTGATCTGATGCAATTACTTCTTCTGGTGGAGCATCTAAATTTAATATTCTTTTATCTAAAAAAACTACGTTTTGAATAAAAGGAATTTTAAAATTAATTCCTGGAGAAGAAATAATTCTTTTTGGATCTCCAAATTGAAGAACTATTGCTTGATTAATTTCTTTAACAATAAAAATTGAAAAGAAGGCTGTTGCTCCTAGTACTATAATTAATGGTAGTAAAATCTTTTTCATTTAATTTACCTTTTTCAATTCTGGCAGAGGTAGATATGGAACTACTCCTGATCCTGCGTTCTTATCAATTATAACTTTATCAATATCTGCTAAAACTTTTTCCATAGTTTCAAGATACATTCTCTCCTGTGTTACTTCTTTTGCTTTAGCATATTCATTATAGATTGACACAAATCTACTTGCCTCACCTTCTGCTCTTGCAACAACCTCTTTTTTGTATGCTTCAGCAGCCTGTAAAATTTTTGCAGCTTCTCCTCGTGCTCTTGGTATCACATCGTTAGCATAAGCTTCAGCTTCGTTTTTAGATCTCTCCATATCTGCTCTTGCAGCCTGAACATCTCTAAATGCATCAATAACTTGGTCTGGTGGATCGGCTTTTTGTGTTTGAACTTGTGTAATCTGTATTCCAGAAGTGTATTCATCTAAAATACTTTGAATAATTTCTTGAGTATCTATCTCTATCTTTGATCTTCCTTCAGTTAAAATTGGCTGAATATTTGATCGAGCAATAACCTCTCTCATGGCTGTTTCTGCAGCAGCTTTAACTGTTCCTTCTGGGTCCTGAATTTTAAATAAAAAATTTCCAGCATCTTTAATTACCCAAAATACAGAAAAGTCTATATTCACAATATTTTCATCTCCTGTTAACATTAAACTTTCTTCTGGAACATCTGCTACTCCACTTGAACCAAACCCACTATCTCTTTCTGATCTGAAACCAATATCCATTCTATTAACTTTGGTAACTTTAGGAGTTAAAACACTTTCAACTGGAAAAGGTATATGATAATTTAAGCCTGGCTGAGTTGTTTTTACAAATTTACCAAATCTTAAAACTACCCCTTGTTCATCAGGTAAAACTCTATACAAACCGCTTAAAGCCCAAATAATTAATAATATTACTAAACCAAAAACTATTGGTTTTCCTCCAGATGTACTTCCTCCTGGAATAAATCTTTTTATTTTATCTTGAATATTTTTTACAATTTCATCGATGTCTGGTGGAGTCGGTCCTCTTTTAAAACCGTCACCATTTCCACCTCCTGGGGGAGATCCCCATGGACTTTGATTTTTGAAATCGCTCATATGACAATGTATATAGTGTCTTTATCAGGAAAAACAAGGTAAGTTGGTTTAATGGATACAAAACCGCGACAAAAATCCTTTGTAAAAAACCCTATTAATGGAACAAAATTTACAATAGCAATTTCAAGTGCAAAAGGTGGTGTCGGAAAATCTACATTTGCTACAAATATTGCAATTGCATTAAAAAAAATAGGATGCAAAGTTGGATTACTGGATGCAGATATTTACGGACCCTCATTACCAAAATTATTCTCAATAAATGAAAAACCTAAAAGTGATGGAAAAACTTTAAACCCAGTTTTAAAGTACGATATTCAATGCATGTCTATTGGTTTTTTAACTGAAGAGCAAACTCCAATGATCTGGAGAGGACCAATGGTAACTAGCGCAATAAAAACTTTTACACAAAAAGTTGCATGGAAAGACCTAGATTTTATAATTGTAGATATGCCACCAGGAACTGGTGATACTCAACTTACATTTTCACAAGAAATAAAAATGGATGGAGTAATTATTGTATCTACACCTCAAGAAATTGCATTACAAGATGTAAAGCGTGGAATAAGAATGTTTGATAAACTTGATGTTAAAATTATTGGTTTAATTGATAACATGAGTCACTTCATTGGTGACGATGGAAAAAAATATTCAATTTTTGGCGAGGGTGGAGTTAAAAGAACCGCTGTTGAATTTCAAAAAGATTTTCTGGGAGAAATTCCAATCAATCCTGAAATAGGAAAACTTGGAGATTTAGGAACTCCTATTGTTGAAAGCAAACCAGAACATGAAATTTCGAAAATTTATTTAGACTTTGCAAAAAAAATTAAATCAATTTACCTAATCTAATTCGAATTCTTTTGTATAGTCTTTTTTAAGTTTAGGATCTTGTTTGGTTTTGTCCAGAATACAATTTCCAATAACAAGATAATCCAATTCATTTCCCATAAAGCAATTAAATGCATCAGTTGGTGAATTTACAATTGGCTCCCCTCTTACATTAAATGAAGTATTTACTATTACAGGACAACTAGTTTTTTCTTTAAATTTTGATATTAAATCATAATAGCGTTTATTAGTTTTTTCACTTACTGTTTGAACTCTTGCTGAATAATCAACGTGGGTAACTGCGGGTATTTCGGATCTTTTTATATTCAATTTATCAATGCCAAAGAGTTTTTTTTGTTCATCATTCATTTCAATCTTTTTTTCTGGATTAATATTAGAGACTAGCAGCATATAAGGACTATCGACATTCATATCAAACCAATTTGACAAATCTTCTCTTAAAACTGATGGTGCAAACGGTCTAAAACTTTCTCGATATTTAACTTTTAAATTTAAGTTTTTTTGCATCTCTTCGGACCTAGGATCTCCTAAAATAGATCTTCCTCCTAAGGCTCTTGGGCCAAATTCCATTCTTCCTTGAAACCAACCAATAGCTTTTTGTTTCGATAAATACTCAGAAGTCTCATTAATTAAATTTTCATAATTAAAAATTTGGTAATTTGCTCCAATAGAATTTAATTCTTTCTCGATTTCTTCTTGAGAAAATTCAGATCCTAAATAGGAACCATTCATGTCATCATCTAAGTTAACTTCTCTTTTATTTCCTTGTTCAATATGCCAAAAAGCTAAAGCAGCACCCAATGATCCACCAGCGTCTCCAGCGGCAGGTTGAATCCAAATATTGTCAAAAATTTTCTGCTTAAGAATTTTTCCGTTAGCTACACAATTTAAAGCTACACCGCCAGCAAGGCATAAATTCTTAATATTATATTCTTTGCGAATTGCTTTAGCTAATTTAATCATTATTTCTTCTGTTACTTTTTGAATTGAAGCTGCAATATCCATGTGAAATTGGGTCAATTTATCTTTTTTAGGATCTCTAGGTTTTTGACCAAATAAATTATTAAATTTTGTATTAGTCATAGTTAATCCTGTTGCATAATTAAAATAATCTTGATCCAAAATAAAAGACCCATCATCTTTTATATCTATTAGTTTTTTTACTTTATCCTCATAAATTGGATTACCATACGGAGCTAACCCCATAAGTTTATATTCTCCACTATTAACTTTAAATCCTGTGTAATAAGTAAATGCAGAATAAAGAAGCCCAAGTGAATGGGGGAAATGGATCTCTTTTTTAATTTCTAATTGATTATCTTTTCCAACTGCTACTGTAGTTGTGGCCCATTCTCCAACTCCATCTGCGGTTAAAATAACAGCTTCTTTAAATGGTGATGGAAAAAAAGCACTTGCTGCATGACTTAAGTGATGTTCGGAAAAACATATTTTATTTTCGTTATTAAAATTACTATCATGTTCTTTTAAATGGTTGAGAAGTAATTTTTTTTGAAATAATTTTTCTTTAAGCCAAATTGGCATTGATTTTGTAAATTGTAAAAAACCTTTAGGAGCAAACGCTACATATGTTTCAAGTAATCTTTCAAATTTAAGAAATGGCTTTTCGAAAAATACAATATGATCAACTTCTGATAGTTTAAGATTTGAGTATCTTAAAACAAAATTTACTGCATTATGTGGATATCTAGAATCATGTTTTATTCTAGTAAATCTCTCTTCTTGCGCAGCAGATATTATTTTTCCGTTATTAATTATTGCAGCAGCGCTATCATGATAAAAAGCAGAAATTCCTAATATATTGCTCACTAAAATATAGTATAAATAAATGGTGCTATAGCTGAACCTTGGCTTAAAATAATTAAACCTCCAAATAAAACCAAAACAATTATTATTGGAAATAGCCAATATTTTTTTCTAACTTTTAAAAATTCCCAAAATTCTTTTAAAAAACTCATTTAAAATTGATTCTTCATATTATTATTTTGATTATTTTTTTTTAACCAGTATGTGCTTTTATTATTTTTTTTTAAATTTAAAAGGTCTTTTCCTAAAAGACGCATAATAATTCCTGTTGGAGTAACAACAAAAAAAAATATAATTCCCATTACTAATGGGGAAAAAATTTTTCCTAGAATTAACCCAAATTTCATCCATGCTTTATTTAAAGGTGTTAATATTTTTGAATTTATTAACGCTAAAATAAAAAAAATAAATGCAATTATTAAAGACCAGTATCTTATGTCGCCATTTTTTAATAATGGCCAGAATGAAATTATAAGAAATACAATCGTAAAAACTATTCCAAAATTTCTATTTGTAGGGAGAATATCTTTTTTCATAAATTAATTTATAATTTTATCATTAAGTCCAAATGATATCATAAGTTCATTCCATTCTCTTTTTGAAAGACCAGAACTATCTATACTAACTTTTTCACCTTTAATTAGTTTTTGCAATATAATTTTTCCTTTTGCAGATACTTCTGTTCCTCCAACTCTATAATCCATAAATGCTTCATAAGTAATTGGAACCCATTTTTTTAAAGTAGAAAGCATAGCTTCAGCATATTCTCTTATTTCATACTGAGCATGGTGATCCGCTCTTAGTCTTAAAAAATTCATTAGGTTAAGTAAGTCAGTTTTCCAATACCATTGGGTATAAGTATTTAAAGTTAAATTCATTCTAGCAAGTTCTCTTGCAAGTCCGACATCTTTTTCATTTATCACAGAACCATCATAGCGCTCATTAAGCATAATTTCATAATTATTATATGTTTGCTCTGCATCATTTTTTAATAGACTCAAAACTTTTTGAGCTTGCTCTCCTTGAAGCGTATCTCCTCTTCCTTGTCTATTACTTTGGGATTGAGCAGCTAAGTGGTTTGTTTTAGGTAAATAAAACTCTTTATCTAAAATTGAATATCTTGCAGAGTACTCATTAACATTTGCTGTTCTGTGTCTAATCCACTGTCTTGCAATAAAGATGGGAAGTTTTACATGGTATTTTATTTCACACATCTCAAATGGAGTGCTATGCCAATGTCTCATTAAATATTTTATTAAGCCAGAATCGGTTGAAACTTTTTTAGTCCCTTTTCCGTATGAGACTCTAGCTGCTTGAACAATCGAAGTGTCATTACCCATATAATCTACAACTCTTATAAAACCGTGATCTAAAATAGGTATTGCTTCATAAAGAATTTTTTCAAGTTCAGGTGCATTAACTCTTTTTGTACTGGTTTCTTGGCTTTGTTGATCTTTAATCTCTTGTTCTTGCTCTTTAGTTAATTTCATGAATAAAATATTGAATCTATTTATTTTACTTTTATATTAATAATGTTGGTTTTCCAACTACGACGATAAACGAATTTCGTAATAAGCATTGCGGACGTGGGGGCAGTACCCACCACCTCCACCATTTTCAACTTATGGGGGTGAATTAGAATCGACGAGTGTCTAAAAGTTGTTCTTTCGTCCGGTATTGTTCCGCCGTAACGGGCTAAATTATAAATGCTAACGAAAGTTACGCAATTGCAGCTTAATTAATTTATTAATTAAGTTACGGGGTCCGGGGCACCTGGCAACAGAACGCCCCTAAAAATTTGATTTAGGTAATTATATGGTGCGGTCAGAGAGATTTGAACTCTCATGGGCTAAGCCCACACGGCCCTCAACCGTGCCTGTCTACCAATTTCAGCATGACCGCATTTATGCGTCAGAATAAATTAATGACAATTCAATTTCAAGTTGGTAAGTTTTTATATGGAAGTTAATACAGAGATAAAAAAAGCAACTGACAAAATTTATCAGAAAGTCTCAAAAACTATACCAGAAATAGAGTGGGCAATTCATGCTCCTTATATTTACAAAATTAATAAACTTAAAAAAGAAAAAAATGCTGTAATTCTTGCGCATAATTATCAGACCCCAGAAATATATCATGGTATTTCAGATTTTTCAGCGGACTCACTTGCGCTTGCTATTGAAGCTGCAAAAACTGAAGCTGATATTATAGTTATGTGTGGGGTTCATTTTATGGCAGAAACAGCAAAACTAATGAGTCCAGAAAAAAAAGTTCTTCTTCCAGATATGAATGCTGGTTGCTCCTTGTCCTCATCTATTACTGGTAATGATGTAAGAAATTTGAAAAAAAAATATCCTGGAGTTCCAGTAGTTTCATACGTCAATACATCTGCAGAGGTAAAAGCAGAAACTGATATATGCTGTACGTCTGCTAATGCTGTTAAAATTGTTGAGTCTCTTGGAGTAAAAAAAGTTATTTTTTTACCAGATGATTTTTTAGCAAAATATGTTGCTTCTCAAACAGATGTGGAAATTATTTCCTGGAAAGGGACATGTGAAGTCCACGAACAATTTAATGATGAAGAAATAAATGAAATAAGAAAAAATAACCCAGGTATTAAAATAATAGCTCATCCAGAATGTCCTCCTGATGTTATAAAAGCTAGTGATTTTGCCGGATCAACAAGTGGTATGATAAAGTATGTTAAAGATAACCAGCCAGAAAAAGTAATGATGGTTACTGAATGCTCTATGAGTGATAATGTTCAAATTGATAATCCAAATGTTAAATTTATTCGTCCATGTAATTTATGTCCTCATATGAAAAAAATAACATTGCCAAAAATATTAGATTGTTTGGAAAACGAAAGTAACGAATTAATAATGGATAACAAAACTATAGAAAAAGCAAGGAAGTCTGTAGAAAGAATGGCAGAGATAGGCAGATAAAATCTGTGCCAAAAATAAAATTAAGCAAAAATTTCATTAAAAATGTTTGTAAGCTAGCGCTAAATGAAGACTTGTATCCTTCGGGAGATATTACTTCTAATCTATTAAAAAATAATACTAAAATAAAAGCTAATTTGTTATCAAACCAGGCAGGGATAATATGTGGGTTAGATTTTGTAAAACAGACTTTTAAATTAATTGATAAAAAAATTAAAATTAAAACCAAAAAAAAAGAAGGATCCAAAATTAAAAAAGGAAGTTTAATTGCAATTATTGAAGGTAATATAAAAAATATACTAATTGGAGAAAGAGTTGCTTTAAATTTTTTATCTCATATTTCTGGCATTGCCACAAAAACCAATAGTTTTGTAAAAAAAGTTAGTAAAAAATCAAAAATCTGCTGTACTAGAAAAACTATTCCAAATTTAAGGGTTATTCAAAAATATGCGGTTAAACTTGGTGGAGGAGAAAACCACAGATTTAATTTGAGTGATGAGTTTTTAATTAAAGATAATCATATAGCTGCAAATAAAAATATTAGAGAAATAATCAAACAAGCAATTAAATCTAAAAAAGGTAAAAAAATTACTGTAGAGATAGATAATCTAAACCAACTAAGAAAAATAGTTGGTTTAAAATTTGATAGAGTATTGTTTGATAATATGGATATTAAATCACTCAGAGAAGGAGTGAGAATTGCAAAAAAATACTATGAAACAGAAGCATCAGGCAATATTAGTTTAAGTAAGGTAAAAAATGTTTCTCAAACTGGAGTAGATAGAATTTCTGTTGGGTCAATAACCCATAGTGCACCAGCTCTAGATTTAAAATTAGAAATTTAAAAAAAATTATTTTTTTAATTGAGCTTGTGCAGCTGCAAGTCTTGCTACTGGCACTCTATAAGGCGAGCAAGAAACATAGTCTAATCCAGCATCTGAACAAAAGTATATACTTTTTGGATCTCCTCCATGTTCTCCACATATCCCTAGCTTAATATTTTTATTTTGCTTTCTACCCTTTTCTGAAGCAATTTTGATTAGATCGCCTACACCTTCATCTATTGAAATAAAAGGATCAATTTCAAAAATTTTATTTTCAATATAATCATTTAAAAACTTGCCACTATCATCTCTACTAATTCCAAATGCAGTTTGTGTTAAATCATTTGTACCAAAACTAAAAAATTCTGCGTGTTTTGCTATATCTTTGGCTTTTATAGCTGCCCTAGGTAGTTCAATCATGGTTCCAACTAAAAATTTAATTTTTATTTTATTTTCATCTTGAACTTTTTTTGCCGTTCTTATTACAAGCTCTTTCATAATCTTTATTTCAGCTTCAGTTGAAACTAAAGGTATCATTATCTCTGGAAAAGCAGATTTAATTTTTTTTGACTTTAAATCTGTCAGGGCTTCAAATATTGCTCTACATTGCATTTCATAAATTTCTGGAAAAGAAATACCTAATCTACAACCTCTATGTCCCAACATTGGATTTTGTTCATGAAGCTCACTAATTCTAGATTGAACTTCCTTAACAGGTAATTTTAATTTATTTGATACTTCAATAATTTCCTTTTCTGTTCTCGGAAGAAATTCATGTAATGGAGGATCTAATAATCTGACCGTAACAGGTAGGCCACTCATAATTTTAAATATTTCAATAAAATCATTCTTTTGATGGGGTAAAAGTTTCTCTAATGCTTTGTTCCTTTCTTCTGTAGTTTTTGATAGTATCATTTCTCTTACAGACAAAATTCTTTCTTCATCAAAAAACATATGTTCTGTCCTACATAGACCTATTCCTTCTGCTCCAAATTCTCTTGCAGTCTTAGTATCCAATGAAGTTTCAGAATTTGTTCTTACTTTTAGCTTTCTAAAACTATCTGCCCAACTCATTAATTTTGAAAAATCTCCTGAAATTTCAGGTTTTATTTTTGGAACTTCGCCTTGAATAATTCTTCCTGTAGATCCATCTATTGTAATTAAATCACCTTCTTTTATTTCTATAGATTTAGTTTTAAATATTTTTTTTTCATAATTAATATCAATTTCGCTTGATCCTGAAACACATGGTCTTCCCATTCCTCGCGCAACTACTGCTGCATGACTTGTCATTCCACCTCTTGAAGTAAGTATCCCTTTTGCTGCATGCATTCCATGTATATCCTCGGGTGAAGTTTCTACTCTAACTAAAATTGTATCCTGCATCATTTCATTAAGTCTTTCTGCTTCAGCAGATGAAAAAACTACTTTTCCACTTGCTGCACCAGGGGAAGCTGGCAAACCTTTTGCAATAACATTTATTTTACTTTTTTCATCTAATGTAGGGTGTAAAAGTGTATCTAGTGAATGAGGATCTATTCTTTTGATAGCAATTTTTTTTGAAATTAATTTTTCTTTAACCATATCAACTGCAATCTTGACAGCAGATTTAGCTGTTCTTTTTCCAGATCTTGTTTGCAATATCCAAAGTTTATTTTTTTCAACTGTAAATTCAACATCCTGCATATCTTTATAATGCTTTTCTAAATTCTTTAAAATTTTATATAATTGTTTAAAAACAATTGGCATTGATTCTTGCATTGAGATTTCTTTAATTCCAGAATCAATTCTAGCTTTTTTCGTTATGTATTGTGGAGTTCTTGTACCTGCAACAACATCTTCACCTTGCGCATTAATTAAATATTCTCCATAAATTTCATTTTTACCTGAAGATGGATTTCTTGTAAAAACTACTCCTGTCGCACAATCTTCTCCCATGTTTCCAAATACCATTAACTGAACATTAACTGCTGTTCCCCAATCAGACGGTATTTGATTAAGTTTTCTATAAACTTTTGCTCTACTGCTTTGCCAAGATAAAAATACTGCTTTTATTGCTCCTATTAATTGTTCATTAACATCCTGGGGAAATTCTTTTTTTGTTTTTTCTTTAATAACACTCTTAAAATCTTTAATTAAACCATCCCAATCATTTTCGTCTAAATCAGTATCTAGCAAAACTCCTTTTGTAAGTTTATAATTTTCAATAAGTTCTTCAAAATTGTAACTTTTAACTCCTAGTACAACATTAGCGTACATTTGAATAAATCTTCTATAACTATCTTTGGCAAATCTTGGGTTTGAAGTTTTTTTAGCAAGAGATAGAACTGTTTTGTCGTTTAGGCCTAAATTTAATATAGTATCCATCATTCCAGGCATTGAAATTCTTGCGCCCGATCTTACTGAAACCAATAAAGGATTTTTTAAATCTCCAAATTTTTTGCCTGACTCTTTTTCGATATTTTTTATTTCAGCTTTTATATTTTTTAATATCTTTGGATCAATTTTTTTATTATTTTTATAAAATAAATCACAGACTTCAGTAGAAATAGTAAATCCTGAAGGAACAGGGTATCCAAGCCTTCCCATTTCGGCGAGGTTTGCTCCTTTTCCACCTAATATATTTTTTGGGAATTTTATTTTTTTTGTATCTTTTGATTTAAAATTAAAAACTAATTTTTTCACTATAAGCTTTCTACTTTAGAAAAATTTAAATAATTATCGAAGGTTTTACATAACATTTGTAAAAGTTCTAGCCTATTTTTCTTAATTAAATCATCTTGATCATTTACAATTACATTCTCAAAAAACTCATTTATCTCTTTTTTTGCTAATGACAATGTTTTTAATATACCTTCATAATCATTATCTTTGCCGATTTTAGTGAAATCTTTTCTTATTTCGTGAATTTTTTTATAAAGTATTTTTTCAAATTCATTTTTAAATAGTCCTGGATCTGCAGATCCGGTTAGTTCTATTTTATTATTTTTCAATTCATTAAAAATAATATTTGATGCTCTTTTGTAACTAAACATCAAATCTTTTCCAATTTCTTTTGAAATTAATTTATTTAAGGTTATCGTTTTTTTTATAAATTTTTAAAATGTTATCAATATTGTAATCTAAAGTAACACTTTCAATAATATCATTTCTAATTTCTTTTTCTTTCATAAAATTTTTGTACCTATCATGGAAAAATTCTGAAAGATCTTTTTGAACGTTTTTCGAACTAAAATTAATATTTTGTTCTCTATATAATTGGCAATTATAATTAATTAAATCTTTTAATTTTAATTCTTTATTATTTTCTAAAATCATTTTTAATAAACCAATTGCTGATCTTCTTAGTGCATATGGATCTTTGGAGCTCGAAGGTTTTAAACCTAGACCAAAAAAACCTACAAGGGAGTCTAATTTGTCGCTCAGTGATAAAGCAATGCTATAAGGTTTTTTTGGAATCTTGCTATCTAATCCTGTTGGTAAATAATGTTCGCTAACAGCAAGACAAACTTCTTTTTCAAAACCCTGTGCTTCAGCAAAATAACCTCCCAAAATACCTTGTAATTCTGGAAATTCTGCCACAAGATCTGAGAGTAAATCTACTTTACAAATGGAAGATGCAATTTCTATTTTTTCTTTACTAATTAATAATTCATCTGAAATAAGACTGCTTAATTTTCTTATCCTTTGAACTTTATCATAATAGCTTCCTAAACCTTTAAAATAATTTATATTTTTTAATTTAGATATTTGCTTTACCAAGTTTTGTGATTTATTTTTATTCCAGAAAAACTCTGCATCGCTTAATCTTGCATCAATTACGCTTTCGTTACCAATTTTTACAAAGTTTTTTGGATCAAATGAATCTGCAACAATAAAAAAATTATTTGTTAAATTATTTTTTTTGTCAAATGTTGGAAAATATCTTTGATGATTCTGCATCGTTATTGTTATAATTTCTTTTGGTATACTAAGATATTTTTTATCAAATGAGCATAAAATTACTTTTGGTTTTTCAACAATATCAGTTACCTCATTTAATAGCCTTTCATTAGTATTTATTTGAAGGTTTTTTTTATTTGATAGGTCTGCTAGTTTTTTTTTTATATATTTTTTTCTTATATCGTTATCAATAATTACATTTAATTTTTTAAAATAAGAAAAATACGAATTAATATTTTTAAATATTTTTATTTTCTCTTCAAAATCTTTGTCTACGTAAGTTAAATTTGAACTTTCTAAATGATGAAATTCAAACTTTAAAGGTTTGTTGTCAAAAATTGCAAGTATTGATTTTAAAGGTCTTCCCCAATAAAGGCTATATTCTCCCCATTTCATTGATTTTTTCCAGGGTAGACTTTCTAAAATATTTGGAATGTTAGATTTTAAAATTTCTTCTGACTTTATTTTTTTTGATGGTTTTTTATAAAAAAAAAATTCACCCTTATCAGTAATTTTTTTATAAAGATCTTTTTTTTGAATTAAATTTGATTTTAAAAAACCCTCTATTGCGTTATCTGGAGCCTTAGTATTTGGTCCTCTTATCTCTACAGATTTTTGATGTATTTCTCTTTCAATTTTTTTAAAACATAAAACTAATCTATTTGGCGTAGAAAAAACTTTAGCATCATCTTTATAATTTATATTTTCTTTTTCAAAAAAGTTTTTAAAACTTGAAAGTAAATTTATTCTTGCGTCAGATTGTAGTTTGGCAGGTATCTCTTCACTAAATAATTCTAATAAAAATTCAGCCATTTTATTTTTGACTTTCAAGCCAAACTTGACCCACGCCTTTTGCAAGATCTCTAATCCTTGCTATATACTCAGCTCTTTGCGCAACGCTTATTACTCCCCTGGCATCTAATATATTAAAAATATGACTAGCTTTTAAACATTGGTCATAAGCTGGCAAGGAGATTTTGTTTTCTATCAAGGATTTAGATTCTTTCTCTATCATATCAAATATTTTAAATAAATTATCAGTATTGGCTAATTCAAAATTATATTTTGAAAATTCTTTTTCTGACTGATGAAATACATCTCGATATAAAACTCCATCGTTATTCCATTCTAAATCAAAAACATTTTTTTTTCCTTGAGTAAACATGCAAAGTCTTTCTAATCCGTATGTCAATTCTACAGAAATAGGATTACATTCAATTCCAGCCATTTGCTGAAAATAAGTAAATTGAGTAACTTCCATACCATCGCACCAAACCTCCCAACCAAGGCCTGCAGCTCCTAATGTTGGACTTTCCCAATCATCCTCAACAAATCTTATATCGTGTTCTTTATGTTTAATGCCAATTGTTGCAAGACTGTTTAAATAAAGTTTTTTTATATTTTTTGGTGACGGTTTAATTAAAACTTGAAATTGATAATAATGTTGAAGTCTATTTGGATTTTCTCCATATCTTCCGTCCGTTGGTCTTCTTGAAGGTTGAACATAGGCTGTTCTCCACGGTTTACTTCCTAAAGATCTAAGTGTTGTAGCAGGGTGAAATGTTCCGGCTCCAACCTCTAAATCATATGGTTGTAAAATTACGCATCCATGTTTGCTCCAATATTTCTGTAAACTCAAGATTGTATCTTGAAATGATTGAAATTTAATTTTTTTATTTTTTTTTTTAGAAGCCATACCTTTGCCAGATAGATCTTTCTTCTAAAATACTAATTGCTTGTTCCGTATGATTTTCTGAAGATAATTTTCTAGCAAGCCAGCCTTTTGCTTTTTCGAATTTTTTAATAATTATTTTTTCACCAAATTTTTCTCTTAAAATTTGATCTGCATTTCCTATTCCATCTATTAAGCCTAATTCTTTTGCTTTCCTACCTGACCAAAATTCTCCTGAAAATAATTCGATTCCACTATCTTTTTTTAATTTTGAAGACCTGCTTTTTTCAACAACATCAATAAAATCTTTATGGAGATCTAGCTGAATAGTTTTTAATCTTTCAATATCTTCTTTTTTTTCATCCATGAAGGGATCAAGGGTACTTTTGTTCTTGCCAGCAGTATAAACTCTTCTTTGAACTCCTATTTTATTTATTAGATCTTTAAATCCAAAAGACGAATAAATAACACCTATTGATCCTACTATGGAACTTTGATTTGCATAAATCTCATCTCCCGCACATGCAATTAAATATCCTCCAGATGCAGCCACATCTTCGGCAAAAATTATTACTTTTTTTTTATTTTTTTTTGCTTGCGATCTAATAAAATCATGAATTAGATGTGATTGAACAGGAGAACCTCCGGGTGAATTAATAGAAATGGCTACGGCAGGTGCTTTTTTAATTGAAAAAGCCTTTTTAATTATTTCTTCTTGTCCTGCAAAATCTATACCTTGTTTAAATTTTCCAACATTACCAATTACACCACTAAGTTTAATGTGAGGTATTATTTTTTTTTTTTTAAAAATAGAGAACATTCTTATGCTTATAAAATTTTTGGTTTAATATAAAGTCTACTTATAGTTGAAGTTTAAGGTGCGTCAATTGATAAGTATAATAATGCGTTAATTATACTAGTTTATTTAGATGGGAACAGTTGTTCAGTTAAAAAATCGAATAAATAATTCATATTCAGAACTCAAAAATTCAGTTGAGGAAAAATTAGTATTAGTTGAAGAGAAAATTAAATTAAAATTATCTAGCAAAGTTAGCCTTGTTGATGAAATGACAAACTACCATTTAAGAACTGGTGGAAAAAGACTTAGAGCACTTCTCACATTAGGGGCGGCAAAAATTTGTGGATACTCTAAAGGTAGTAGAGATATAAATTTAGCAGCCTGTGTCGAATTAATCCACGCTGCTACACTTATGCATGATGACGTAATCGATAATAGCAAAATTAGAAGAGGAAAAAAAACTTTAAATAGCATTTGGGGAAATCAATCATCAATTTTAGTTGGTGATTATTTGTTAAGCAGATGCTTTGAAATGATGGTGGAGGATGGAAACTTAGAAATATTAAAACTTCTATCTTCTACATCTGCTGAAATTTCACAAGGTGAAGTCTTACAACTACAACATAAAGGTGAAATAGATATGCTTGAAGAAACTTATTTAAAAATAATTTCTGCAAAAACAGCTTCTCTTTTTGCAGCAGCAACAAAAGTAGGTTCTATTTTGGCAAATAAAGAAAGTAAAGTTAAAGAAGCTTTAGAGTTTTATGGAAAAAACCTCGGACTTACTTTCCAAATAGCTGATGATACTTTGGATTACAATTCAGAACTTAAATTCTTTGGAAAAAAAATAGGCAACGATTTTTATGAAGGAAAAGTTACCTTACCAATTATTCTTCTCTATCAAAAAGCCAATACTAACGAAAAAAATGAACTGAAAAAATTGTTTGAAAAAAATGAGAGAAGTGAAGAAGAATTGAAAAGAGTTTTAATAATGATAAAAAATTATAATATAATTTCAGCTTGTTATACAAAAGCAGAATATTTTATTAACCTTGCTTCTAATTCTTTGAGTATTTTTAATGAATCTAAAGAGAAGGAAATTCTTAAAAACCTAACTTCATTTAGTTTAGAAAGATCTTACTAAGGACTTAAAAGATTTTTTTCCCACTTATTATTATCTTGTCTAGTATAACGCAGTCTTTCATGTATTCTGTCTTTGCCATCAAGCCAAAATTCGATTTCAATAGGATTTAAGTTCCATCCTGACCAATATTTTGGTCTTGGAATATTTTTTTCTCTTGGATATTTTTTCTTAAATTCTTCGATTGATTTTAGCAACTCATCTCTAGATTTTAGAATACTGCTTTGATTTGAAGCCCATGCTCCTATTTTACTTCCATATGATCTGCTATTGTAATAATTATCAGAATCTTCTTCAGAAACCTTAGATAATTCTCCTGTAATTCTTACCTGCCTTAATATCGATTTCCAATGAAAGCACATTGATGCATTTGGGTTAGACTTTATTTCAGTACTTTTTTGACTATTTAAATTTGTATAAAAAACAAATCCTTTTTCATTAAAATCTTTAAGTAAAACCATTCTAACAGAAGGTGTCCCATTTTTTCCTACAGTTGCTAAAGCAAGGGCATTCGGATCATTAATTTCTGTTTTTTTAGCTTCGTTAAACCAATTTATAAACAAATCTATTGGATTGTCTAAATCCTTGAAGCATAAATCTATACCTAGCGAGTTTTTTTGATTCATAATTTCAACAAAATAATTTATATAATATATTTAATGTCATTTAATACTTTTGGAAAGATATTTCGTTTTACTACTTGGGGTGAATCTCATGGACCTGCTATAGGATGTGTAGTAGATGGTTGCCCTCCAAATATAAAAATAACTGAAAAAGATATACAAATTGAACTTAATAAACGAAAACCTGGTCAATCAAAATTTACAACTCAAAGAAAAGAGGATGATAAAGTAAATATTTTATCGGGTGTGTTTGAAGGAAAAACAACCGGTACTCCAATCTCAATGATAATTTACAATAAAGATATGAGATCAAGGGATTACGAAACAATAAAAAATAAATTTAGACCAGGCCATGCTGATTATACCTACTTTAAAAAATATGGAATAAGGGATTACCGAGGAGGTGGGAGACAATCAGCTAGAGAAACTGCTAGTAGAGTGGCTGCTGGAGCTATTGCAAAAAAAGTATTACAGAAGAAACTAGGAAGTAAATATAAAGTTGTTGGTGCTGTAACGCAGATAGGAATTATAGGTTGTGATACTAGCAAATGGGACGAAAAATTTATTTATAAAAATCCTTTTTTCTGTCCTGATAAATCAATTATAAAACTTTGGGAAAAATATTTATTGGGTATTAGAAAATCAGGCTCTTCATGTGGGGCGACTATTCAAGTAAGAGCTAAAGGTGTTCCAATTGGACTAGGGGCCCCAATTTATTCTAAATTAGATATGGATTTAGCTGCAGCTATGATGAGTATTAATGCAGTCAAAGGTGTCAATATTGGATCAGGCATGAACTCTGCTCAATTAACTGGTGAGCAAAATTCTGATGAAATTATACAAAAAGGTAAGAAAACTAATTTTAAATCAAATAATGCAGGAGGAATTCTTGGTGGTATTTCTTCTGGGCAAGATATAATTGTTTCTTTTGCAGTTAAACCAACTTCTTCTATTCTTTTATCAAGAAAAACAATTGATAAATTTGGAAAGAATACATCTATCTCTGTTAAAGGAAGACACGATCCATGTGTTGGTATAAGGGCAGTACCAATTGGAGAGGCAATGATGCACTGTGTTTTATTAGATCACTATCTAATGAATTTTGCACAATGCAAAATTTAGTTTGATTTTTTAATAACAACCTTTGAATTCAAAGTATCAAGAATTTTAGTTTCAATACTGTGTGCATCTAAACCAGCATATTTATACATTTGCTCTGGTTTATCATGATCTATAAATCTATCAGGCAATATCATGGATCTAAATTTTAAATTATTATCAATTAAATTATTATCAAACAAATATTGTGAAATATGTGATCCAAAACCACCAATAGAACCTTCTTCAATAGAGATAATTATTTCATGATCTCTAGCTAATTGCCAAATTGTATTTTCATCTAGGGGTTTTGCAAATCTTGCATCGAATAAAGTTAAATTAATACCTTTCTTTTTTAAATTTTCACACACAATCAAACATTCATTCAATCTTGCACCAAAATTTAAAATTGCTACTTGTTTTCCTTCTTTAATAATTCGACCTTTTCCAATTTCTAATTTTTCGTTAATATTTGGCAATTCTATTCCTACGCCATTTCCTCTTGGGTATCTAAAAGCTGAAGGTTTGTCATTAATATCCACTGAGGTATTAATCATTCTTACGAGCTCTGCCTCATCACTTGCAGCCATTACTATAAAATTGGGTAAGGTTGAAAGATAAGTTATATCAAAAGATCCTGCATGTGTTGGTCCATCAGCACCAACTAATCCCGCTCTATCAATCGCAAATCTTACTGGTAAACTTTGAATGGCTACATCATGAACTACTTGATCATAAGCTCTTTGTAAAAAAGTAGAGTAAATTGCTGCATAAGGTTTAAAACCTTCAGTAGCTAAACCAGCCGCAAAAGTTACAGCATGTTGTTCTGCAATACCAACATCAAACATTCTTGATGAAAATTTTTTTGCAAAAATATCCATTCCAGTTCCTGATGGCATTGCAGCAGTTATACCAACAATCTTGCTATCTTTTTCAGCATGTTTAATAAGAGTATTTGCAAAAACTTTTGTATATGATGGATTAACAGATTTTGATTTTTCTTGAACTCCAGTGTTTACATTAAATTTAGTTACACCATGATATTTATCATCTGATTTTTCGGCAAATTCATAGCCTTTTCCTTTTTCTGTTTTGATATGTATCATAATTGGACCTTCAAAATTAATCTGTTTTGCATTTTTTAAGACAGAAATTAATGAATCAATATCATGTCCATCTATAGGGCCTATGTAATAAAATCCTAATGAATTAAATAATGTACCTCCTGTGACAGCAGATCTTAAAAAATCTTCAGCTTTGCCAGCTTTTTTACTAAATCTTTTTGAAAAAGAAGAAATAATTAATTTTATTGTTTCTCTGAAACTAAAATAAACTTTTCCAGAAAAGAGTTTTGCTAAATAAGATCTCATTGCGCCAACTGGTTTAGCAATCGACATATCGTTGTCATTTAAAATTACAATCATCTTTGTTTTGCTTGTTCCAGCATTATTCATTGCCTCATAAGCCATTCCTGCGCTCATGGCTCCATCTCCAATTACTGCAACAACTTCATTAGATTTATTTGAAAGTTTATTTGCAACTGCAATTCCGAGAGCAGAAGAAATTGAGGTTGAACTATGTGCGGCACCAAAAGGGTCATACTCACTTTCAGATCTCTTTGTAAAACCTGATAGACCCCCACCTTTTCTTAAAGTTCTAATTTTATCTTTTCTTCCAGTTAATATTTTATGAGGATAAGTTTGGTGACCAACATCCCAAATTATTTTATCATTTGGTGTATTAAAAATGTAGTGCAAAGCAACTGTTAATTCTACAACACCCAAACCTGCACCTAAATGTCCACCAGTCACAGATACTGCATCTATCATTTCTGTTCTTACTTCGTCAGCTAAATTTTTTAAATCTGATACAGAAAGTTTTCTTATATCTGACGGAAAATTTATATCATCTAAAAATTTGTATTCCTTATTCATTTTGTTCTACTTAAAATAAAACTCACAGTTTCTTTTAAATCATTTGCCTTTTTTCCAAATTTATTAATTTTTTTAAAGATATTCTTTTTTATATTTTCACTATATTTAATAGTTTTTTTGTAACCTAGCAAACTAATTAAGGTAGCTTTTCCTTTTTTAATATCTTTTTTTGTTTTTTTTCCTGCTTTTTTTGAACTGCCTTTATAGTCAATTAGATCATCAGATATTTGAAATAAAAGTCCAATTTCTGAACCTAATTTTTCAAAAATATTAAGATATTTATTTTTTTTTAAAATTATTGTTGGAGCCATACAGCAAAAACTAAATAATTTACCAGTTTTTTTTATTTCCATTTCAATAATTTTTTTTATAGGTACTTTTCTATGCTCAAAGTTTAAATCTGAATACTGACCTCCTGCTATACCTGAGTGTCCAGAAGTTTTTGATATTAAATTAATCAAACTTATTTTAACTTTGTCACTTACATTAAACTTTTTATGACTCAAGATTTCAAAAGCAATTGTAAGAAGTGAATTTCCAGCAAGAATAGCTGTGGACTCTCCAAATTTTTTATGTGTTGATAATTTTCCTCTTCTTAAATTATCATTGTCCATGCACGGCAGGTCATCGTGAATCAATGAGTATGCATGAATACATTCTACAGCTGCGCTTAGATAAATTAATTTTTTATATTCAATGTTAAAAATTTTACCAACATCAACTATTAGTTTAGATCTAATTTTCTTGCCTCCTGGGAGAAGCCCATATCTCATAGATTTTATTAAGTCAGTTTTTTTTTGACTTAATAAAAACTTTGAAAGAAATGAGTTTGTATCTTTTGCAACTTTATTAAGTTTTTTTTTCATTTTTTTTCAAAATAATATTAATTTTACTTCTTGTTTCTTCGGATATTTCTTTCGAGGTGTGTTGAAATTTTTTTTCTATCAAATTATTCAATTTTATTAATTCCTGATAATCATTTATAGAAGCCTCTAAATCTTTTTCATTTTCTAGTTTTTCTATTATATTATTAGCTAGTTCTGTTAACTCATTAAGAGATTTAGTTTTAATATCATCTAGTAAATTTTTATCTTTCATATAATAGTTGGTATTAATACATGAAAAACAATCTTTCAAATATTAAAAAATCTAAATATTACTTAGATAAAAGTGAGTGTGTCGCTATACCCACTGAGACAGTATATGGACTCGCAGGAAATGCCTACTCTAACAAAGCTACTTTAAAAATATTTAATTTAAAAAAAAGAACTAAAAAAAATCCACTTATAGTCCACTATCATAACCTTAAAATCCTAAATAATGATTGTATTACAAATAGTCAATTTTTTAAACTTTACAAAAAATTTTGCCCAGGTCCTATAACTTTTGTATTAAAGTTAAAAAAAAGTAGCAAGATTTCAAAAAATGTTACAAATAACAAAAAAACTTTAGCTATAAGATTTCCAAGTCATCCTCTTACAAAAAAACTTTTAAAGTTATTAAATTACCCTCTGGCAGCGCCTAGCGCAAATATCTCAACAAAAATAAGTCCTATTTCCAAAGATGATGTGAAAGAAGAATTTGGTAATAAAATTAAATTTATACTTGATGGAGGTAGATCTAAAGTTGGATTAGAATCAACGATAATAAGTTTGGTTAATAAACCTAAAATATTAAGACTTGGTGGAATCGAAAGAACAAAAATTAATAAAGTATTAAATAAAAATATTAAATTTGATAGAAAAAATCAAAAAATCACTGTACCAGGTCAATCGAAGTTGCATTATTCTCCTGGGATTCCTATAAAATTAAACACTTCAAAACCAAAAACTAATGAGGCATTTATTCTAATTAAAAAAAGAAAAAAATCTTATAAAAATTATTATTACTTAAGTAAAAATAAAAATCTTAAACAGGCAGCAAAAAATTTGTATAGAATTTTAAGAGTAATTAAAAATAAAAATTATAAAAGTATAGTTGTTGAGAAAATTCCAAACATTGGGTTTGGTGAAGCAATTAACGACCGATTAAAAAGAGCATCAACTAAGTAATGCAAAATTCTATAAAAGTTATTAATCTAAAAAAAACTTACGGAACAAAAGAGGCTGTGAAAAATATAAGCTTTGAAATTAAAGAAAATGAGATTATTGGTTTACTTGGTCCAAATGGATCTGGAAAAACTACAACAATTGGAATGATATTGGGTCTATTAAAACCTACAAGTGGTGATGTGTTAATTAATGGGTTAAAAATAGAGAAAAATCCAATTGAAATTCTTCAAAAAATAAATTTTATTTCTCCGTACATAGAATTACCAAAAAAACTTACGGTAAAACAAAATTTAATTGTATATGGTAAACTTTATTCCGTAAAAAAGTTAAATGAAAAAATAGATTATTTGGTTAGCAAATTAAGATTAGAAAATTTACTTAATAGGGTAACAGGAGAATTGTCATCTGGACAAAAGAATAGAATAAGTTTAGCTAAAGCAATAATCAATGACCCTAGCGTGTTGTTACTTGATGAGCCTACAGCGTCTTTAGATCCTGAAATAGGAGATTTTGTTAGAACATTTTTAGAAAATTATAAAAAAGAAAAAAAAGTATCAATTTTATTAGCCTCTCATAACATGGATGAAGTCACTAGATTGTGCTCCTCAATAATGATGATGAAAAATGGCTTAATAATAGACCAAGGTAAACCAAATGACTTGATTAAAAAACATGGTAGAAAAAATCTAGAGGAAGTTTTTTTAAAACTTGTAAGGAATTAAAATGAATTTAGGAAGAATGTACGGACTATTTTTAAGGCATTTTTATTTAATAACAAGATCTTTTCCTAGAATCTTAGATTTGATTTATTGGCCATCTATACAAATAACGTTATGGGGATTTATCTCAAACTTTTTTTCTACATATAGTTCTTACTACAGCAATGCAGTTGGAGTTATACTAACATGTGCAATACTTTATGATTTTTTATTCAGAACTAGTATTGGTTTTAACATGTTATTTTTAGAGGAAATATGGAGTAGAAACTTTACAAACTTATTTATTGCCCCAATTAAGAAGAGTGAAATTTTAATTTCATTAATATTCACTGCTTTGATTAGAGCACTTATTGGTTTAGTTCCAGCAATTTTACTAACCTCTCCTCTATTTGGAATTTCTATATTAGATCTAGGTTTAAGTTTATTCTTATTGTTCTTAAGTCTTTACTTATTTGGAATAACCCTTGGTATATTAGTATCATCTGGATTGTTAAGATTTGGGCCATCATTTGAGAACATTGCTTGGTCGACAATGTTTTTACTAGCTCCATTTGGTTGTATTTATTATCCTGTAGAAATATTACCTGAAATATTTCAAAAAATTGCCTTCATGCTTCCGCTTGTTTATATTTTCGAAGAAGCAAGAAGTATTTTAATTGATGGAACAGTAAACGTAGAAAGTATTTTTAAAGCCTTTTACTTAAATGGATTATATTTGTTTATTTCGGTTTGTTTGTTTTATTATTCTTTCAGCAAAGCTCGTAAAAAAGGTACCTTAATTAATATTGGAGAATAAATATGAAGAAAGAAATTAGTATTCTTGGCTTAGGGTCAATGGGAACAGCAATTGCTCTGAATCTTAAAAAAAAATACAAAATTTTTGGCTATGATGTCAATAAATACAATAGGATTAAAACTAGTAAAAACTTTATTTTTGTAAAAAGTTTAAAAGAAATTTTTTTAAAAACAAATACCTTTATAATAATTGTATTAAATGAAGATCAGTGCCAAAAAATTTTTGATACATTCATGGAAATTAAAAAAAGTCTAAAAATTGCTAAAAATCACACTATTATTAACTGTACTACCGTATCTCCAAATTGGGTTAAAAAAATATACACTAAGTTAAAAAAAAATAATTTTGAATATATTGACTGCCCCGTATCAGGTGGGCCAAAAAAAGCCATGAATGGAAAGTTAAGTTTAATGCTTTCTTCAAAAAAAAATATATATAAAAAAAATTTAGCTTTACTAAAAGATATAGGAAATAATATATATAATTTAGGAAATAAAATAGGTACTGGCTCAACTGTAAAAATTATTAATAATTGCCTGGCAGGAATTCAGATTGTGTCTGCCGCTGAAGCTATTATGCTAGCTAGAAAAGAAAAAATTAATTTAAAAAAAATATTTAAAATAATTAATAATTCCTCGGGTCAAAGTTGGATGTTTGCTGATAGAGGAAAAAGAATGATAGAAAAAAAATACTTTAAACCACTAAGTAGACTAAGTATTTTTAAAAAAGATATGAAATTAGCTGACAAATTAAGAAAAAAACATTTTATAAATTTACCTCTTACTAAAGTTGCACTTAAAATATATGAAACAGGATGCAAGCAAGGACTAGAAAATTTTGATGATTCTGGAGTTATACGTTTATTAGAAAAAAAAACAGTTAACTAATGGTGCGCCTGCTAGGAGTCGAACCCAGAACCTCCTGATCCGAAGTCAGGCGCTCTATCCAGTTGAGCTACAAGCGCATATAGTATTAATATTATAATTTATGAAAAATATCATTAATTTAATTGTCGAGAATGATGAAAATGGTCAAAGGGTAGATCAATTTATATCGAATAAAGAAAAAAATTTTAGCAGAACTAGAATAAAAAATTTAATCTTAAATAAAAAATTAAAAATTAATAAAAAAAGTATTTCTGACCCATCTAAAAAAATTTTTACGCACGACTATATTAGCCTTGAAATACCTGAGCCGAAAAAAGCTTCATTAAAACCGTTTAATTTTAAATTAGATATTGCATATGAAGATAAGGATTTATTAGTTGTAAATAAGCCTGCAGGGATATCTATGCATCCGGGAGCAGGTAACTATGATAAAACTTTGGTTAACGCATTAATAAATTATGACAGTAAAAATTTATCAAACATTGGTGATGAGTTAAGACCAGGAATTGTTCATAGAATAGATAAAGATACATCAGGCTTAATTCTTATAGCAAAAAATAACATTAGCCATGAAAAATTATCAAATCAGTTTAGTGAACATACGATTAAAAGAGTCTATCAAACTCTTATCTGGGGTAAATTAAGACCTCAATTTGGTAAAATTGAAACACTTATAACAAGAAGCTCAAAAAATAGACAACTTATGGAAGTTGGTCTAACTAAAGGAAAAAAAGCAATTACAAATTATAAAACATTAGAAGTTTTTGAAAACGATAAAATTCCTAGTTTTAGTTTAATAGAATGCAAACTTGAAACTGGAAGAACACATCAAATCAGAGTTCACATGAGTTATAAAGGAAATAATATACTGGGCGATAAAAAGTACAAAAAAAAATTTAAAAAAATAAAAAATATTAATTCAGACTTAGAAAAAATGATATTAAATTTAGATAGACAATTTCTACATGCTAAAGTTTTAGGTTTTATACACCCTAAATCTGGAAAAAAATTTGAGTTTACCTCAAATTTGCCACAAGAACTTGAAAAAATTTTAAAAACCTTAAGAAAACTAAGCAAATAAAATGATTGTAAAATTAATTTTCTTAATTAAATAAATAGCGAAATGAGCAATACAAAAAACTATAATCTACCGTTACTTTCAAATGAAGGTGGTCTTTCCGCTTATTTAGCACAAATAAAAAAGTTCCCAATGTTAGATGCTGAAGAAGAATATATGTTGGCAAAAAACTGGAAACAAACAGGAAATTTAAAATCTGCAGAAAAACTAGTTACAAGCCATTTAAGATTAGTTGCTAAAATTGCCATGGGATACAAAGGATATGGTTTGCCAGTTAATGAAATGATATCAGAAGGTAACGTTGGACTAATGCAAGCAGTAAAAAAATTTGAACCTGAAAAAGGTTTCAGGCTAGCCACTTATGCAATGTGGTGGATTAAAGCATCTATTCAAGAATATATTTTAAGATCTTGGAGTTTAGTTAAAATTGGAACAACTACAGCTCAAAAAAAATTATTCTTTAACTTAAAAAAATTGAAAAACCAAATTGCTCCAAAAAGTGAAGGTGATTTAAAAAATGAGCACGTAACAGAAATTGCAAATAAATTGGATGTTAATGAAGATGAAGTAATTTCAATGAATAGAAGATTGGCTGGGAAAGAACATTCTTTAAATGCTCCAGTCGGTGAAGACGGAGATCAATGGCAAGATTGGGTTGTTGATAAAGAAATGGATCAAGAACTGAAATTTGCCCAAAAAGAAGAACTCGATCAAAGAAAAGATCTTTTAAAAGACTCAATAAAAATTTTAAACGATAGAGAAAAAGAAATTTTGTATTCAAGACGATTAACAGATGAACCTTCTACGCTAGAAGATTTAAGTAAAAGATTCAAAATAAGCAGAGAAAGAATCAGACAAATAGAAAATAAAGCTTTTGAAAAATTACAAAAACATATGCTTAACTCAGCAAAGTCAAAAAATCTTCTTCCAGTAAACTAATTACTAAAAGGGTTAACTAATAATATAGTATCGTTCCTTTCTGGGCTTGTGGATATACTTGCAACTTTTGTTTCTATAAATTTTTCTAATTCTTTTATATAAGATTTAGCATTATCAGGAAGGTCATCAAATTTTTTTATACCTTTGGTTGAACAGTTCCATCCTTTAAATTGTTTATAAATAGGCTTTGCTTTAAATTGATCATCTACAGCTGCTGGTAAATAATCTATTTTTTTTCCATCAATCTCGTATGCTATACACATTTTAATTTCATCTAATTTATCTAAAACATCTAACTTAGTTAGTGCTATTCCATCTATACCAGAGATTTTGATAGTTTGTCTAACTAGAACCCCGTCAAACCATCCACACCTTCTTTTTCTACTTGTAACAGTTCCAAACTCTTTTCCTATAGTCCCTAACTTATCACCAATTTCATCTGTTAGTTCCGTTGGGAAAGGACCTTCTCCAACTCTAGTAGTGTAAGCTTTTGTAATACCTAAAACATAATTTATTGAACTAGGACCACAACCAGAACCTGTCGCTGCAGCTGATGCAACAGTGTTT
>CACDEU010000004.1 GCA_902551895.1 uncultured Pelagibacteraceae bacterium | reverse complement strand
TGTTCTCCAAATAATTTCATTTAATAGTGCTAAACCAAAAAAGAAATAAACCCATCGCAAGTTTAAAATTTTCCAACCTTTATCGGTTAATTGTATAGATTTACCAAGCATTTTTTTTAAAACTGGTTCATTTGTAAAAAATTTTCCAAATAAAAGTCCTAGACCAAATAATATATTTATAATTGTAGGCTTTATGTAAATAAAAATAGGATTATCAAAGTATATTGTAAGTCCTCCAAATAAAGTAATAAATATTCCACCAAGTAAAGGTACCATTGGAATTTTTTTTTCTAAAATCCAAACAACAATTAAAGCGATGATAGTTGCAACTATAAATGGAGGAATTGCTACAGTTAAGTTTTTTTCACTTTTGTAATAAAAACTAAAAAAAACCAATAAAGGTCCAAAATCAGTGATAAATTTGATAAATGATTTGTTCACAGAAAACATATTAACAGAATAAAAAAACTTTAAAATTTTTTTATTGATTTTTTAATTTAAATCCCCATATTTAATCACGTGAGTATTCAAAAAGCGAAATTTTCTATTGGTGATATAGTAAAGCATAAGCACTTCGACTTTAGGGGTGTTATTTATGATGTTGATTTTGAATTTAATAATTCAGAAGAGTGGTATCAATCAATACCAAAAAATGTTAGACCAAGAAAAGACCAGCCTTTTTATCACCTTCTAGCTGAAAATGACGATGTTACTTATGAAGCTTACGTATCTGAGCAGAACTTATTAGTCGATGAGTCTGAAGAGCCTATAAAGCATCCTCTAATAAATGAGATATTTTCTGGCAAAAAGGGCTCAACCTATTTTAAACCTTCAAATTAATAAATAGACAATATTCAAACACAATTAACTCAAAACTTGGACATAACTTAGGTTTATAAAGAGTAATATTCTGATCAAGGATACTTTTTTATCCTTTATTTATCTCCCTCTATAGTATTCTTGATCGGAATAATCTAAAAAATTAATCAACAAAATAAATTTTTAAAGATATAAGTCTTAAATGTTAAAAAATTTTGAGCCAAATAAGATTTTTTTAATAACATCTAGAGCTCCAAAATACGTTTTATTTCTTTTTATAATTATAATTTCCATTGGGTTAATTGAAGCGTTAATTCTTTCTCCTGAAGATTATATACAAGGCCATTCAGTAAGAATAATGTATGTACATGTGCCATCTGCCTGGATAGCTTTAGGTACTTTTTCAACAATTGCAATTTTATCTTTTCTAATAATAATTTTTAAAATTAAATCTTTTATTTTAATTGCAAAAAGTTTGGCGCCAGCAGGTTTAGTATTTAATATCATTGCTCTTGTAACTGGATCTATTTGGGGCAAACCAACTTGGGGAACCTGGTGGGCTTGGGATGCAAGAATTACATCGATGTTAATATTAGCTTTGTTTTATATAATTTATATTTTAGCATGGAGAATTTATGAAGATAAAGAAAAAATTCATAAAATAACAGCATTCATTGCAATATTGGGAGTAATTAATGTTCCAATCATAAAATACTCTGTTGATTGGTGGTCAACATTGCATCAGCCTGCTTCAGTAAATATATTTTCAGGAACTTCGATACACTCATCTATGATTATTCCTTTGGCCTTAATGACTGCGGCATTTGCACTATTTTCTATCATGATTTTTTTGATGAAATATAATACAGAACTGATAAAAATTAAAAATAAAGGGTTAGATAGATTATGATTAATGAAGTTATTTCGATGAATGGTTATGGGATTTACGTTTGGTCTGCATTTTCGTTTACATTGATAAGTTTCGGAGTTCTATACACAGTAATTAAATTTCAGCTCGTTAAAGAAAAAAACAAATTTGATGCTAAATATTTAACTTTAACCTCTGATAAAAAAAATACTGTTAGAACACAAAAAACATATAAAGGAATTTTAGCAAGTAATTTAGTTTCAAAAATTTAACTTTATTAAGTCATGTTTGGTAAAAAAGTTAAATTAAGGTTATTGTTTTTATCATTTATTTTTTTAATTCTAGTACTAACTGTTTTTTTAATTCTTAAATCCTTAGAAGAGAACGTAGTATATTTTATTTCTCCTACAGAAATAAAAAATTTATCTGAAATCGATAGCAAAGAAAAAGTTAGAGTTGGAGGAATGGTAAAAAAAGATACAATTAAATTAAATCAGAATGAAATTAGTTTTGTTATAACTGATTTTAAAAACGATATAAATGTTATTTATTCTGGTGCCGTTCCTAATTTATTTTCCGAAGAAAAAGGTGTAGTTGCTGAGGGCTATTTAAAAGACCGCAGTTTTTTTAATGCCGACAAAATATTAGCAAAACATGATGAAAATTATATGCCACCTGAAGTCAAAGAGGCTCTGGAGAAAAATAAGTGATTTCCAGTTACATAGGATATTATTCACTTATATTGGGATTTATACTTTCGATTATTTTACTTATTTATTCGATTTTTTGTTTTAAAAAAAATAACAAAAAAATAAACCAAAATATTTTTTCAATTTTATTTTTGCAGTTTTTTACTGTTGTATTAAGTTTTATTTCTCTAATTTATTCTTTTATTGTTTCAGATTTTACTAATGAAACTGTTTATAATAATTCTCATACAACTAAACCATTATTTTATAAAATTACAGGAACCTGGGGTAATCATGAAGGCAGTTTGTTACTTTGGTTACTTGTTTTAACTTTATTTATTTTTTTATTTATTATTTTTTCAAAAAAACAACCTACAAAATACAGATTGCTATCAGTTTTTTTTCAACAAATTATTATTTGTGGGTTTTTTTTATTTTTACTTTCAACTTCAAATCCATTTAACTTATTATTTCCTGCTCCAAAAGAGGGTCTTGGTTTAAATCCAATTCTACAAGATCCTGCCCTAGCAATTCATCCTCCAATTTTATATTTAGGTTATGTTGGATCATCAATAATTTTTTCTGCATCTTTAGCATCATTGATTCAAAATAACATTAATAGTAAATGGGCAAAGCACATAAAAAAATGGATTCAAACAGCATGGTTTTTTTTAACCATAGGAATTTTGCTGGGGTCAATTTGGGCTTATTATGAACTTGGTTGGGGAGGTTTTTGGTTTTGGGATCCTGTAGAAAATGTTTCTTTAATGCCATGGCTGTGTTTAACTGCACTTCTTCATACAATTATAGTACTAGAAAAAAGGCAACTGCTTAAGTCATGGACTTTAATATTATCTATTGCAACATTTACACTCAGCATGAGTGGGACTTTTTTAGTCAGGTCTGGCATATTAAATTCAGTTCATACATTTGCAAATGATCCAGCAAGAGGAGTATTTATTTTATTATTTTTATTTTTTTTAATTATTTTATCTTTAATTTTATTTTTTATTTACCAAGAAAAAGAAGCCACACCGCAGAAAAAATTCTTTTTAGTTAGCAAAGAAACTTCAATTTTAGTTAATAATTGGTTTATGATGTATTTTTTATCTGTAGTTTTAATAGGAACTACCTATCCAATATTTTTAGAAGTTATGGTAGATGAAAAAATTTCTATAGGTCCACCATTTTTTAATAAATTACTTATTCCTTTTTTGACATTTTTTTTAATTTTTATGTCATTAGGGCCAAAGCTTAATTGGATTAAAGATAATTATAAAAATATAAAATATTCAAGAATTGGTTTATTTTTAATATGTATATTAATATCTTTTTATTTAATAAAAAACACATCAACAGAAATTTTATTTACATCTATTTTGGGCGGAGCTGCTTTATATTTGTTATTAACGACTATAAGAGAATTTTTAGTAAATAAGCACAATATTTCACAGACAATCTCACATTTTGGATTTAGTTTGTTTGTATTAAGCATTTTATTAAATAGTTTATTTTCAAGTGAAATTTCAGCAAATATGAAAATAGGGCAAGAAGTAATTTATAAAAAAGAACAAATAAAGTTTTTGAGTTTAGAAACACATAAGAAAGAAAATTATAAATCTGTTATAGCAAATTTTGAAATAATAGATAAAAAAAAGAATTCAATTTACTTGTATCCTGAAATTAGAATTTATAATCAACCCAATATATTGACAAGTGAAGCAGATATAAAGTCGACGATCTTTTTTGATAAATTTTTAGTTATAAATTTATTAAAAGGAGAAGAAATTTTTAATGTTAGATATCAAACAAAACAATTTATGATTTGGATATGGATATCAACATGTTTAATTTCAATTGGAGGTATTTTAGGAATATTTAAAAGATTGTAATATATGAAAAAAAATATTTTTTATTCAATTTTGTTTTTGTTTTTTTTATTTATTTTTTCTATATTCTACAAAGGTCTAGATAATTCTAATATTTATACTACAGAAAAAATAAAGAATGAAAATTTATCTGCTTTCATTAGCAAAGAATTATTTTCAAACGAACAATTTGATTCAAATGATATAATCAAGGTTAATAAGTTTACCATTATAAATATATGGTCTTCATGGTGTATTCCTTGCAAGCAAGAACATTCAGTGCTTATGGATTTAAAAGAAAAAACAAATATAAATATTATAGGTCTTAATTACAAAGATAAAAAAAACAATGCTATCAATTTCATAAATAAATTAGGCAATCCTTTTTCAAAAATTTTAACAGATCCAGATGGCGTTATATCTATCTCATTAGGAGCCTATGGAGTTCCTGAAACTTTTCTTATAAACAATGAATCCAATGTTATAAGGAAATATATTGGGCCTTTAACCCATGATAATATCTTAGAAATTATAAATTTAATCAAATCATGAGAATAATAAAAATAATTTTATTAATATTTTTTTTAATTTTATCATTTCAAAAATTATTAATAGCTAATGATAATTCCATGATAATTGATAAAATTTCTAAAAATCTTAGATGTCTAATCTGTCAAGGGCAATCAGTTTATGATTCACAATCAGATTTTGCCCTAAGTATGAAATTATTAATAAAAAATAAAATTGAAAATGGAGAATCTGAAGATCAAATATATGATTATTTAAAAAATCAATATGGTGAATGGATTGTTTATGACCCAGAGTTTGACAAAAAAAATTTAATATTGTGGGCATTTCCGTTGCTTTTATTTATTTTTGGAGGCATATTAATTTATAAAAAAGTATTTATTAATTAGAGAAAAAAATATGAAACAATCACTAAAAATAATTTTTAGTCTATTTTTTTTATTTACCTTGCTAACTTCTTCATATGGTGAAGAAAAGAAAGAAAATTTTAATGAGCATGAAATAAATTTTTATAGTGGAATGTTTGATTTTAGTGATGATGGACAAAGAGCAGCATTATTTGGAATAGAACACCAAAATGAAAATTTAGTTAGAGATAGTTTTTTAGGCAATATATCTCCAGTTACAGGTTTCATGATTACTGAAAATAATGCTCTATATGGTTATACAGGGATTCAAGCATTTTATGATTTAGGTAAATTAAATTTTACTCCATCTTTTACTCCAGGGATATATAGCCAGGGTGATGGAAAGGATTTAGGTCATGCAATTGAATTTAAAACTGAACTCCAATTTTCAATGGATGTTTTTTCTAACAGCGAATTAGGTTTTTCCTATAACCATATATCTAATGCTAGTTTAGGAGACAAAAATCCTGGGGCAAATAGTTATATGTTCAATTTTATTAAACAATTTTAAAATATAAATATGAATCTTAAAGACTGTCACAACTTTAGTGACTTTAGAAAACTAGCTAAAAAAAAATTACCTTCACCAATCTTTCACTATATCGATGGTGCTGCTGATGATGAAATTACTTACCGAAGAAATACAAGTTCATTTGACGATGTAGATTTAGTTCCAAATGTATTAAGAGGTGTAGAAAATATTGATTTATCAACTACTATATTTGGAAAAAAATTAGATCTTCCTTTCTATTGTGCACCGACAGCTTTACAAAGACTTTTTCATTACGATGGAGAAAGAGCAGTAGGAAAAGCAGCTCAGAAATTTAATACAATGTTTGGAGTTTCAGCTTTAGCTACTGTAAGTGTTGAAGAAATAGCTTCATTAATTGATACACCAAAAATGTTTCAGTTTTATTTTCATAAAGACAGAGGTTTAAATGATTCTTGTTTAGAAAGAGCAAAGGCAGCAAAGTTTGATGTTTTAGCTTTAACAGTAGACACAATTACAGGAGGAAATCGTGAAAGAGATCTTAGGACTGGGTTTACTTCTCCTCCTAAACTTACATTATCAAGTTTGTATAGCTTTGCTACAAAACCAATGTGGGGAATAAACTATTTAACAAAGGGTAAGTTCGAATTGCCACATCTTCAAGAATATGTAAAAGAAGGTACTAGCACGAACACTTCTATTGGTAATTATTTTTCTACTATGCTGGATCAATCTATGAATTGGAATGATGCTGAAAAATTATGTTCACAATGGGGAGGTCATTTTGCACTTAAAGGAGTGATGAGTGTTGAAGATGCTAAAAAAGCAGTTGATATTGGATGTTCAGGAATAATGGTTTCAAATCATGGAGGAAGACAACTTGATGGATCAAGATCACCATTTGATCAATTAGCAGAAATTGTAGATGCAGTTGGAGATAAGATAGATGTTATTTGTGAAGGAGGATTCCAAAGAGGTACTCATATGCTTAAAGCATTATCTATTGGCGCTAAAGCGTGTTCTGGTGGAAGACTCTATCTTTATGCATTAGCAGCAGCTGGTCAAGCTGGTGTTGAAAGAGCTTTGGGACAGTATAAGGCCGAACTCGAGAGAGATATGAAACTTATGGGCTGTAAAAAGATAAGTGATTTAAATAGAAACAATTTAAGGTTTAGAAAAGCATGAATCTAAATGATTGTCACAATTTTGATGATTTTAGAAAATTAGCAAAAAAAAAATTACCATCTCCAATTTTTCATTATATTGATGGAGGCTCAGATGATGAAACAACCTTAAAAAGAAATACTGAGTCTTTTAGTCAATGTGATTTAATTCCAAATGTTTTAGCTGGAGGTGGAAAACCAGATATTTCAACAGAAATTTTTGGCAGAAAAATAAGTATGCCAATTTTTTTATCTCCTACAGCTATGCAAAGATTGTATGACCCAGAAGGAGATAGAGCTTCTGCAAGAGCAGCTGAAAAATTAGGAACAATGTATGGCATGTCTACAATGGCTACATCATCCATTGAAGAGATTGCAAATGTTTCAAGTGGTCCAAAACTATTTCAACTTTATATTCATAAAGATAAATCTATTACAGATGATTTGATTGATAGATGTAAAAAAGCAAACTTTGATGGTTTGTGTTTAACAGTTGATACAATAGTAGCCGGTAACAGAGAGAGAGATCATAGAACGGGTTTTACTACTCCCCCAAAACTTACGATAAAAAGTTTATTTGAATTTGCAGTAAGACCAGGTTGGGTGTTTAATTATTTAACAAATAAAAAATTTGAGCTTTCAAATGTTAAACATAAAACTGATAAAGGAACTAATATAACAAAATCAGTAATAGAATATGTTAACGAACAGTATGATCCAGGAATGAATTGGCAAGATGCAGAATATTGTATAAAAAAATGGAATGGTCCATTTGCATTAAAAGGAGTAATGTCAGTTGAGGATGCAAAAAAAGCAATCGATATTGGTTGTACTGCAATATTTCTTTCAAACCATGGTGGAAGACAATTAGATGGATCACGATCTCCATTTGATCAACTTAAAGAAATTTCAGATGCAGTTGGCGATAAATTAGAAATTATATTAGATGGTGGAGTAAGAAGAGGAACTCATGTTTTAAAAGCAATTGCAGCAGGGGCTAAAGCTTGTAGTTTTGGAAAAATGTTTTTATTTTCTCTTGCATCTGGAGGTCAAGCAGGCGTGGAACGTGCATTACAAAATATGCAAAAAGAAATTGAGAGAAATATGTTATTAATGGGCTGTAAAAGTTTAAAAGAATTAAATAGTTCAAAAATTATTTTTAAAAAATAATAATTATGAAACTAGCAAAAAACCTTGAAAAACTAGGTACAGAGTCAGCTTTTAAAATTTTAGCAGAAGCAAAAAAATTAGAATTAGAAGGAAAGAAAATAATTAATTTAGGTATAGGTCAGCCAGACTTTAAATCACCAAAACATGCAGTGGATGCAGCAAAAAAAGCGTTAGATGACGGTCATCATGGATATGTTTTACCCAATGGAATAATAGAATGTAGACAAGCTGTTACAAGAAAAATTAAAAAACTTTACAACGTAGATATTGATCCAGAAAGAGTAGTTATTATGCCTGGTGGCAAACCAACTATGTATTACGCAATAACACTATTTGGTGAACAAGATGCTGAAATTATTTATCCAGATCCAGGTTTTCCAATTTACGAATCAATGATTAATTATACTGGAGCAAAAACAGTACCAATTAATATGCTTGAGAACAAAGATTTTTCAATTAACCCAGAAAAAATATTGTCACTAATTAATGAAAAGACTCGATTAATAATTTTAAATAATCCAAACAATCCCACAGGCGCATTCACTGAAAAAAAACATATAGACAAATTAGCAGAAGGTTTGAAAAAATTTCCTAATGTTGCAATTTTAAGTGATGAAATTTATAGCAGACAAATTTTTGATGGAAAAAAAATGCCAACTTTTTTTAATTATCCTGAATTATACGATCGATTAATAGTTCTCGACGGATGGAGTAAAGCTTATTCAATGACCGGTTGGAGATTAGGCTGGTCAGTATGGCCAAAAAAATTGGTAGAACATGTTATTAAGTTTTGTGTAAATAATCATTCATGTGTAAATGCTGCTATTCAATTTGGGGGAATTGCTGCTCTTGATGGTCCAGATGAACCAATAAATTTTATGATGGAAAAGTTTTCTAAAAGAAGAAAGTTAATATTTGATGGACTAAATAGTATTAAGGGAATTGAATGTAGCTTACCAGGTGGAGCATTTTATGCTTTTCCAAATGTAATAGGAACTGGAATGAATGGATTGGAATTTGCAAAAAAATGCCTGCATGAAGCAGGTGTAGCAATTGTGCCGGGTACATCTTTTGGGAAAAAAGCTGTAAATTATGTACGATTTAGCTTTGCGGCCTCTCAAGATAATATTTCTAAGGCGCTAGAAAATATCAAAAAAATGTTAAGTTAATATAGTAAAATTTATTATATAATTTAAAATTATTTAAATAAAAATGAACGAACAGATACAAAAAGAATTAAAAAGTATATTTAATGGTAGATTTTCAATCTCTGAGTCTACAAGAGCAAATTATGCTCGTGGTGAAGATACATATGATCCAGTTTTATCTAAAGCAGTAGTTTTTCCAGAAACAAATGATGAAGTTTCAAAAATATTGAAATTATGTAATGAAAATAAAATTCCCGTTGTGCCTTTTGGAACAGGGACTTCTCTTGAAGGAAATGTAGTAGGCAATGAAAATGGAATTACAATTTCTTTAGAAAAAATGAATAAAGTTTTAAGTGTTAATGCAGCTGATTTTGATTGTAGAGTTCAAGCAAATGTTACAAGAAAACAACTAAATGAGTATTTAAGAGAGGATGGAGTTTTTTTTCCTATCGATCCAGGTGCAGATGCTGCATTGGGTGGAATGGCTTCCACTTCAGCATCTGGTACGATGGCAGTTAAGTATGGAACAATGCGAACAGTGGTATCAGGCTTAACTGTAGTTTTAGCAAATGGAGATATTGTTAAAACAGGAGGCAGGGCAAAAAAATCTTCTGCAGGATATAATTTGACCAATCTATTTATTGGTTCTGAAGGAACATTAGGAATTATAACTGAAGTACAATTGAGATTGTCTCCAATTCCAGAAAATATTATGAGTGCAGTTTGTTATTTTCCTGATTTAGATTCAGCAGTCTTAACTTCTCAAGAAGTAATCCAATATGGATTAAATGTTGCAAGAATTGAAATGTTAAACAAAGATCAAATGGAAATAAGTATTAAATATTCAAAATTAGAAAATGTAAAAGCTTCCCCAACTCTTTTTTTTGAATTTCATGGTAGTGAAACTTCGAACAAAGAAACAATAAAACTTGTTGAAGAGTTATCTAAAAATAATGGGGGAAGTGATTTTAAATGGGCTGAGTCTATTGAAGAAAGAAATAAATTGTGGAAGGCAAGACATGATGTTTATTATTCAGTTAAAGCTTTAGGTCATAATATGAAAGTATATTCTACAGACATATGTGTTCCTATTTCAAAGTTAGTAGAATGTGTTTCTTGGGCTGAAAAACATGTTAAAGAAAATGGTCTAATTGCTCCAATGGTTGGTCATGTTGGTGATGGTAATTTTCACTCTATTATTTTGTATGATCCTAAAGATGAAGAAAAACAAAAACTAATAAGAGACTATAGCGATAAACTTATTCAAAAAGCTTTAGAGTTAGAAGGAACAATAACAGGGGAACACGGTATTGGTTTGCAAAAAAAACATTATTTATTGAAACAACATCCTGACAACTTGCCTGCAATGAAATCTATTAAAAGAAGTATGGATCCAAATAATATAATGAATCCGGGAAAAATTTTTGATCTAAATTAAAATATACAATCTATAATTGTAATTATGTTCATATTGGGTATTTTTTTTAAGACTCTTACTTAGTTATATGCTTAAATAAAATTAGTTAATTAACTAATAAGAGGGAAAAATATGATTAAAGAAAAAAAATCATTGAAGGTAAACAAATCACCTTCAAGACGTAAGTTCTTTAAAGCTGCTGCTGCAACTGGTGTTGCCGCTGTCGCTGCATCATCTTTAGCTGCTCCAGCAGTTGCTGCTGAAAGAGTAGAAGCTGCAATGGTAGCTACTTGGCCAAGAGACTTTCCTGGTCTAGGAACTGGTGCACAAAGACTTGCAAAAAGACTAAGCGATATGAGTGACGGAAGAATACAAGTTACTTATTACGCTGCAAATGAAAGAGTTAAAGCATTTGACTCATTTGATGAAGTTGCCTCTGGTAACTCACAAATGTATCACGGCGCAGACTACTATTGGGTTAAAAAGCACCCAGCATTTGGATATTTTACAGCATGCCCATTTGGTTTCACATATTCTGAAATCAATGCTTGGATCCACCATGGTGGAGGACAAGCTCTTTGGGATGAGCTAACTGATGACTTTGGTACTCAAAGTTTCATAGCTGGTAACACTGGAGTTCAAATGGGTGGTTGGTTTAACAAAAAAATTAGATCAGCTAACGACTTAAAAGGTTTAAAAATGCGTATGCCTGGATTAGGTGGACAAGTACTTGGAAAACTTGGCGGTTCTCCAATCTCACTTCCTGGTGGACAAATTTATGAAAACCTTGTGTCAGGTGCAATCGATGCAACTGAATGGGTAGGTCCTTGGAATGACGAGGCTATGAAGTTCCATGAAGCTGCTAAATACTATTACTATCCTGGTATGCACGAACCTGGTTCGATGTTAGCATGTGGTGTTAATAAATCTTGGTTTACTGGTTTAACAAAATCAGACCAAATGATTATTAAAACTGCTTGTGCTTGGGCTGATGAAATCACTATGGCTGAGTACAATGCTAAAAATGGTGCAGCATTAGGTCGTTTAATAAATGATCATGGTGTTAAACTTGAGAAGTTTAATGACAAAGTCTATGATGCTTTTGCTAAAGGTGCTGCTGAAGTTTATGATGAAGTTCAACAACACAGTGATCTTGCAGCTAGAACGCACGCAGCGTTTGTTAAAGCTCGTAAAGAGATTGGTGCTTGGACAAACTTATCAGACTCACCATACATTGCACAAAGAAACAGAGCTTTAGGACTATAATACTTAAAGTTTGATAATATTAAAAATTAAGGGCCCTTTTTAGGGCCCTTTTTTAATAAGACAAAAATTTTTTATTTTATGATTTCAAAAAGTAATTTACCAATATTGATAAGAATATTTAGTTATTCAATATTAGCTATTACTTTTATTTTCCTAATTAACAATGTTTTAACAGTATGGTTCGAATGGCCTGGTGTTAAAAAATTATTTTCACATTATGGTTTGTTTGGATTTAAAAAATTAAGCAACCCTTTGGAAGGTTCATTATTAACAACAGCCTACATACAATTATTTTTTTATTTTGCTTCAATATTATTAGCAATTTTTTATGTATTTAGATCTATTAAACAAACTTTAGAAACTGACTCAGAAATTCTTACTAAATTCACAGCTTATATTATTCGTTCATCTTTTTGGGCAGTTTTAATTGTTGGAATCGCAGATTTAATAGTTTCATTTATGGTTGTAGAGAAATTAGTTGAACCAATTTTTGGCGAAACTTTAAAAGTTAAATTAGTTATTCCAGCCTTTAGAATTACTTTTGTTCATTTTCCTTTAATATTAATTTCATTTGTAATTGGTTATTTTACAAGAACAGTAGGTTTTATTTGGTTAGCTGTTTTAGTTGTTGCTAGTGAATTTTTTATTGTAGTATCAAGATTCATATTTGAGTATGAACAAGCTTTTCAGGGAGATTTAGTTCGTTTTTGGTACTCTGCCCTTTATCTTTTTGCTAGTGCATATGCATTAATGCATGAAGGCCATGTGAGAGTTGATGTTTTATACACTGGCTTTAGTGAACGAAAAAAAGCCTGGACAAATTCAATGGGATCTTTGCTGTTAGGAATTCCACTATGTCTTATCGTTTTATTTTTAGGAATGGGTGGTAAAGCAAGTATTATTAATGGTCCTGTTATTTCTTTTGAAATTACACAACAAGGATCAAACGGATTATATTTACTTTATCTAATGGCAGTATATTTAGCTGTATTTGCTGTCAGTATGTTAATTCAATTTACAAGCTATTTTATGAGTAGCAGTTATAAACTTTTAAAAAGTTAAACTATGGAACATTTATTTTTATCTTTACTTGTTTTAATTATGATAGTCGCATTGGCATCAGGTTTTCCTGTTGCTTTTGCATTACCAGGTTCAGCTATCATTTCAATAGGTGCTGCAGCTTTCTTCGGATATCTTTTTGAAGGGGATGTGGGTGCATATTATGCAACTGATGGACCAATAGAATGGTTAACAGCAGGGATTACAAATTTCAGGAGTAATTATTGGGATGTAGAAACTGATACTTTAATAGCAATACCTTTGTTTATTTTCATGGGTATCATGTTACAAAAATCTAAAATTGCTGAAGATCTTTTGGTAACTATGGGACAATTGTTTGGCCCTATCCCTGGAGGACTTGGAATTTCAGTAATTTTTGTTGGAGCATTACTTGCAGCAACCACAGGAATAGTTGGAGCAACTGTCATTGCAATGGGCTTAATTTCATTGCCCACTATGTTAAATAACAAATATGATAGAAGTCTTGCAAGTGGAATAGTTTGTTCATCTGGAACACTTGGGCAAATAATTCCTCCATCAATTGTTTTAATTATTATTGCAGACCAATTAGCTAGTGCTGCTGATGTAGCAAATACAATGAGACAGGCAGACTATAAATTAATCACAGGTGAATTTAATATGCCTGGTGAGTTTAGAGTAGGTTCTACTAGTGCTGGTGATATGTTTCTTGGTGCATTATTACCTGGATTAGTATTAGTTGGTTTGTATATGTTGTATGTATTTGTATATGCAAGATTAAATCCTAGAGCAGCTCCACCAGTTCCATTTAAAGGTCAATTTGATTTTAAATTTTGGATGAAAGTTATAATGGTAATAATTCCACCGCTTGCATTAATATTTGCAGTTCTTGGATCTATATTAATGGGTATTGCAACAGTAAACCAAGCTGGTTCAATTGGTGCAATAGGAGCGACTATAATGGCTGGGTATCGTCTGCATCAAGGTAAAAAGGATGCATATTATCCATTACTAATATCTGTTGTAGCTTTAATTCCAATTTTTTATATTTCAAATAATTATAATTTAAATATTAAAGCAATAGAAACTAGAAACTTAACTGCAATTCTAATCACAGGTTTTTTTACTTTAATCTTTTTAATAGGTATAATTTGGAGCTTTTGGAGATCTTATAAAGTTGATAACGTTTTAAAAGAAGTTGTTACTGAAACTTGTGTAACTACTTCGATGGTATTCATAATTCTTTTAGGTGCAGCAATGTTAACTTCAGGGTTTAGGGCTTTTGGAGGTGAAGAATTAGTAAGAGATTTTTTACAAGATTTGCCAGGTGGATTTTGGACTCAATTTATTGTTGTCATGATAGTAATTTTTCTTTTAGGTTTTTTCCTTGATTTCATAGAAATTGCAGTAGTAGTTGTTCCTATTATTGCACCAATATTATTAGCTGAAACAGGAGCTAATGTTAGTGCAATTTGGTTAGGTGTAATGATTGGGGTAAATTTACAAACTTCTTTTTTAACTCCCCCTTTTGGTTTTGCTTTATTTTATTTAAAAGGTGTTGCACCGAAATTTATTACAACCTTAAATATTTGGAAAGGTGTTGTTCCTTTTATAGCATTACAATTAATTGGACTTGCGATTGTAGGTTTTTATCCAAGTTTAGTAAACTATTTACCTGCTAGAACATACTTAACATCTCATGTGGCCCCGCCTCCAATGAATCCTAAGCTTCAACATTGTTTACAAGAATATAAATTTGATATTTACAACAATGATGAGCAAAAAATCACAGCTGCTATAAAAAGTTTTGAGCAACTGGTTCCTTCAGATCTTCCTAATGATAAATTAGATATTTTTGAGGAACATTTTGAAAACGCGCTTGGAACTTTTGCGCTGGTTAAAAAACTTCAAAAAACTGAGGAAGATTATAACTTATTTGCTGAAGATTATAGAGACCTTCATTTCAATGTAAGAAAAAAACAAAAGAAAATAAGAAAAATAGAATTAAAAATAGAAAAATCAAAAGCGGAAATTAGAAATTTGGAAAAAGATGACTTATCTAAAAAAAATAAAATCGAACTTAGAATTGAAGATTATAAGTTAGAAATTGATGAAATAGCAAAACAAATTCCAGAAAATTGGACATCTAAAAATAAAGAATTTGAAATTATTCAGAAAGCTAAAAATACACAAACAAAAAGATATAAAAAAAATGTAGATGAAGCATATGATAATCTAGATCAAATTGCTATGTTCATAAAAGATCATGAAAATTTACAAAAACTTTCACCTGAAATTCAAAATTTAAAATACGAAATTAATAATAAAAACTATCAAAATTCAATTTCAATTATAGATAGTCTATTTGAAAAACTAAGTGAAATTTCAGGTACAGAGGAATTTGCCAATAGATTAGATGATCTATATTCTTTAGTTGATAGTGAAGAAATAGATGAAAATAAAATCTCAGATACAAGCTCAGAAGTATTTATTTTGTTTGATAAGGAAGTAAATTGGAGAAAAGATGCAGCTCAAAATTTAATGCCAGAACTTGAAAAATATAATGAGGTTATTAAAAATAATATAGGTTTAAGATTACAATCTCGTTTAACAAAAGAACAGGCGAAATTTGTTGCAAGTTGCAACTCTATCCATCGTGATATATCTTTAAATTTCTAATTTAAATTAATGGAAAAAAATATTTTGCCGATTAAAAAAGCGGTTCTAATATTTTTTGTATTTGCTTGTGGATATTTTATATCTGCACTTTTAAGAGCAATTACAGCAACTTTATCTCCTTTATTAACTTCAGAGTTTAATTTAAATGCTGGTGATCTAGGGTTATTAGCTGGTGGTTATTTTTTAGGATTTGCATCTATGCAAATACCTCTTGGATATTTACTTGATAAACATGGACCTAAAAAAGTAGTTTCATCTTTTTTATTAATTGCAATTATTGGAACAACTGCTTTTGCTTTAGCACAAAGTTTTTCTGGTCTACTGATATCAAGAATTTTAATTGGAGTTGGTGTTAGTGCATGTTTAATGGGACCTTTAACTGGTTATAGAATTTGGTTTGCAGATGAATACCAACAAAGAGCTAATGCATGGATGTTAATGGTGCTTTCAATGGGTTTTGTTTTTTCAACATTGCCTGTTCAAATTTTATTACCAGTTATTGGTTGGAGATGGATATTTGGCTCTGTAGCTGTTGTAATACTTCTTATTATAATTTTAACATTACTATTTATTCCTTCATGGAAAAGTGAAGATAGTAAAGATGTAGAGAATGCAGGATCTTTATCAGATGTTTGGAAAAATAAATTTTTTAGAAGTACAATTCCTCTTGGCTTATTTAATTATGGAGGAATGGTTGCAATTCAAACTTTATGGGCCGGGCCCTGGATGGTTAGAGTTACGGGATATACACCATTAGAGAGCGCAACAGGACTTTTTTGGATAAATATAACAATGTTAATTGCCTTTTTTATTTTTGGATACATTTTGCCTAAAATTACAAAACTTGGCCTAGAGTCTATGAGACTAATGAAGTTTGGACTACCAATTAGCTATTTATCATTACTTGTTATAATTATTTCAGGAGAAAATGCAGGAGCATTACATTTTACACTATATATACTTACTTCAATTGTACTAACTCTTACCCAGCCTGCTGTAGCTTTATCTTTTCCAACCAGTCTAGCAGGAAAATCGCTTACATCATTTAATTTGCTTATTTTTGTAGGAACTTTTTTAATGCAATGGGGAATTGGTTTAGTGATTGATTTGTCTCAATTTTTAGGGAAAGGAGAAATTCAAAGTTTTCAAATTTCTTTTACTGTTTATTTAATCATTTGTATTTTAAGTTATTCATATTTTATTATGAAAAATAAAAATGAATAAAAAAAAAATGTATATTTTGTCTATAGTTGGTTTAGCAGTTTTAATTTACTTAATTATTTCATTGATATTATATAATTCTCAAAGAAGCTTATTATATCATCCTACAGAAAATAATTATTCTGGAGATATGCTTACGGTTTCAATAGAAAAAATTAAAATTAAAAATGATGATAATATTGAGCTACAAGCTTGGTACCATGAAAAAAATATAGAAAAGTATAAAACTATTCTTTTTTTACACGGTAATGCGGGATCTTTAGAAAATAGAATACACAAAATTAATCATTTTAATCACATGGATGTGAATTTTTTAATTATTTCTTGGAGAGGTTTTAGTGGCAATAAAGGTAAACCATCTGAAAATGGCCTTTATATAGACGCAAAGAGTGGGGTTGATTGGCTAAAGAACAAAGGAATTGATGAAGAAAATATTATTATTTATGGAGAGTCGTTAGGAACAGGTGTGGCTACTGAAATTGCACAAAAAAATAATTTTGCCGGAGTAATTTTAGAATCACCATTCACTTCGATGATAGCTGCTGCTAAATCTAAGTATCCAATATTTCCTATCAAGTTGCTTCTTAAAGATAAATATGAAAGCGATAAAAAAATTAAAAATATAAAATCTCCCATTTTAATTATGCACGGTGAGGTAGATAAAATAGTTCCATTTTGGATGGGAAAAAAATTATATGAGCTAGCAAATCAACCCAAGTATTCATATTTTCCTAAATATGACGATCATATGATGGAATTTAATAAAGACTTAATTAAATCAATCAATTTATTTATTAAAAGTTTAAATTAAGACACAATCTCAACAAATAGTTTTCTCAATTAATTAATAAAAAATTTATGTGAGAAAATTATTAATTTTTTTATTTATTTTTTTAATCAGTAAAATTTCTTTTGCCGAACCTAATAATTTAGAAAAAGAAGATTTTTTTTATATAGGAAAAATGCAATCTTATAATAATGATTTTACACTTTATTTTAAAACCAGAAGTAAAGCTGTACTAGCTAGAGGCGAGGAATTTAATTATATAACCGATTATCCTCAAGACTTATATATTTATAATAATCATACTAAATCTGACGAGTCATTAATTTCTTATGATTGGTTTCCATCAAAAGCAAAACAAATAATAGAAAATTATGATTTTCCAGTATTTCCAGAAGATTTCGCATATTATTTATTAAACGATAATAATACTTTAATAATGGTAAGTGCCATTAAAAATATTAACGCTAACTTAGTTTTTGATATTTCTAAAAGAAATTTAAAAAGATATGATAAAAAAAATAGATTAGAGTTTATAATTTCATCAGTTGCAAAGAAATGTGGATACTTAAGTTTAGAGGAAAAATATAATTGTAATTATTATAAACCTTTAATTTCAAATAATTTAATTAATTAGTTGTAATAAAAGCTTCAGCAAATTGTTCTGCTTTAAAAATTTGTAGATCATCTTCTTTTTCTCCCAAACCTAAAGCAATAATTGGTAATTTATATTTTTTTGCAATTGCAATTAAAATACCACCCTTTGCAGTTCCATCTAGTTTAGTCATAATTAATCCTGTTATTGGAATTATCTTATTAAATTCTTCGACTTGATTAATTACATTTTGTCCAGAAGTTGCATCTAAAACTAATAAAACTTCGTGAGGAGCATTTGGATCAATTTTTTTTGTTACATTTGCAATTTTTTTATATTCTTCCATTAAATTTTTTTTATTTTGTAGTCTTCCTGCGGTGTCTATTAAGACATGTGTAAATTGATTTTTTAGTGCTTCATCAACTGCTTTATATGCAACAGATGCAGGGTCAGAACCTTGAGAAGATTTGATGATTTCTACATCTATTTTTTTTGCCCAATTTTCTAATTGTTCTATTGCTGCGGCTCTAAAAGTATCTGATGCTGAAAAAATAACTTTGTTATTATTAGATTTTAATATTTTACCCATTTTACCTATTGTAGTTGTTTTTCCAACTCCATTAACTCCTGAAACAAGAATAGCATTTAAATTATTTGTATTTTTAAAAAAATTTTCATTTTCTAATGGAGACATTAAATCAATTATATAATTTTTAAGAATTAAATTAATTTCATCAACTTGATTTTTGTTTGGATCAATTTTTTTTCCAGAAATTATATTTCTGATTTCTTCAGCTGCTGCTACACCAACATCAGATTGAATTAAAAAATCTTCTATTTCATTAAGTGTCCTATCATCAATTTCTTTTTTTATAATTATTTCTTTAAGGCCAGATGTAAAAGTAGACGCACTTTTTTTAAAGCCTAATTTAAATTTTTCAAAAATTCCCATTAAATTTTTATTTGAATTTGATCTATATTTGAAACAGGTCCAGTCATAAAAATATTCCCATTATCATCTATAAAAATTGATAGTTTTCCTAGTTCAAATTCTATTTCAGTTTTATTTTTAATTTTACCATTAATTTTTGCAGCAAAAGCTGTTGCACACGCAGCAGTGCCACAAGCTTTTGTTAGCCCAGCACCTCTTTCCCACACTTTAACTTTAATAAGATTTTCATTAATTATTTTTGCCAAAGTAACATTACATTTTTCAGGGAATAATTTATTATTTTCGATTTCTGGTCCAATTTTTTCTAAATTAAAATCTTCTATGTTATTTACAAAAAAAATAATATGTGGATTTCCAACATTTACTGCTGTACCACCAAAATGTTCTTTATTATTATTATCAATAATTTTATATTCTAAATTAATAGTATCTAACTCTTTTGCCAAAGGAATTTCATCCCAATTAGTTTTTGCCAAGCCAATTTTTGTTTCTACTAATTTTTCTTCTAAAATTTTTGATTCTAAATTTCCAGATTCAGTACCTAGTACAATTTTATTTTTATTAATTTCCTTTGACAATAAATAAGCCACACACCTGGTTCCATTACCACAAGCTCCTGAAACGCTTCCATCTGAATTATAAAATTTCATATCAGCATCAATTTTTTCATTTTTCTTAATATATATAAGTTGATCACAACCAATAAAATTTCTATTGCATATTTTTTTTATTTGATCATTTGTTAATTCAATATGATCATATCTTTGATCAATGATTACAAAATCATTTCCTAGACCGTCCATTTTAAATGCTTTGAATTCCATATAATAATATTTAACTTATTTATTGACTTTTTGAACCTCTATTATAGTTTATCGCAGTTTCCGCAAAATAAGCAATTTGCGGTGTCTTTGGCAACAAAGAGATCGACACCAGTCTGCGAGGGTTCGCCCACTGGTGCGATAGCTGCTGGATGAAAATATGTTTGAAAATTTGACAAATAAATTTGAAGAAGTTTTTTCTTCTCTAAAAAAAGCACCATCACTTGATGAAAAGCAAGTTGATGAAGGACTTAGAGGTATAAGGCAAGCTTTATTAGAAGCAGATGTAACCTTAGATGTTGCTAAACAATTTATTGAAAATGTTAAACCAAAAGCTTTAGGTCAAGAAATAATTAGATCTACTTCACCAGGGCAAATGGTGGTTAAAATAGTTTATGACGAATTAGTAAAACTGTTGGGTGAAAAAAACGAAGATATAAATTTAAATGCTGTTCCACCTGTTCCAATGATGTTAGTTGGACTTCAGGGTTCAGGAAAAACAACAACAACTGCAAAATTAGCAAAATTTTTAGAAAAAAATAAAAAAAAGAAAATTATGATGGTTAGTCTTGACGTTTATAGACCAGCTGCTCAAGAACAACTCAAATCTCTTGGTGAACAAAATAATATTTTAACATTGCCAATTATTGAAGGACAAGTGCCAGCAGATATTTGTAGAAGAGCAATTAGCGCAGCAAATCTAAATGGAGCAGAGATAATTTTATTTGATACTGCAGGACGAACTCAAATTGATCTTCAAATGATGAGCGAGATAAAGCAAATAGAAAGCATAATAAAACCGACAGAAACATTTCTTGTTGCAGACTCTTTAACAGGACAAGTTGCTGCTGAAGTAGCAAAAGAATTTAAAAATACTGTAAACCTCACAGGTATAGTTTTAACAAGAGCAGATGGAGATGCCAGAGGAGGAGCGGCAGTAAGCATGAAATATGTTTCAAATGTTCCTATTAAATTTTTAGGTATTGGAGAAAAAGTCGAAAATCTAGAAGTTTTTCATCCTGATAGAATTGCAAATAGAATTCTAGGCATGGGAGATATTGTTTCTCTTGTAGAAAAAGCATCTCAAGATTTAGGTGAAGAAAATTTAAAGAAAACAGAGGAAAATTTAAAAAAAGGTAGTTTTTCAATGGAAGATTATCTAACTCAGTTAAGACAAATGAAAAAGATGGGCGGAATCGAAGGTGTTATGTCTTTTCTTCCTGGAGTTTCAAAAATAAAATCTCAAATGGACCAAGCTGGAATTGATGAATCAATTATTTCTCAAAACGAAGCAATAATTTTATCAATGACAAAAAAAGAAAGAGAAAACCCAAAAATTATTGATGGTTCTAGAAGAAAAAGAATTGCTAATGGCTCTGGAACAGATGTAGCCACTATCAATAAATTGTTAAAACAATTTAAAATGATGTCTGAAATGATGAAAAAGATGTCAAAAGGAAACTTGAAAGGTATGACAGACAAAGGAATACCTCCAGAGCTTTTTAATCAACTAAAATAATAAAAGGAGAATGAATGTTAAAACTTAGATTATCTATGGGAGGAACAAAAAAAAGACCTGTATATAAAATTGTAGTAGCGGATAGCCGTTTTGCAAGAGATGGAAGATTTATTGAAAAACTTGGTTTTTTTAACCCCTTACTACCAAAAGAAAAAAAAGAAAGAGTAGGATTGGAAGAGGAAAGAATTAAATATTGGTTAAGTCAGGGTGCCCAACCCACAACAAGAGTAGCAAGAATTCTTGGTGAAAACAAAATGATGGAAATGCCTGCAAAAGGAAATAATCCTCAAAAAGCTATACCAAAAAAAGATAGAAAAAAAGAAGGAGAAGAAGCAAAAAGTGAAGCTTCAGCAGATGCTCCAAAAGCAGAAGAGAAAAAAGCTGATGCTCCAAAAGCAGAAGAGAAAAAATAAAAATGATGTTAGCTCGAATATTTACACTTTATCCTGAATTTTTTCCAGGACCACTTGGAAAAGGTTTGTACGGAAAGGCTTTAGCTGCAAATATTTGGGAGTTAGAGACAGTAAATATTAGAAACTATGCAACTGATAAACATAAGACTGTTGATGATACTACTTATGGTGGAGGTTCTGGAATGTTAATTAAACCTGACATTCTTGCAAATTCTTTAGATAAAAATTTAAATTCTAAAGAAAGAATAATTTATTTAAGCCCAAAGGGAAAATTATTTAATCAAAAATTAGCGAAAGAACTTTCTAAAGAGAGATCTATTAATTTGATATGTGGACATTTTGAAGGTGTTGATCAAAGAGTAATAGAGTCCAGAAATATAGAAGAAGTTAGTATAGGTGACTTTGTTTTGTCTGGTGGAGAAAGTGCTGCATTTGTAATGTTAGACTCAATTATAAGATTATTGCCAGGGGTACTTGGAAACGAAACTTCTGCAGAAGAGGAAAGCTTTGAGAATGGACTTTTAGAGTATCCTCAATATACAAAACCTCAAATTTGGGAAGAAAAATCAGTACCAGATGTACTATTATCAGGAGATCATGCCAAAATTAAAGACTGGCGTTTATCTCAATCTGAGGCTATAACTCGCGACCGAAGACCAGATTTGTGGCAAAAATATAAAAAGAATTAATTTGATAAACTTAAACATGAAAACTATTGAAGAAATAAACATAGCTAATGTAAAGAAAATTTCTGCAGAAAAAAAACTTCCAGATTTTTTTCCTGGAGACATTATTAAAGTGGGTGTAAAAATTACCGAAGGAAAAAGAGATAGAATCCAATACTTTGAAGGAGTTTGTATAGCAAAAAAAAATAGAGATTTAAATTCGTCATTTACAGTAAGAAAAATATCCTTTGGAGAGGGAGTTGAAAGAACTTTTGCTTTATACAGTCCAATTGTAAATTCAATAAAAGTCATTAGATCTGGAAAAGTCAGAAGAGCTAAGCTATATTATTTAAGAGATAGAACGGGTAAATCAGCTAGAATTACTGAGAAAATAAAAAAGAAAATAGGGATTGATGTTGAGACAAAACCAGAAGAAGTTACCGAGGAAAATTTAGCTCCAGTTATTGAGGTAAAAGCAACAGATAAATCAAAAGCTTCAGAAGACAAAACCGAAGCCCCTAAGGCTGAAACAAAAAAAGAAGAAATTAAAAAAGATACTCCTGAAGAAAAAAAATAATTTTTTTCTAAATGCCATATACAATTTACGATAAAATTTGGAACGAGCATCTTGTTCACGAACAAGAAGATGGAACTTCATTACTTTTTGTTGATAGACATTTAATTCATGAAGTAACAAGTCCCCAAGCATTTGAAGGGCTAAGAAATTCAAACAGAAAAGTTAGACAGCCAAAACTTACTTTAGCTGTAGCTGACCATAATGTCCCGACAACTGATAGAACAAAAGGAATTTCTGATCAAGAGTCAAAAATACAAGTCGACACATTAGAATTTAATTGTAAAGAATTTGGAATTCAGATTTTTGATATGAACGATAAAAGACAAGGTATAGTTCATATAATTGGTCCAGAGCAAGGTTTTACTCAACCAGGAACCATTATTGTTTGTGGTGATAGTCATACTGCAACTCATGGTGCATTTGGTGCTTTAGCTTTTGGAATTGGAACTTCAGAAGTTGAGCATGTGTTAGCTACACAAACTTTAGTCCAAAAAAAATCTAAAAATTTTAGAATTAATGTTAATGGTAGTTTGCCAATTGGTGTAACTTCAAAAGATGTGATCTTACAAATTATAGGAAAAATTGGAACAGCCGGAGGAACAGGTTATGTGATTGAATACGCAGGTGAATTAATTTCAAATCTTAGTGTGGAAAATAGAATGACAATTTGCAATATGACAATAGAAGGTGGAGCAAGAGCAGGTTTAATTCAACCTGACCAAAAAATTTTTGATTATTTAAAAGACAAACCAATGTCACCTAAAAATGACAACTGGGGAAAAGCTTTAGAATATTGGAGTAATCTTAAATCCGATGAAGGAGCACATTTTGATAAAGAAATAAATTTGAATGGAAAAGATATTAAACCAATGGTTACTTGGGGAACTTCACCCCAAGATGTAGTTACAATTGATGGAAAAGTTCCAAATCCAAAAAATGAACCTGACCCAGATAAAAAAAACTCAATAGAAAGATCATTAAAATATATGGGTTTAAATTCTGATATTCCAGTTCAAGATATTAAAATTGATAAGGTTTTTATTGGTAGTTGTACAAATGGTAGAATTGAAGATTTAAGAGAAGCAGCAAAAATATTAAAAGATAAAAAAATTGCGAGCCACGTTAATGCAATGGTTGTTCCAGGATCAGGATTAGTTAAGGAAAAAGCTGAACAAGAAGGTCTAGACAAAATTTTTATAAATTCAGGTTTTGAGTGGCGAGAACCAGGATGTTCTATGTGTTTAGCAATGAATGCAGATAAATTAAAGCCAGGTGAAAGATGTGCCTCTACCTCAAATAGAAACTTTGAGGGAAGACAAGGAAGAGGTGGAAGAACACATTTGGTTAGCCCAGGTATGGCAGCAGCAGCTGCAATTTCTGGAAATTTAGATGATGTAAGAAAGTATGAAAATTAATGCAAAAATTTAATAAACTTAAAAGCATACCCGCATATCTACCTATAGTTAATATTGATACAGATATGATAATCCCTAAACAATTTTTAAAAACAATAAAAAGAACCGGTCTTGGAAAAAATTTGTTTTTTGAAATGAGGTATGATGACCAAGGAAATGAGATAAAAGATTTTGTTTTAAACCAGAAACCATTTAGCCAGTCTAAAATTTTAATTGCGGGAAAAAACTTTGGATGTGGCTCTTCTAGAGAACATGCACCTTGGGCATTGCTTGATTTTGGTATTACATGTGTAATTAGTTCAAGTTATGCAGACATTTTTTATAATAATTGTTTTAAAAATGGGATACTGCCAATTAAAATTGATGAAGATAAAATAAAGCAAATTTCTGAGTACTCTATAAGAAAAGAAGAAATTAAAATAGATTTGAATGAGCAAAAAATCATTTTTGGGAACAATGAAATTAAGTTTGAATTAGATCAATTTAAAAAAAAATGTTTAATTGAAGGGTTAGATGATATTGCATTATCATTAGAAAAATCTGAAAAAATTGAATCATTTGAAAAAAAATTAGAAATATCTAAACCATGGATATTCAATGATTAAAGTTAAAAAAAGAAAATTTTTATTATTACCTGGTGATGGAATTGGACCAGAGGTTGTTGGAGAGGTTAAAAAAATTATTAAATGGTTTAATAAAAATAAATCATTAGATTTTGAAATAGATGAAGATTTAGCTGGAGGAGCTTCGTATGATAAGCATGGAACCCCCATAACTGATGAAGTTTTTTATAAGGCTTTGGAATGTGAAGCTGTAATTTTAGGAGCTGTAGGAGGTCCTAAGTGGGATGACGTAGAATTTTCAAAAAAACCTGAGAGAGCATTATTAAAGTTAAGAAAGGAACTAAAACTATTTGCTAATTTAAGACCGGCAATATGTTTTAAACAATTAGTAGATGCTTCAACTCTTAAACCTGAAATTGTTTCAGGACTAGATATTATGATTGTTAGAGAACTTACTGGAGGAATTTATTTTGGTGAGCCAAGAGGAATTAAGCCAATTGATAATGGTGAAAGAAAAGGGATTAATACGCATACTTATACTTCAAGTGAAATAAAAAGAGTAGCAAGAGTTGCTTTCGATTTAGCAAAAAAAAGAAAAAATAAAGTTACATCATGTGAAAAATCTAATGTAATGGAGGCAGGTTTACTTTGGAAAGAAGAAGTGCAAGAACTTCATGAAAAGGAATTTAAAGATGTTGAATTGAATCATATGCTAGCAGATAACTGTTCTATGCAACTGCTTAGAAACCCAAAACAGTTTGATGTTATAGTTACGGACAATTTATTTGGAGATATGCTATCTGACCAAGCATCTATGTTAACAGGTTCTTTAGGATTGTTACCTTCCGCATCTTTAGGAGCAAAAAACAAAGATGGTAAAATAAGAGCAATGTACGAACCTATACATGGTTCAGCACCCGATATAGCTGGACAAGGTGTGGCTAATCCTATTGCAACAATATTAAGTTTTGCAATGGCTTTAAGGTATTCACTTGATTTAGATAAGGAAGCAGATGCTTTAGAAAAAGCTGTTCAACACGTTTTAGATGAAGGACTTAGAACTAAAGATATTTTATCCAAAGGAATGAAACAAGTATCAACATCTGAAATGGGTGATGCGATAATTTCAAAATTGCAATAACTAACCAATTATTCTAAACTTATATAATGCCAATTTATAATGCTCCAATAGAAGATATGATGTTTCTTTTCGAAAAGTTAAGAAATAATAAAAAGTATAATGAAATTGAAAAATATAAAGAAGTTAATTCTGAACTAGTAAAAAATATATTAGATGAAGCAGCAAAAATTAATCAAAATATAATCTTACCACTTGCCAAGTCTGGAGATGAAAATCCAACTATTTTAGAAAATGGAGTTGTAAGAACTCCACCTGGATATAAACAGGCATATACTAAATTTATTGAAGATGGGTGGACGTCACTCTCATGTGATCCTAAATATGGAGGACAAGGAATGCCAAAAACTGTAAGTGCTTTTTTTGATGAAATGCTTTCATCTGCAAGCTTATCATTTAAATTATATAGTGAATTAAGCATTGGTGCATACAATTGTATACATCATCACGCAACTGAAGAAATAAAAAATAAATATTTGCCAAAAATGGTTGAAGGAAAATGGAGTGGAACAATGTGTTTAACCGAACCAGTTTGTGGAACAGATTTGGGATTATTAAAAACAAAAGCAGAAGAACAACCTGATGGAACTTTTAAGTTAAATGGGCAAAAAATATTTATTACTTCAGGAGATCATGACTTAACAGAAAATATTATTCATTTAGTTATAGCAAGAGCAACTGATTCTCCAAAAGGCACCAAAGGAATAAGTTTATTTTTAGTTCCAAAGTTTAAAGTCAACGATGATGGATCAATAGGATCAAGAAATGGAATTTCTACAGGATCAATAGAAAGCAAAATGGGAATTAAGGGCTCTGCTACATGTGTATTAAACTTTGATGATGCAGTTGGTTATATGATTGGACCAAAAAATAAAGGACTTAATGCTATGTTTACAATGATGAATTTAGAAAGGATTGTTGTTGGAATTCAAGGACTAGGTATTTCTGAAATTGCTTATCAAAATTCAGTAAGTTATGCCAAAGAAAGAAAACAAGGAAAAACAAATAATAGTAAGTCTACTAATGGTGCTGATTATATAATTGATCATGCTGACATTAGAAAAACTTTACTAAATATGAAATCTATAATCGAAGGAGAAAGAGCACTTTGTTTTTGGCTGTCACAACAAACAGAAGTTAGCCTTAATCATAATGATGAAAAAGTCAGACAAGAGGCATCTGATTTTGTTTCTTTAATGACACCTGTGGTTAAAACAATGTTTACAGATTTAGGAATGGAAATAACAAGTGATGCAATGCAAGTTTATGGAGGTTATGGTTATACAAAAGATCAAGGTATTGAACAATTATATAGAGACAATAGAATCACACCAATTTATGAAGGAACAAATTCTGTTCAGGCTGCAGATTTGGTATTTAGAAAATTAGTTAATAAAAATGGCGATATAATTGATAAATATTTGAATATGATTCAAAATGACTGCAATATTGAAGACGAAAAAATTAAACCTTTTCTTAAAGATTTAAACCTTCATATAGAAATACTAAATAATTTTACATTATGGATCAAAGAAAAATTACAAAACTCCAAAGATGATGCCAGTGCCGCATGTAATGATTATTTGAAAGCATTGGGATTTGTTTCTATAGCGCATGCATGGATAAAAGTTTTAGAGGTTAGCTTTAGAGATTATGATAGTAATAAAGGATTTTATGAAGACAAAATTCAAACTGCGAAATTTTATTTTAAAAGAGTATTGCCAAGAATGGAAAATCATTTTAAAACTGCCGCTACAGGAAGTGAATACATAATGAATTTTAATTTTAAATAATATGAATCATTACGAAACAAATCTTAATAAAAATAATGCAAATTTTGTTCCACTAACACCATTAAGTTTTTTAGAAAGAGCAAAAGATATTTATCCAAACTATGAAGCTTTGGTATATGAAAGTAGAAGTTACACTTGGACTGAAGTATACAAAAGATGTACAAAGTTTGCTAGCGCTTTAGAAAAAATTGGTATTGGTGAAGGTGATACAGTATCTGTAATGGCATTTAATACTCCTGAAATTTTTGAAGCTCATTATTCAGTTCCAATGACAGGAGCAGTTCTAAATACGATTAATAGTAGAGTAGATGCAAAAACTGTTGCATATATTTTAGAACATAGCGAAGCAAAAGTATTAATTGTTGATAGACAGCTTCACTTAGTTATTGATAAAGCATTAAGTCAAATTAAATCAAAACCAATAATTATAGATATTCAAGATAATTTTGCAGACCAATCTTTATTAAAAAAAATTGGAGACAAGGAGTATGAAGATTTTTTAAATTCAGGAGATGATAATTACATTTGGAAAAGGCCAAAAGATGAATGGCAAGCAATCTCACTAAGTTATACATCTGGAACAACCGGAAATCCTAAAGGAGTTGTTTATCATCATAGAGGTTCATATTTAATGTCAACTGGTAGTGCTGTTGCATGGAATATGCCAAATAGATTAAATTTTTTAACAGTTGTACCGATGTTTCATTGTAATGGTTGGTGTTATCCATGGACAATCCCAATGTTGAATGGAAAAACAATATGCTTAAGAGCTATAGATATAAAAAAAATATTCGAATTAATAGAAAAACATGAAATTACCCATTTTGGTGGAGCACCAATTGTTTTAAATATGATAACAGGAGCTGCCGAGTCTGATAGAAAAAAATTAAATCATAAAGTTCATGTTTTAACAGCAGGCGCCCCTCCACCAAGTGTAATATTCAAAAAAATGGAAGCTTTAGGTTTTGAAGTAATGCATGTTTATGGACTTACAGAAACCTATGGGCATATTCTACAGTGTGCTTGGAATGATGAATGGAATTCTTTTGATGAAGATAAAAAAAATGAAATAAAAGCCCGACAAGGAGTAAGGTATCCAAATACGGAAGATGCCATGGTTATGGATCCCGAGACAATGAAACCTGTTCCAATGGATGGAAAAACAATCGGAGAAATCATGATAAGGGGCAATATTGTAATGAAGGGCTATTTTAAAGACAAAGAAGCGACAGATAAAGCAATGTCTAATGGTTGGTTTCATTCCGGTGACTTGGCAGTTACTAATCCAGATGGTTACATTAAAATAAAAGATAGATCAAAAGATATAATAATATCTGGTGGTGAAAATATTTCTTCAATCGAAATTGAAAATACTTTAGCTAAACATCCGGGTGTCTCAATTGCCGCAGTTGTTGCAAAACCAGATGAAAAATGGGGAGAAGTTCCTTGTGCATTTATTGAAAAAGTTAAAGATAAAAATGTTACTGAAGAAGAGCTAATAAGTTTTTGCAAGGAAACTTTAGCAGGATTTAAAGTCCCTAAAAACATTGAGTTTTGTGAACTTCCAAAAACATCAACAGGTAAAATTCAGAAATTTGAACTAAGAAAAAAGGCTAAAGAATAATAAATATTAAAAATATGAAAAATTATTCTATAGCAAGATCTAGAAGACTCAGAAGCACGCCTTACACTTCAAGAATTGAAAAGCAAGGTGTGACTGCTTATACATCTTATAATCATATGCTTTTGCCAGCAGCATTTGGATCTTTAGAAGACTCCTATCATCATCTAAAAGAAAATGTACAAGTCTGGGATGTCGCTGGAGAAAGACAAGTCGAAATTTCTGGGAAAGATTCAGGAAAGTTAGTACAATTAATGACTTGCAGAGATCTATCAAAATCTAAAATAGGAAGATGCTATTATTGTCCAATTATAGATGATAATGCAGGTTTGATAAATGATCCAGTAATTCTAAAACTTGGTGAAGAAAGATGGTGGATTTCAATTGCGGATTCGGATGTAATTTTATTTGCAAAAGGACTAGCAATTGGAAATAAATTTGATGTTAAAATATTTGAACCAAATGTTGATATTTTAGCAGTACAAGGACCAAAATCATTTAAGCTTATGGAAAAAATATTTGGAAAAAAAATTACTGAAATGAAATTCTTTGGCTTTGATTATTTTGAATTTTCTGGATCAAAACATTTGATTGCAAGATCAGGCTGGTCAAAACAAGGTGGCTACGAGATTTATGTTGAACATACAAAATCTGGTCTAGATTTATATGATAAATTATTTGAAGTTGGAAAAGAATTTAATGTCAAACCAGGATGTCCAAATTTAATTGAGAGAATTGAAAGTGCTTTACTATCGTATGGTAACGACATGGATAATAACGATAACCCACTTGAGTGTGGCTTAGATAAATATGTAAATTTAGATACCGAAGTTAATTTTCTTGGAAAAGAAAAATTAAAAGAAGCTAAACAAACAGGCATTAGTAAAAAGCTGATGGGTGTAATAATTGATACAAAAGAAATAAATGTATCAAAATCTATAGATCTTTTTGATGACAAAGCTTCAAAAATAGGAGAACTTAGGTCCGGTGTATACTCTCCACATTTTAAAAAAGTAATAGGAATTGCAATGATAGATAAGCCCTACTACGAAGTTTCTCAGGCATTTAAAATATCAATAAATGGTAGTACTTTTGAGGGAAAAGTTTGCGATTTACCTTTCATTTAGTATAACTAAATCATCATGAATATAGCAATTGTTGGTGCAACAGGAAATGTTGGAAGAAAAATATTAGAGGTTCTAGAAAAAAAGAACTTTCCAATAGATAATCTGTACTTTGTAGCATCTTCTAAAAGTGCAGGATCAAAATTAAAATTTAAAGGCAATGAAATTGAAGTTAAAAATCTAGAAAATTTCGATTTTTCAAAAGCTAATATTACTTTTTTTTCAGCAGGAGGAAAAATCTCTGAACAATATGTTCCTACTGCCGCACAAGAATCTATTGTTATTGATAACTCGAGTTTTTTTAGAATGGATCCTGATGTTCCTTTAATAGTTCCCCAGGTTAATTCAAATGATATAAAAAATATGAAAAAAAATATAATTGCAAATCCAAATTGTTCGACAGCTCAACTTGTTATAATTTTGAAACCATTGCATGATTTATTTAAAATTAAAAGAGTAATAATTTCTACATACCAGTCTACATCTGGTGCAGGAAAAGCTCCAATGGATGAATTACTTGAGCAAACTAAATTTTCGTTAGAAAATAAAAAAATTGTTTCAAAAAATTTTACTAAGCAAATAGCATTTAATGCAATTCCACATATTGATACATTTGCAGACGAAGGTTATACAAAAGAAGAATTAAAAATGGTAAATGAAACAAAAAAGATTTTAGATAAAAATATAGAAATAACTGCTACGTGCGTAAGAATTCCAGTGCTAGTTTCTCATGCAGAGTCAATTAATATAGAATTTGAAAATGAATTTACTATTGAAAAAATTCGTAATGCTTTAAACAATGCAGAAGGTTGTGCGGTTATTGATGAAAGAAAAGATGGAGGATATATAACACCATTAGAAGCAGAAGGAAAAAATGAAACTTTCATTTCAAGAATAAGAAAAGATAATAGCAATAATAAAGCTGTTAATCTTTGGTGTGTATCTGATAATTTATTGAGAGGTGCAGCATTAAATGCAGTTGAAATAGCTGAAGCATATATTAAAAATAAATAATGAAAAATGATAATCCTTTATCGCCACATATCCAAATTTACAATTGGCATATATCATCTTTAGTTTCTATTTCTCACAGAATAACTGGAATTATAAATATAATTCTTATAACCTTAATTTGTTTTTGGACGGCATTATTGCTTTTAGGTAATACAAATTATGATTTAATTCAAAAATTCTTTGAAACATATTTAGGTAAATTTTTTATTGTTGGAACAGTTTGGTCTTTTTCTTTTCAAGTTTTATGTGAAATTAGACATTTATTTTGGGATTTAGGATATGGTTTTGAACTAAAAACTTCAAATATAACAGGTTTAATAGCTATATTTGGATCAGTTGTTTTAACAATTTTAATTTTAGGAAAAAATATAATTTTATGATTAGTGCTACAAAAAAATGGATTTTTTTAAAGGTAAGTTCGGTTGTATTAGTTCCTTTAATGTTATGGTTTTTATTTAATCTAGTTTCTTTTTATGACAAGTCCTATGATGAAGTATTATTATTTTTTACCAGCCAGCCAACAAAATTTATTTTCTCATTATTTATCATTTTTGCTTATTTTTATTCTGCACTAAGTATTAGTGAGGTTTTTGAGGACTATATTGAGAATGAAAAATTAAAAAATGTCGCAAATAAATTACTATATTTGTCTGCTATAGTAATTCCTATATCAACATTATTTATATTATTTAGATTAGGTTTATGAGTTCATATAAAATTATAGAACACGAATATGATGTAGTTGTCCTTGGAGCCGGAGGTGCAGGCTTGAGAGCTGCAGTTGGCCTTAGTGAGGCTGGATTAAAAACAGCCTGTATATCAAAAGTTTTTCCTACTAGAAGCCACACTTCAGCAGCACAAGGAGGTATTTCGGCTGCTCTTGGAAATATGGGAGAAGATGACTGGAGATGGCATATGTATGATACTGTCAAAGGATCTGATTGGTTGGGTGACCAAGATAGCATTGAGTATTTATGCAAAGAAGCTCCACGAGCAGTCTTAGAATTAGAAAGGTATGGAGTTCCATTTAGCCGTACAGAGGACGGAAAAATATACCAAAGACCTTTTGGTGGAATGACCAAAAATTATGGAAATGAAACTGTTCAAAGGACTTGTGCAGCAGCAGATAGAACTGGTCATGCTATTTTACACACCATGTATGGCCAAGCATTAAAACATAATACAGAATTTTTTATTGAATACTTTGCTTTAGATTTATTAATGAAAGATGGAGAGTGCAAAGGTTTAATAGCTTGGAATTTAAATGATGGAACTATTCATAGATTTAGATCTCATATAACAATTATAGCAACTGGTGGATATGGAAAAACATACTATTCATCTACATCTGCTCATACTTGCACAGGTGATGGGAATGCTATGGTTTTAAGAGCTGGTTTACCTTTACAAGATATGGAATTTGTACAATTTCATCCTACAGGAATCTATGGTCATGGAACTTTAATATCCGAAGGAGTTCGAGGAGAAGGAGGATACTTATTGAATTCAAAAGGTGAAAGATTTATGGAAAGATATGCTCCAAAAGCTAAAGATCTTGCATCTAGAGATGTTGTAAGTAGATCAATAGCGGTTGAAATTAATGAAGGAAGAGGAGTTGGAAAAGAAAAAGATCATGTCCATCTTCATTTGGATCATTTAGATCCAGAAGTAATTGAGAAAAGACTTCCAGGAATTTCAGAGTCTTCAAGACTATTTGCTGACGTTGATGTTACCAAAGAACCAATACCTGTTGTTCCCACAGTTCATTATAATATGGGTGGTATTCCAACAAATTATAAAGCTGAAGTTTTAACAGTAAACGGTTCAGAAAAAATTGTACCTGGTCTTATGGCAATTGGTGAAGCAGCATGCGTTTCAGTTCATGGAGCTAACAGACTAGGATCAAATTCATTAATTGATTTAGTAGTATTTGGAAGAGCTGCTGCAAAAAGGGCTGCAGAACTAGTTAAACCGGGAACTCCACATGAGAAAATCTCAGATTCAGAAACTGAAAAAAGTTTAGATAGATTTGAAAAATTGAGAAATGGAAATGGAACAAATAGAACTGCTGATCTAAGATTGGCTATGCAAAAAACTATGCAATCAAAGTGTGCGGTTTTTAGAACTGAAAAAACTTTAAAAGAAGGAGTGGATGAAATAAGAAAACCATTTGAAGGAATGGATTCAATATCAGTAAAAGATAAATCTTTAGTTTTTAATACTGATTTAGTTGAAACTTTAGAATTTGATAACTTAATAAGACAGGCAATAGTTACACTAGACTCTGCATATGAAAGAAAAGAAAGCAGAGGAGCTCATGCAAGAGAAGATCACCCTAAAAGAGATGATAATAACTTTATGAAACACACATTATCTTGGTGTAAAGGGAGCGAAACAAAAATTTCTTATAGAGATGTACATAGATCAACGTTAACAAATGATGTACAATATTTTCCACCTCAAGAAAGAGTTTACTAATGGTACAAATAAACTTACCCAAAAATTCTAAAGTTCAAAAAGGTAAATTTTATAAAGATAAAACAGGTTCAAAAAATATTAGAAATGTAAATATTTATAGATGGGATCCATCTAGCGGTGAAAATCCTCGTATAGATACATACGAAGTTGATATGGATAATTGTCCATCAAAAGTATTAGATCTTTTAAATAAAATTAAAAATGAAATAGATCCATCGATTGCTTACAGAAGATCTTGTGCTCATGGTGTCTGCGGTTCTTGTGCAATGAATATGGATGGAAAAAATGGTTTAGCGTGCACAAAACCTCATAAAGAAATTAAAGGTGATATTAATATTTATCCTTTACCGCATTTAAAAGTTCAAAAAGATTTAATTGGAGATTTGAGCACATTATATAAACAATACGAGTCAGTTGAGCCATGGTTGAAAGTTTCAAAAAAAGATGAAAATAAAGAAAACTTACAATCTATAGAAGATAGATCGAAATTAGATGGTCTTTATGAATGTATAATGTGTGCATGCTGCTCTACTTCTTGCCCAAGTTATTGGTGGAATGGAGATAAATATTTAGGTCCGGCAGTTTTATTGCAAGCTTATAGATGGATTATAGATAGCAGAGATGAAGATAGAAAAGAGAGATTAAAGAAAGTTGCTGATGAACTTAAGCTTTATAGATGCCATACTATTATGAATTGTACTAATGCATGCCCAAAAGGCTTAAATCCTGCAAAAGCAATAGCGTCTATAAAGAAAATGCTTGCAACAAGTTAATTACTTAATTAAATAATTTTGGCCATGAATTTAATTCAACATTTCGTAAATGGGAAAATAATTCCAGGAAAATCAGATAGAAGAGGAAAAGTATTTAATCCAGCAATTGGAGAACAAGAGTCAGAAGTAATATTAGGTTTAAAATCAGATTTAGATCAAGCTGTTGATGTAGCAAAAAAAGCTTTTGAGACATGGTCATTAAAACCACCAATTCAAAGAGCAAGAATTATGTTTAAATTTAAAGAATTAATTGAAAAAAATTCTGATGAATTAACCAAAATGATAGTCTCTGAGCATGGTAAGGTATATGAAGATGCAAAAGGTTCCTTAATAAGAGGACTCGAGGTAGTAGAATTTACATGTGGAATTCCTCAAGTTTTAAAAGGAGAATTTACAGAAAACGTTGGAACAGATATTGATAGTTGGTCAATTAGGCAACCACTTGGTGTTTGTGCAGGTATAACACCATTTAATTTTCCCGCAATGGTTCCAATGTGGATGTTTCCAATGGCCATTGCTTGCGGAAATACTTTTATATTAAAACCATCAGAAAAAGATCCTTCTATTTCAATTAAATTAGCGCAGTTGTTTCAAGAAGCTGGTCTACCAGATGGAGTATTTAATGTCATAAATGGTGACAAGGAAGTTGTTGATGCAATATTAACTAACAAAGATATTAAAGCTGTAAGTTTTGTAGGATCAACTCCAATTGCAAAATATATTTATGAGAATGCAGCCAAAAATGAAAAAAGAGTTCAAGCTTTAGGAGGAGCAAAAAATCACTGTGTTGTAATGCCTGATTGTGATTTAGATCAGGCTGTTAATGGTCTGATGGGAGCAGCTTATGGATCTGCTGGTGAAAGATGTATGGCTCAATCTGTTGCAGTCGCAGTTGGAAATATTGGAGATAATCTAGTTAATGAATTATCAAAAAAAGTTGAAGCATTAAAAGTTGGACCAGGTATGGATAAAAAATCTGAAATGGGACCCTTGGTTACAAAAGAGCATTTAGAAAAGGTTAAGGGTTACGTTGACCTAGGGGTTAAAGAAGGAGCAAAATTAGTAGTTGATGGAAGAAATCTAAAACTACAAGGCTATGAAAACGGTTACTATATAGGTGGATGTTTGTTTGACCATGTTAAAAAAGATATGAGAATTTATAAAGAAGAAATTTTTGGTCCTGTACTTTCTGTGGTTAGGGTAAAAGATTTTGATGAAGCTACTCAGCTAATTAATGATCATGAGTTTGGTAATGGAACGAGTATTTATACTAGAGATGGAGATGTTGGAAGAACTTTTGCCAGCAATATTAAAATTGGAATGGTTGGTATAAATATACCTATACCTGTGCCAGTGGCATTCCATAGTTTTGGTGGTTGGAAACGATCTTTATTTGGAGATCAACATATGCATGGAGCAGAAGGTGTGAGATTCTATACAAAACTTAAAACTATAACTTCGAGATGGCCTTCTGGTTTAAGATCAGATCCTGAGTTTGTTATGCCAACAATGAAGTAATAATATGTCAAAAAAAATATCATTAATTGGTGCTGGACAAATTGGTGGAACACTCGCACACTTAATTGGCTTAAAAGAACTAGTAGATGAAGTGGTAATGTTTGATGTTGCAAGTGGTATTGCTAAAGGGAAAGCATTAGATATAGCCCAATCATCATCGGTCGATGGTTTTAATGTTAAATTATCTGGAACAGATAATTACGAAGATATTAAAGACTCAGATGTAATTATTATAACTGCAGGAGTTCCAAGAAAACCAGGCATGAGTAGAGATGATTTATTAGGAATAAATTTAAAAATTATAAAACAGGTAGCAGAAGGTATAAAAAAAAATTCACCTAATGCATTTGTAATATGTATTACTAATCCATTAGATGTTATGGTGATGGCGTTTCAAAAATACTCAGGACTTCCAGCAAATAAAGTCGTTGGTATGGCAGGAATATTAGACAGCTCAAGATTCAAATTGTTTTTGTCACTTGAACTTAAAACTCCAGTAAAAGAAATAGAAGCAATGGTTATGGGCGGCCATGGGGATACAATGGTTCCATTACCAAGATTTACAAAAGTTTCAGGTAAACCTTTGTTGGATTTAGTTAAAGAGGGAAAATTATCATTAGAAAGATTAGAGGAAATCAATCAAAGAACCAGAGACGGTGGTGCTGAAATTGTTAAATATTTAGAAAAAGGCTCAGCATTTTATGCTCCAGCAGCATCAGGAGCTCAAATGGCTGAAGCATATTTAAAAGATGAAAAAAAATTACTTCCTTGTGCTGTACAGCTTAATGGAGAGTATGGTGTTAAAAATATTTTTGCAGGAGTTCCGGTCATAATTGGAAAGAATGGTGTGGAGAAGATTGAAGAAATAAATTTAGATGAAAAAGAAAAAAGTCAATTTATGCATTCAATAGATGCAGTTAAAAAATTATGGGAATCAGCTTCGGCAATAGATGAAGATCTTTCTAAATAATAATGAATATTCACGAGCATCAAGCTAAAGAAATTTTAAAAAAATATGGTGCAATTGTACCTGAAGGTGTTTTTTCACACTCAGTTGAAGAATTATTACAAAAGGCAAAATCATTAAAAACGGAAAAGTTTGTTTTAAAAGCACAGATTCACGCTGGCGGACGTGGAAAGGCAGGAGGGATAAAGATTGTAAATACAATAGAAGAGTTAAATTCAGCAGCTAAAGAAATGTTAGGAAAAAAATTGATAACTCACCAGACAGGACCTCAAGGAAGAGAAATTAAAAGATTATATGTTGAATCATCTTCTGAAATTGAAAAAGAATTTTATCTTTCATGTTTAGTTGATAGGACAAGTTCTAAGATAGCATTTATTTCAAGCGATCAAGGTGGAATGAATATTGAGGATGTTGCAAAAAATAACCCAAAAAAAATTATAACCACAAAAATTAATTTAGACGACAAAATATCAGATCAAGATTGCGAAAAAATTGTAGAAATATTTAATTTAAGTCTAGATCAAAAAAAGCAAGCTATAAATTTGATTAAATCAATATACAAAATGTTTATTGATGTAGATGCTAATCTTGTTGAAATAAACCCATTGATTTTAACTAAAGAAAATAAAATTATTTGTCTGGATGCAAAAATGAGCTTCGATGACAATGCATTATTTAGAAATCCAGAAATTTTAAATTTAAGAGACTTAAATGAGGAAGAAGAGATTGAGATAGAAGCAAGTAAACATGGTTTATCTTATATAAAATTAGAAGGCAGCATAGGGTGTATGGTTAATGGTGCAGGTTTAGCAATGGCAACAATGGATATAATTAAATTACATGGAGAAGAGCCAGCAAATTTTTTAGATGTTGGGGGAGGAGCATCCAAAGAAAAAGTTTCAGCAGCGTTTAAAATAATATTATCTGATAAAAATGTAAAAGGAATTTTGATAAATATTTTTGGTGGTATAATGAGATGTGATGTTCTTGCACAAGGGGTTGTGGATGCTGCTAAAGAAATTAAAATTGAAGTTCCTTTAGTTGTAAGATTAGCAGGAACAAAATTTGAGGAAGGAAAAAAAATATTGGATAATTCAGGTTTGGAAATTATATCTGCATCGGATTTATCTGATGCAGCAAAAAAAGTGGTTAATTCGATTAAATAAAATGTCAATTTTAGTTAATAAAAATACAAAAGTAATATGCCAGGGTTTTACAGGAAAACATGGTACGTTTCACTCTGAACAAGCAATTAAATATGGAACTAATTTAGTTGGAGGAGTAACACCCAAAAAAGGTGGTCAAATGCATCTATCAAAACCAGTTTTTAACTCTGTTAAAGAAGCTAAAGAAAAAACTGGTGCAAATGCTTCTATGATTTATGTTCCTGCTAAGTTTGCAGCTTCTGCTATTATAGAAGCTATAGATGCTTCTATAGAATTAATAACATGTATTACTGAAGGAATACCAGTTTTAGACATGTTAAAAGTTAAAAAAAAATTAAGTAATTCTAATTCAAGACTAATTGGCCCAAATTGCCCCGGAATTATCACTCCAGGAGAGTGTAAAATTGGAATAATGCCAGGAAATATTCATAAAAAAGGTTCAGTTGGAATTGTATCGAGATCTGGAACCTTAACTTATGAAGCTGTGGCACAAACTACAGATAATGGATTAGGCCAGTCAACTTGTATTGGGATAGGTGGGGATCCTATAAATGGGACAAACTTTATAGATTGTTTAGATTTATTTTTAAATGATGAAGAAACAAAATCTATATTAATTATAGGTGAAATAGGTGGAACAGCAGAGGAGGAAGCATCAGAATTTTTTAAAAACCATAAAATAAAAAAACCAACTGTTGGATTTATAGCTGGAATTACAGCTCCACCAGGAAGAAGAATGGGCCATGCAGGAGCTATAATTTCTGGAGGAAAAGGTGGAGCAGATGACAAAATAAAAAAAATGGAAGATTGTGGCATAACGATTGCAAAATCACCTGCAGAAATTGGCAAAACACTATTAAATAAATTGTCTAATTGAAATATACTCTTTAAGTACTATACTAAATTATTAAATGTCATCATCAAAAAATTTAGAGTATAAAAAAACGTCTTTTTTATCTAAAAGCAATAGTGCTTTCATAGAACAGATGTATCTAAAATTTATCAATAAAGATTCTGATTTACCAGAAAGTTGGAAAAAATATTTTATAGAAATTGGAGAAGAATTTGAAGTTGTTGCAAAAGAAATAAATGGACCTTCTTGGAATCCAATTAAGAAAAAAGTTAATTTAGATATAATGCAAGCAAATTTTGATAAAGATCAAAATAATTTACTTAAAGGTAATATAAAAAGTACAATTAATAAAAAAGAACTTTCTGAAGAGAATAGGAGATCAATTAGAGCAGTTTCTCTAGTCAGATCTTATAGACAAAGAGGACATTTAATCGCAAATCTTGATCCATTAGAATTAAGAAAAATTGAATATTTAGATGAATTACATCCAGAAAGTTATGGATTTATTAAATCAGACTATAATAAAAAAATTTACTTAGACGGAATAGCAAATAGAAATTATTCAACTATAAAAGAAATTTTATCTTTCTTAAGAAAAACTTATTGTGGAAAAATTGGCTATGAATATATGCATATTTCAAATCCAACAGAAAGAAAATGGTTTAGAGATAGAGTGGAAAAAGATGAGAATGCTTTACAATTTACGAAAAATGGTAAGGAAGCTATTTTAAATAAAATCATTCAAGCTGAAGGATTTGAAAAATTTTTAAATACAAAATATGTTGGAACCAAAAGATTTGGTTTAGATGGGGCAGAAAGCTTAATTCCTGCATTAGAGCAAATAATAAAAATTGGTGGTCAAAATAAAGTAAAAGAAGTCAAAATTGGAATGTCTCATAGAGGAAGACTGAATGTTTTGGCAAATGTTTTACAAAAATCATATAAAAGAATATTTAATGAGTTCGCTGGAGAAATAGACTCTTCTTCAGATGATGATAGTGCTGGTGATGTTAAATACCATTTAGGAGCTTCATCAGACAGGGTATTTGATGGCAATTCAGTTCATGTAAGTCTTACAGATAATCCATCTCATTTGGAAGCTGTAAATCCTGTAGTTTTGGGACAAACAAGAGCAAAGCAATTTTTCCATAACGATAAAGAGAGAAAAAAAGTAATTCCTATACTAATTCATGGGGATGCTTCATTTGCTGGTCAGGGTATTGTTGCTGAGTGCTTTGCGATGTCTGGTTTGCCTGGCCATAATACTGGTGGGACGATTCATTTTATAATTAATAATCAAATAGGATTTACAACAAGTCCAAGATTTGCCCGTTCATCTCCACATCCTTCTGACATAGCAAAAATGGTGGACTCACCAATTATACACGCTAACGGCGATGATCCAGAATCAGTTGTATATGCAGCTAGAATAGCTGCTGAGTTTAGGCTTAAATTTAATAGAGACGTAGTAGTTGATTTAGTTTGTTATAGAAGGTTTGGTCATAACGAAGGAGATGAACCTTCATTTACTCAACCATTAATGTATAAAAAAATTAAATCTCATCTATCCACAGTAAAAATTTATGGAAATAAATTAGTTAATGAAAAAACTATTTCATCTGAAGAATTAAACAATCAGATTAAAAAATTTAAAGATCTTCTTGATGATCAATATAAAAATGCAAAAAATTATAAGCCAAAAATTGAGTGGTTTGAAGGAACATGGTCAAGATATAAACCAAGAAGAGGACAAGACAAAAGAGGAGATACAGGCTATTCAACTACTAAACTTTTAGAAATTTCAGATAAAATACACTCGCTTTCATCTGAGTTAAATATCCACAAAACTATAGTTAAAATTTTTGAAGCTAGAAAAAATTCTATGAATAAAGGTAAAGAAATTGATTGGTCTACAGCTGAGGCTCTTGCATTTGGTTCATTATTAGAAGAAGGATATCCAGTAAGACTCGTTGGACAAGATTCTGGAAGAGGAACTTTTAGTCAGAGGCATTCAGTATTAAGAAATCAAATTGATAATTCAAGATATATTCCATTAAATAATATTTCAGAAAAGCAAAAAAATTTTGAAATAGTTGATAGCTTTTTATCTGAATTAGCAGTTTTAGGTTTTGAATATGGCTATAGTTTAGTTGAACCTAACACATTAACTATTTGGGAAGCCCAATTTGGTGATTTTGCAAATGGAGCTCAAGTTATAATTGATCAATTTATTTCTTCAGGAGAAAGAAAATGGTTAAGAGCGTCTGGTTTAGTATTATTGTTACCACACGGTTTTGAAGGTCAAGGCCCAGAACATTCTTCTGCAAGATTAGAAAGATTTTTGCAGTTGTGTTCAAATGATAATATGCAAGTAATGAATTGCACTACTCCTGCAAATTATTTTCATGCTTTAAGAAGACAAATGCATAGAGATTTTAGAAAGCCGTTAATTATTATGACACCAAAATCTTTACTAAGAAATAAATATTGCGTTTCACAAATTGATGATTTTAGTAAAAAAAATTCTTTTCATAGAGTTTTATGGGACCATTCAATAGATCCAAAAACAAAGGGATTTATTAAATTAAAAAAAAATAATGAAATAAAAAAAGTAATATTGTGTTCTGGAAAAATATATTTTGATCTTTTATCAGCTAGAGAAAAACTAAAAAAAGATGATGTTATTTTATTTAGAATTGAACAACTTTATCCTTTTCCTGCAAAAAGCTTAGTAAAAGAAATTAAACCATTTGCACAAAATGCCAAATTTTATTGGTGCCAGGAAGAGCCAAAAAATATGGGTGCATGGTTGCTAGTAAGAGATTATATACAATGGACATTAGATTATATAAAAGCTAAAAATAGGCAAATTTCTTATATTGGGAGAAATCCTGATGCAACACCAGCTACAGGTTATGCGAAAAGACATTTAGCTGAACAAAAAGAAATAATTGATATAGTTTTTAATTAAAAAATGACAGAAAAAATTTTAGTACCTGTTCTTGGAGAGAGTATTACTGAAGCAACTGTTTCTAAGTGGTTGAAAAGTAAAGGTGATAATATTAACGCCGATGAACCAATTGTAGAACTAGAAACAGATAAAGTTAATCTGGAGGTTCCATCTCCTATTAATGGAACGCTAACTTCAGTTAATTTTAAAGATGGTGACACAGTAGAAGTTGGTGCTGTTTTGGGAGAAATATCAGAAGAAGCTAGAGATCAAAAACAAGAAGATAATAAAAATGTTGAAAAGCCTAAAAATAAAACATCAGATAATGTAATTAATTTTGATAAAGAAAAAAAACAAAATCCGAAAATTTTTGAAAATGAAGAAAATGAAGATAAGGAAGAACCATTAGTTTTAACTGAAGAAAAACCATTCGTTTCAAATAAGGAAGTACCATTAGTTTTAAGTAAAGAGATACCTGTTAAACAAAAAATAATTAGTGAAAAAGTATTATCTCCCGCAGTAAGAAAAATTGTAGAAGAAAACAAGATCGATGTACAATCAATTAAAGGAACGGGTAAGTCTGGTCAAATTTTGAAAGGTGATTTAATTAGTTTAATGGGATTAGCGCCGCAGCCATCTGAAAGAAAATTAAAATATGGTGAAGAAGAAAGAATTAAAATGAGTAGACTGAGACAAACCATAGCAAAAAGATTAAAAGAAGCGCAAGAAAATGCGGCCATGTTAACGACATTTAATGAAGTTGATATGACAAATATTATTGAAATGAGAAAAAATAACCAAGAAGATTTTCAAAAAAGATTTGGAATAAAACTTGGTTTTATGTCTTTTTTTGTTAAAGCTTGTGTACTTGGATTAAAAACGTTTCCAGCAATCAATGCCGAAATAGAAGGTCAAGAAATTATATATAAAAATTATTATAATATAAGTTTTGCAGTTGGAACTGAAAAGGGTTTAGTAGTTCCAGTAATAAGAAATGCTGACGAATTATCATTCGCTGAAATAGAAAAAAATATAAAAACAATTTCTGAAAAAGCTAGAGAGGGCAAACTAACTATTGATGACTTACAAGGTGGAACATTTACTATAAGTAATGGAGGTGTATATGGATCTATGCTTTCAACTCCAATTCTTAATCCACCACAGTCTGGGGTTCTTGGAATGCATAATATTGTTGAAAGACCAATTGCTATAGATGGAGAAATTGAAATAAGACCAGTTATGTATTTGGCTTTATCGTATGACCATAGAATAATAGATGGAAAAGACTCAGTTTCTTTCTTAAAGTTAATAAAAGAAAGTCTTGAGGATCCAGGAAAGTTATTTTTAGACCTTTAAAATGGCAGATAAATTTCAAGCAACTATAATTGGAGGTGGTCCAGGAGGTTATGTTTGTGCAATAAGGCTAGCCCAATTAGGTATCAAAACTGCGTGCATTGAATCAAGAGGAACTCTGGGAGGGACTTGTTTAAATATTGGATGTATACCGTCAAAAAATTTGCTAAATCTTTCAGAAAATTTTTATAAAGCCAAAAATTTCTCAAAAATTGGAATTGAAGTAGGTGAAGTTAAGTTAAATCTTCAAAAAATGATGGAAAATAAGGATAAAGCGGTAATTACTTTGACAAAAGGCGTAGAATTCTTGTTCAAAAAAAATAAGGTAACTTATTTTAAAGGGATTGGTAAATTAAAATCGCCAACTGAAATAACAATTGTAGATAAAAACAATAAAGAAACAAATATTCAATCTGATAATATAATTATAAGTACTGGCTCTGAACCTATGCCTCTTCCAGGAATAGAATTTGATGAAGAAAGAATAATATCTTCTACTGGTGCGCTATCGTTAAAATCTGTACCAAAAAAAATGCTAGTCGTGGGTGGTGGTTATATAGGTTTAGAAATGGGATCTGTTTGGTCACGGTTAGGCTCAGAAGTGCATATTGTTGAATTTTTAGATCATATTACACCAGGTATGGATAAAGAAATTTCAAATGAATTTATGAAAATTTTGAAGAAGCAAGGATTAAATTTTCACTTAGAAACAAAAGTTGAAAAAATATCAAAATCTAAAAATGGGGTTATAATTGAAACTTCAGATAAAGAAGGAAAAAAAATAAAATTTGAAAGTGATGTAGTTTTAATTTCTGTGGGCAGAAAGCCATATACAAAAAATTTGAATTTAGAAAAAGTAGGAATAGAGTTAGATGAAAAAAAAAGAATTAAAGTCAGTAAGAACTATCAAACAAATATAAAAAATATTTATGCCATCGGCGATGTTATTGAGGGCCCAATGTTAGCTCACAAAGCCGAAGAAGAAGGAATAGCTGTTGCAGAATTAATTTCAGGTCAATCTGGTCATGTTAATTATGAAGTTATACCTGGTGTTATTTATACGACACCAGAAGTAGCCTCAATTGGCAAAACTGAAGAACAGCTTAAAGAAAAAAATCAAAAATATAAAATTGGAAAGTTTCCTTTTATGGCTAATTCTAGAGCAAAAGTAATTGATGAACCAGATGGATTTGTAAAAATTTTAGCTGATGCAACCACAGATAAAGTATTAGGTGTTCATTTGATAGGTCCACACGCTGGAGAATTAATTGCAGAAATGGCTATAGCAATGGAATTTGGAGCTAGTTCAGAAGATATTGCTAGAACTTGCCACGCTCATCCTACTTTTTCTGAGGCTGTGAAAGAAGCAGCTTTATCAGTAGAAAAAAGACAAATTCACTCGTAGTATATTTTCATATGAAAATATGAAAATTCCAATTTTATTACCAAATATATTCGACCATCCATTTACATATAAGTCTTCTAAGATAAATCTAAAATTAGGAGATTATGTTGAAGTACCATTTGGAAAAAATAAAAAAATTGGAATTGTTTGGGATGAATTTGAAAAAAATAAAAATAAAAAATATTTAATAAAAAATGTAATTAAAAAATTGGATATTCCACCCCTTAACGTAGAAACAATTAATTTTCTAAAATGGTTTTCAGAATACAACATAGTTCCTATAGGAATGTCATTAAAATTACATTTATTGAGTAATGAAGCGATTGAGATACAAAATAATAAAGATTTAGAAAAATATAATACATATAAAAAACCCAATGAAATAAGGCTTTCCAATGAACAATTAAACTCAGTAAAAGATATAACAAAAAATGATAATAAATTTAGAGTACATGTAATTCAAGGAACAACTGGGTCAGGGAAAACAATTGTATATTTTAATAGTTTAAAAAAAAAGATAAACAAAGGCTTTCAGGGTTTAATTTTGTTACCTGAAATAGGATTAACAGGAGAATTTCAAAAAAAATTTAAAGAATTTTTTGGCTTTAATGCTGCAATCTGGCATTCATCAATAACCAAAAAAAATAAAAAAATTATTTGGAATGGTATTGCAACTGGAAGAATTAAAGTATTAATTGGAGCAAGATCATCATTATTTCTTCCATTTTCTAATCTTGGAATTATTATTGTAGATGAAGAACACGACCAATCTTATAAGCAAGATGAAGGGATCATTTATAACGCTAGAGATATGGCTATCTCAAGAGCTTCTTTTGCTAATATTCCAATTAATTTAGTTACAGCTGTTCCTTCTCTAGAAACTTTTGATAATATAAAAAAAGGAAAATATTTACATTCAAGATTATATAAAAGATATTTGGACGCCAAGCTTCCAAATCATGAAACAATTAATTTAAATAAAAATAATTTGAAAAATAGTTTATGGATATCTGATAAAACAATTGAAAAAGTAAAAGAACATTTAGATAAAAATGACCAAGTACTTTTTTTTGTTAATAGAAGGGGATTTGCTCCATTTGTTTTATGTAAAAAATGTTTAAAGGTACATACATGTCCCAATTGCTCTATAAATTTGGTTTATCATAAAAAAAAAGAAAATCTACTTTGTCATTACTGTGGTTATAAAACAAAATTAATTAGAAAATGTAATGATAATAAAATTTGTGAATATTCGTTCAGTGGACCTGGAGTTGAAAGAATTTATGATGAAATAAAAAAAATTTTTCCAGACAAAATAATTACTATCTTTTCAAGCGATACTATGAATAAAAAATCTTCTTCAGAAATTCTAGAAAAAATAAAAAATAATAAAATTCAAATTTTAATTGGTACCCAGCTTATTTCAAAAGGATTTCATTTTCCAAACTTAAATTGCATAGTTGTTATTGATATAGATTTAACTTTAAAAGGATATGACTTAAAAGCTGCAGAAAAAAATTTACAATTATACCATCAGCTATCTGGCAGAGCTGGAAGAACAGGAAAACCAGCTACAGTATACTTTCAAACTTATAATATTAAATCAAATATAATATCACAAATTACAAATGTAAATCCTGATATATTTTTAGAAAAAGAATTGATACTGAGAAAAAAAAATAATTTACCTCCATTTGAAAGATTTATATCTATTATATTAAGTGGAAAAAATGAAAAAAAAATTGAAACATTTGCTTACAAATTAAAAGATAAGTTAGAAAAAAATTTAAATGCAAAAATATTAGGACCTGTGGTTGCCCCAATATTTAAAATTAAAAAAAATTTTAGGTATAGAATTCTGATTAGATCCAAGAAAACACATAAAATACAAAAATATCTCTCAAATATTTTAAGTAATTTCAAAAATAACAAAGAAATAAAACTTGCGGTTGATGTTGACCCAATAAGCTTTAATTAAAGCCCTTTAATTAAGCTTTTTTGCAAATGTGTCGCTTGAAGAGATTAATTTCATATGTTAATTAAATTAACTTTTTTAAAATCTCATAACTAATAAGGACAAAAATTGAGCGACAAAAATAGATTTTCAGACTCTTCTGCAAAAAGCTATTCCCAAGCTCTTTATGAACTTGCATCTGAAGAAAAAAAACTAAATGATGTTGAGGAACATACAATTTCTATTATTAAACTTATCTCTCAAAGTGAAGATTTCAATTCACTAATTAAGGATCCAACAAATAAACAAGAAGATCAGCTAAATGTTATAAATTTAATTTTTGAAAAATTTAGTTTAAACAGTTTATTAAAAAAATTTTTGAATTTTTTAGTTATTAAAAGAAGATTTTTTTACGTTGAAAAAATTCTAAAAGATTTTGTAATGATTTGTTCAAAAAATCGTGGAGAAATTTCTGCAAAATTAACAGTAGCTAAAAATCTAAACGACAATGAAATAAATAAAATAAAAGATGAGTTGTCACAAAATTTTGGATCAAATGTAAAATTAAATTATAGTTGTGATCCAGATTTAATAGGTGGATTAATAATGCAAGTAGAGAGTGTTATGATTGATACATCTATCAAAAATAAATTACAAAAAATTGAAAATAAAATGATAGAGGCTTAAATGGAAATAAATCCTTCAGAAGTAACAAAAATATTAAAAGAGCAGATTAAAAAATTTGGAGATAAGGCAGAAGTAACTGAA
>CACDEU010000003.1 GCA_902551895.1 uncultured Pelagibacteraceae bacterium | reverse complement strand
AAAGTGCAACAAAGGCTTTAAGAGCAGGAGAAGATGAAGAAATGATAGTTGCAGCACTCTTGCATGATATTGGCGATGAATTAGCTCCTATGAACCACTCAGAGTATGCTGCGGCAATTTTAAAACCTTATGTTTCTGAAAAAACTCATTGGATAGTTGAAAAACATGGAGAATTTCAATTATATTATTATGCGCATCATTTAGGTGGGGATAGAAATAAAAGAGAAAAGTATAAAGACCATAAATACTATCAAGCAACAATCGATTTTTGTGAAAATTATGATCAGGGATCTTTTGATCCTAATTATAAGTCCTTACCTTTGGAACATTTTGAGCCAATTGTAAGAAAGGTATTTTCAAGAAAACCTTATTCTAATTAAGGTTTATTTTTATAATTTCAAAATATGATGCAAAAATTATCAAATCAGCAAAAAGGTTCTCTTTTGGCATTTATTGGGGTTTTTCTAATCACGCCCGATTCATTATTAATTAGATTGTCAAACATAGAAACATGGGGAATGTTATTTTATAGAGGGGCAATACCTTTTGTAGTTGTTTTAATTGGTACGTTAATTTTTTATAATAAGAATTTTTTGAAAAAACTACTTGGAATAGGTTATCCAGGAATATTTTATATTTTTAGTTTTTCTGCATGTAATATTACTTTTATATTGTCTATCCAAAATACCAATGTTGCCAATACCTTGGTAATGATTGCTTTGGCTCCAATGCTTTCAGCTATATTGGGTGCTATTTTTTTAAAAGAAGCCCCAGATAAAAAACATGGGTTGCTATACTTATAACTTTTGCTGCTTGCGTTTATATTTTTTATGATTCCCTAAATTTAGGTAACTTTTTAGGTGATTTTTTTGGTTTAGTTACAGCCTTTGGTCTTGCTTGTAATGCTACTTTGGCAAGATATGCTAAAGACAGAGACCTTGTTCCATCAGCTGTAATTGGTAAATTATGTGTTGCAATATTTGCCTTTTTCTTTGTAGAAAACTTTACTTTGGCAGGTAATGATATCATTTTCATACCTTTAATGTGTGTAATGTGCGTTGCTATCCCTTTTGTTTTAGTAACTATAGCCCCAAGATTTATAACTGGTGCCGAGGTTAATCTTTTTTTTCTTCTTGAAACTATACTGGGTCCAGTATGGGTTTGGATGGTAATTAAAGAACAACCTAGCTTGGAAACTATTTTAGGTGGCTCGGTTATCATATTAACAATTGCAATTCATTCATTCCTGGCCTTAAAAAAAACATAAATCAGAACTAATTACTTGCAAAATTTTAATTAAGTAATAATTGGGCAAATATATATGCAAAAAGAAGTAACCAAATCATGGGCTTTATTTATTGGAATTGGAACAATCATGATTGCTCATGGTCTCCAAATGCAGTTAATGGGTATTAGATCTGTTGTTGAAGACTTTAGTGTAATTACAACTGGTATATTTATGTCTGGTTATTTTATGGGATACTTTTTAGGATCAAACACTACTCCAAAGTTAGTACAAAAAGTTGGACATATTAGAGTATTTGCAGCGTTTGCATCTTTAGCTTCTTTAAGTGCGTTGTTAGCAGCTGTTTATGTTAATCCAGTAATGTGGACTCTAAGTAGATTTATAACAGGAATTAGTTTGGTTAGTTGTTACATAGTAACTGAAAGCTGGTTAAACGATAGAGCTACAAATAAAAATAGAGGACAACTACTATCAGCCTATATGATAATTCTTTATACTGGATTAGGAATAGGTATGCTTTTACTTAATGTAAGCGACCCTACAAATTACGAACCGTTTATTTTAGTTTCAGTACTATTATCTTTAGCTCTAGTTCCAATTCTTTTAACAAAAAGATCTGCTCCTAAATTTAAAAAAATAGGTACCATAAGTGTAAAAGAATTATATGCAATTTCTCCATTGGGAACTGTAAGTTCTTTTTGCACAGGCTTAATACACTCGGCTTTTTTTTCTTTAATGGCTGTATATGCTACAAAGGCTAATTTTACATTATTTGAAACTTCAATTTTACTTTTTATTGCAACAATGGCTGGAGTTGTGTTTCAGGGTCCGATTGGTTATTTTTCAGACAAGCTCGATAGAAGAAAAGTAATAGTTGCTGTTACACTTTTAAGTGCTTTTTTTTCTTTCCTTTCAATTATTTTTGGAAGTCAAAGTCTTGAAAATATGTATTTATCAACAGAATTATCAATTAATAAAATTTTATTTTTTATGGTAATTGGACTGTATGCAGGTTTATGTCTTCCATTATTTTCTCTAAATCTTGCGCATACTAATGATTTTGTACCTAAAGAAAAATTTGTAGCAGCAGGTGGTGGATTACAATTTATATTTGGAATTGGTGCAATAAGTGGTCCTATTATTTGTTCAGTATTTATGAGCTGGTTTGATATAAATGGTTTGTTTATATTTTTAATAATTGCACATATTATAATTGGAATATTTGGTGTTTATAGAATGAAGGTAAGAGAAGTAGCAGAAAACCCTGACTCTACATATACTTCTGTACCAGCAACAATTACTCCAGCTGGATTAGAATTAGACCCTGATACACCTGAAACATTAGATAATGATCAAGCAGAACAATCGAAAGTGTGAACAAAGAAAACGCAAGTAAACTCTGGAAAATTATTCAGGAAGCTGGTGATTATTTACAAGGACAATTACCCGATCATCCAAATCACCCAAAAGGAAGAAATCCTTATGCCCATATAGCTATATGTGTGAAAAGTAAATTTAATGCCAGTTACAAAGATATAGAGGATGAAAAATTTGATGAAGTTATAGAGTATATTGAATTTTTAAAAAAAAATCCTAGCTAATTATTGTTTAGGAAAATAATCTTCTAATTTGCCTTCCCTATAAACATCTGCTGTACAACAATGAAGCCCCCCTCCAAAAGCATACGCATCTCTCATATCTACCGGTATAACTTCCATTCCAAGTTTATCTAACTGCTCAGCTTGATAGACTTCACTTTTTTCTACACATACTGTTTTTGGATCAAGGACTAAAACATTCATAGATAGCCAAACTGAGGAATAGCATAGTGGAGGTGGAGAATTATGCGCTGGTTGAGCTGAATCAATTATTTCCCATTCATTATCTTCAAAAAGTTTTCTCTGCTCTTTTGGTAATCTTCTGTGTGGATTATTAATAATCAACCCTGGTTTAATAGGTGTAAAAGTTGCATCAATATGAATTGGGTAAGGATCACCAGGAAAATTTACTGCGTGAACTCTATGATCTTTATAATGTCTTTTTAGCCATTCTATTCCTTTTAAATTTGTTGTGAATCCATGCTGAACAATTAAGTCTTTACCAAATCTTAATATATCTGCAGCATCAAAAAGAGGTTCTTCTTCCGTAGTCACAAAAAATTTTTTTGCTGTCCATTCAAGTCTTTTTTGATCCCCTATTTTATCTGATAAATAATCTTTTCTATAATCTGCATCAGTTAACCTTGGTTTTGGAGCAGACTCGTGTCTCATATTTGGATCTGAATTATAGTATTTTTGAATAAGAGGTCTGTAATTTAAATACTCAAACCATCTACATCTGTAACTCATTGTTGCTTCTAACATTTCATTTCCTACGGTAAGAATAATATCTCTAGCTGGCATACATCCAAACATACTTTCAGCTTCCCAATCTGGTGTTGATATTTTTTGATTGAAGTCTATTGGTTGAGGTCTATCTACTTTAATTCCTCTATTAATTAACATGTTAGCAAAATTATCTAAAAGTTCATTTGCCTTGTCTATTGTATCTTTTGTTCTGGGACCATATTGTCCTTTCATATCTGAATCTTCTGGCACCTTTGCATCCAAAGCTGGCTCAGGCGCAGGAATACAACACCCATCAGCCTTTCCAACGATCACATGTTTTAAAGGATCCCACTCATTCCAACTATTAACAATTATTTTTTCTGAACTCATTAAATTAATTTAATGCAATAAATCTTCTATTACTTTTTATTATTAAGCTGTAATAAAATATAGCTAAAAATATTAAAAAACCACCTACAATAGTATTTGTTTGTGGCACTTCATTAATTCCAAGCCATGGTAGCCAAACCCAAAATATTCCACCTATTACCTCTGTCAAAGAAAGCAAAGTAAGTTCCGCTGCGGGAATATTTTTTGAAGCAATTGCGTATAATATCATACCTAGACAAACAATTGTTCCATGTATTGCAAACAAAGCTTGATTTTTACTAGACGAAAATATGGTTAAATCTTTATTAATAATCACAATCAGAGACACTAAAAAGCAAATTAAACCTGCTAAAGCAACTGTTGTAAATTTTGGAGTTTCTTTTCTCCATCTCAAACTTACTGAAAAAACTGAAAACCCTACTGCAGATACTATTCCTAAAACGAAACCAATTAATGTATTCTTTTCATGATTTCCTATAGCCATTATTATAATTCCAATAGTAGCAATCCCGATAGCTACCCAGACATTTATAGATATTGTTTCTTTTAAAAATAGAAAGCCTAATAAGGCTGTGATAAAGGGCATTGCAGCAAGACAAAGAAGGGTTATTGCTGCCGATGTATTTGTTATTGACCAAATAAAAGTAATCATTGCTGCTGCTAATCCACAACTACCTATAATACCAGAAACACCTATTTTTTTATAATTACTGATAAAATCTATTCCCTCTTCCATATACAGGTAAAGATTTAGCAAAATAAATATTACCATTCCTCTCGTAAATAAATATTGCCAAGGTACTGTGTTAGCTTCATCAATATTACGAACGACATAAGGACCAAATGACCAAAAAATACCAGCCATTAGAACTACAGGTATAGCAAGTTGAGGGCTCTTTAATTTTTCCATTTCGGATTATTATTACCTATTAATTAAATCCACAACAAAATTTGATTAATTAATATAAATTTAATTTATACCTGTGAGTGTATAACACTTAATATAATCATTTTTTTTGAAATTAGCTTTTCCACTAGGAAATAATCCCCATGCATTTGACTTAGTAAATGGTTTAATTCTAAATGACTCTTGCCCTTTTTGAACTTTAAACTCTGCTATACCTTTATTTGAAAATGATATTTGGCCTTTAATAAATCTAGTAAAATTTTTTTTCTTTTTAAACTGTGTTTTAAGCTTAGCATTTATAGGTTTATTTTCATTTACCTCAGTAGAAAAAAACAAATATGGTAATACAAAAAACCTAAAGCATGCTGCAGAAGAAATTGGATTTCCAGGTAATCCAAAAAAAGCTTTATTCTTTATAAATTTTGCAAACATTAAAGGCTTTCCAGGACGTATATAAGCACCTTTAAAAGAATACTTTAATTTAAATTTTTTAATAATCATAGGAACAAAATCAAATTTACCCGCAGACACTGCGCCTGATGTTAAGATTAAATCATTTCTTGATTTTAAGTTTTTTTTAATTTCATTGTGAAATTTATTTAGATCATTATCTCTTAAAATTTTCTTTTCTACAAAATCAAAAGGTAAATTTTTTAAAAGAGATTTTAAATAGTAACTATTTGAATTTCTAACTTTCCAATTAGGTAATTTGTTATTATTAGATATTTCATTTCCAGTTGTATAAAAAACTATTTTTGGTTTCTTTTTTACGATTATCTTTTTTATGCCTAAAGTTTTAAATGCTAAAATATGTTGAGAGTTTATAATTTCTCCTCTTTTAATTACAATTTCGCTCTTTTTAAAATCTGATCCCAAAAATCTTATAAAATTATTTTTTTTTATTTTTTTATTTATAATTAAATACTTAGGTTTTGCTCTGCTTGGGAAAAATTGTGCCTGTTCTACAGGAATTATAGTATCAAACGGTTTTTTGATAATAGCTCCTGTCATCACCTCAATTGTTGAAAATTTTGGAACTTTTTTAATATTTGGATTATCTCCAGCAGCTAAAGTTTTTATAATTTTAAATTTTAAAGATTTTTTTTTACTAAGATTCTTGGTCTCTTTTGAATTAATCGCAAATCCATCAAATGCTGTATTGTTCGCTGCAGGATAATTGTAAGGTGAATTTAAATTAACTGCTGAAATTCTATTAATCGAGTCCTCAGCTGAAACTTTTTCCGAATATACTTTTATTTTATTTTTTTTTAGTTCTAAAAGTGCTTTTTTATAATGTATCATTTTAAATCTTGTCTAAATTTTCTTTTGCTTTTTCTAAATCTTTTTTAGTATTTATATTTAAAAATTTATCAAATTTTTCTTCATTTATATTAATATTTTCATAACCAATCTTATCAGCCCATAACTCTACTTTTCTAAAGCTATTTTTTATATCTTTTTCTAATATTTCAATTAAATCCATTGACCATAAACCAAAAATATTATGCCTCTTTTTATTGCTATTTAAAAAAATAAGTTTTTTTGATGTTTCTTTAACTTTAATTTTTAATTCACTTATTAATTTAATATCAAAAAAAGGCGTGTCACAAGGAAATGATGCTATCCATTTATAATTTTTTTTATTTTTTATAACCCACTTCATTGCTGTGAGTATGCCAACCAATGGCCCAAGCTGACCATCCATACAATCTTCTACGACATGAATTTTATAATTTTTAAAATTGAATTCTTTATTATTTGAAATAACTAATATTTCATTAAATTCATTTTCTATTTTATTTACAGTATGATCTAATAAAGTTTTATTACCTAATTTTGCAGCTGATTTGTCTTCGCCAAATCTACTTGATTTGCCGCCTGCGAGAATTATACCTAGAATGTTGTTTTCAATCATCAAAAGAAATATAAATTATTAATTGTTTATTAAAAGAATTTAAAATGGACCTAAAAATTTTACAAATTGCGTCAAATACTGAAAATAACAAAGTAATTAAAGACCACACTCATAAAGCGACACACAAAAACGCTATTTGTGGAGATCAAATAGAAATAAGCTTAAAAGTTAAGGAAAATAAAATTGTAGACTTTGGATATCAGTGCAAATCTTGCGTTTATTGTCAGGCCTCAGTGAGTCTTTTGTCAAGTAATTCAATTAATAAACCAGTCGAAAGTGTTAAAAGTTTATTAAATGTAATTGAAACTTTTTTTGAAGACAATCTTGCAAATATCCCAAAAGAATGGAAAATTTTTAAAAAAATTTTTGATAAAAAAAATATTGCTAGAAAAGATTGTTTGTTATTACCTTTTAAAGCAGTTTCAAAAGCATTAAAATTATAAAATGAAAAATTCTCTTATTATAAAAGCTTTAATTGCTGGATTATTTTCTGCTATTACAATTGGTGCATTAACCCTTCTTACATATAAAACAGAATTTGGGATTTTTTTAATTGCTTCTTTTGGTTCTACTATGGTTTTACTTTATGGATATCCTGAGAGTCCATTTGCACAACCAAAAAATATTTTTTTTGGGCACCTAGCAACATCTTTGGCTGGTCTATTTGTGCTTTATTTTATTCCTTTGCCTTTATATATTAATTTACCTATAGCAGTTGGAGCGGGTGTGGCTTTGATGATTATGTTAAATATAACTCATCCCCCGGCAGGCGGTAATCCTATAATTGTAATAATTGGAAGCGTATCTTTAGATTATATAATAAATCCAATTATTTCAGGTACTATTATTGTTCTAATTTTTGGAGTAGTTTTAAATCGATTGATTTTAAAAAAAAAATACCCTTTGTAAATGGATATAAAATATAATGTTGTAAAGTTAAAAGGAAGCTCTACAGAAGAAATAAAAGATTCTATTTCGGTAGAAGAACCTCTTGAAATGAATCTTAAATATAAGGTTGATGGAAAGTGGGAAACTGAACAATTATCCATTACAATGAGAACGCCAGGAAATGATGAGGATTTAATATCTGGCTTTTTATTTAATGAAAAAATAATAGAAAATTTTTCTGATATAGAAAGTATAGAAAAAATAGGAGAAAAAGTCGGAGATTTTAATATTCAAAATAAAATAGTTGCAACTATAAATAATAATAAAAACATTGATATCGCAAAAATAAAAAGAAATTTTATAACTAATTCTTCATGTGGGGTTTGTGGAAAAACTTCTCTTGAAACAGTTGAAGTAATTAAAGAAAATAAATTAGATATCTCTTATCCTAAAATTAAAAAAGAAATTATTTTAAAATCTCCGGAACTGCTAACAAGCGAACAATCTGAATTTTCTAAAACAGGTGGTATTCATGCAAGTTCTTTAATCAATGAAAATGGAAAAGTGATTGCAACAAGGGAAGATGTTGGAAGACATAATGCTTTAGATAAACTAATAGGTCATTCACATAAAGAAAAACTAATTGATAATCATTCTCAATTTATTGCATGTTCAGGAAGATTAAATTTTGAATTAATCCAAAAAGGACTTATGTCTAATATTGGTCTTATGGCTGGGGTTGGTGCGCCAACAAGTCTTGCTATAGATTTAGCTAAAAGGTTTAAAATGACATTATTAGGCTTTGTAAAAAAAAATAGTTTCAATATATATACAAACAAAGAAAGAGTTTTATTTTAACTATATGTCAAAAAATATAAGCAAATTGTCTGGAAGAATAGGTTTAAAAGATAATTTATTTCAAAAATTATCTGAAAGGTCTTTAAATTCCAAAAACGGTGAGGGAATGAAAGAGATTGCAGATAAATACCATGTAGGAGTTTCTACTTTACATGGAGCTGAGAGTTTCTACGAATTTTTAAGACCTGCGCATAGAGAGAAAAAAGCTTTTGTTTGTAATGGAAGTGCGTGCATGTGTGCGGGAACACAAGAACCATTAAAGAAAAAATTAAAAGATAAACTTGGTGATGATAAAGTTGGTGAAATGTTTTGTTTAGGATATTGCTATGAAAATAATGCTTTCCATTATAATGGACAAAACTATGCAGGTAACGACATAAATAAAATTGATGAAATAATTAAAGGTAAAGATTTAGAGCAAGAAAAATTTTTTTCAAAGAGCTTTGCTTCAACAAGTTTTTTAATGGATGATGAAACTTCAGATCTTGATAAGTTTAAAAAACATTTGGTAAAATTTTTAAATACTGAAAAACAAGAAATAATTAAATCCCTTTTGGATTCAAATTTAACTGGTAGAGGTGGTGCTGGTTTTCCAACTGGAATGAAATGGGACTTTTGTAGTAAAGCAAAATCAGAAAAAAAATATGTTATTTGCAATGCAGATGAAGGTGACTCTGGAGCTTATTCAGATAGATATTTACTAGAAGACCAACCTTTAAAGGTAATATTTGGTATGATTATTTGTGGCTATGTTATTGGAAGTGATGAAGGAGTTTTGTATATAAGGGGCGAATATCCCAAATCAATTGAAGCTTTAAATGCTTCAATTAATTTATTAAAAGATGAAGGCTTGCTAGGAAATAATATTCTTGGAACAAAATTTTCTTTTGATTTAAATATATGTATTGGTCAAGGAGCATATATATGTGGTGAGGAAACTGCGTTAATCGCATCTATAGAGGGTAGAAGAGCAGAAGTTGATGTCAGACCTCCCTTTCCTGTTACCGAGGGATTATATAAAAAACCTACTGTTGTTAACAATGTAGAAACTCTTGCAGCGGCAACTGGAATTCTAATAAATGGATCTGAAAAATTTTCTGCCATAGGAAATAAGAAATCAGCTGGTACAAAGTTAGTTTGTCTCGACAGTTTTTTTAAAAATCCAGGTGTTTATGAAATTGAAATGGGAACACCAATGAAAAAAGTTTTATATGATATAGGTGGAGGATTTAAAGAACCCATAAAAGCTTTACAAGTTGGAGGACCTTTGGGAGGAGTGATACCAATAAAAGAAGTTGAAAAATTAAACCTTGATTTTCAGGAATTTACAGCAGCTGGTTTTATGTTAGGTCATGCAAGTATAGTGAGTATACCAAAAGATTTTCCTATGGTTGATTATATTCATCATTTATTTGAATTCACTGCAGAGGAATCATGTGGAAAATGTTTTCCTGGAAGGCTTGGTTCTTACAGAGGAAAAGAGATGTTTGATCAATTAAAAAATAAAACATCAAAAATCCCGCTAAAACTGCTTAATGAATTGTTAGTAACAATGAAAAAAGGTTGTTTATGCGCCTTATGTGGGGCAATACCTACTCCCATAATGAATATACTAAAGTATTTTGGAGACGAAATGAAAAATGATATGATAAAAGAAAATTAATGAGCTCAGAAAAAAGAAAAATTGCATATATAGATGGTAAACCATATGAAATTGGTTCTAAACATACTTCTATTTTAAAATTTGTAAAAAGTTATCTTGGAGAAAAAAAAGTACCAACTTTATGCGACGACCCTAATCTTGCTCCTTATGGAGCTTGTAGAGTCTGCTCAGTTGAAGTTGCTTTGGAAAAAGATGGACCAACAAAAGTTGTAGCATCTTGTCATACTCCTGTCGGTGAAAACCAACATATTTTTACTAACAATGAAAACTTAACAGACCTAAGAAAAAATATAGTAGAATTAGTTTTAACAGATCATCCAATGGAATGCGGTACTTGTGAAGTAAATAATAATTGTGAACTTCAAGATGTTGCTAACGACTTAGGTATATCTGATCATAGATATAATAGTCCAAAACAACATAAGGGTATCCCTAGAGATACTTCTCATGACTATATGAGAATGAACCTGGATAATTGTATTAATTGTGGAAGATGCGTAAGAGCATGTGATGAAATTCAAGGTTCGTTTGTTTTAACAATGAGTGGTAGAGGATTTGAATCTAGAATTACAACGGATAACGATATGTTATTTGGAGATTCATCTTGTGTATCATGTGGTGCGTGTGCTCATACATGCCCGACAGACGCTATATCTGATGTGTTTCAGTCAAAATCAACTGCTGTTGATGAAAAAGTAAGAACCACATGTTCTTATTGTGGTGTTGGTTGTAATTTAGAAGCTTCTATTAAAGACAAAAAAGTTATTGCAATAGATACTCCAAAAGAAACAGAGGTAAATGCAGGACACACATGCATTAAAGGTAGATATGCATTTGGCTTTTATGATCATCCAGATAGATTGAAAACCCCATTAATTAAAAGAAATGGCAAATTTGAAGAAGCATCATGGGATGAGGCATATGACTTTATTAAAAAAGAATTAAATAGAATTATAAAAGCAAATGGTCCTGACTCAGTTGCTGGTATTTCTTCAGCTAGATGTACTAATGAAGAAAATTATGTTTTCCAGAAAATGATCAGAGCAGCAGTTGGAACTAATAATATTGATTGTTGTGCAAGAATTTGTCACTCACCTACCGCATGGGGAATGCAACAAACTTTCGGTACTGGAGCAGCAACAAATTCTACAGAAGATATTTACCATGCAGATTTATTTATGGTTATTGGTGCTAATCCAACAAATGCCCATCCTGTAACTGGTGCAAAAATCAAACAACAAGTAATGAAGGGTAAAAAATTAATAGTATTAGATCCTATTACCACTGAACTTGCTAAACTTGCTGATTATCATATTAAGTTAAGACCTGGAACGAATGTGGCTGTATTAAATATGATGTTGCATTTTATTATAAAATCAAAACTTTATGATAAAGACTTCGTTAGAGATAGAACTGAAGGTTTTGATAATTTTTTAAAAGAAATTGAGAGACAAGATATTGATCAACTAGCCAAAGTTGCGGGTGTGGATAAACAAATGGTTAAGGAGGCAGCTATTGCTTATGCTACAGCGAATAATTCAATGGAGTTTCATGGTCTTGGGGTTACTGAACAAGAACAAGGGTCTAAAACTGTAATGTTAATTGCTGATCTTGCAATGATAACTGGAAATATTGGAAGAAAAGGAGTTGGAGTTAACCCTTTAAGAGGACAAAATAATGTACAGGGTGCAGCTGATATGGGATGTCAACCTCACCAGGGAGCAGGATATTTTGAAGTTTCAGATAAAAAAAATCAAAATTTTTATACAGAAAAATATGGAGTGGTTCATCCAACAAAAGCTGGTTTAAAAATTCCTCAGATGTTTGATGCTGCTATAAACAAAGAAGTTAAAGCAGTTTGGATAATTGGAGAAGACATTGTGCAAACAGACCCGAATAGTGCGCATGTAGTGGATGCCATGAATTCTCTTGAGTTATTAGTAGTTCAAGAAATTTTTATGAGTGAGACTGCAAAACTTGCAACTGTAGTATTACCGGGAACAACTTTCCTAGAAAAAGATGGAACATTCACTAATACTGAAAGAAGAATTCAAAGAGTTAATAAAGCAGTTCCACCGCTACCAGGAACAAAGCCAGATGGTGTTATTGTAACTGATATGATGCAAAAATTAGGATTTGACCAGCCAACTTATGATGCTGATCAAGTATTGGCTGAAATAGCAGACGTTGTCCCATTCTTTAAAGGAGTAACAAGAGAAAGACTAGGAAAGTTTGGTTTACAATGGCCTGTACAAGAAGATGGTACTGATACTCAAATTTTACATAAAGAAACATTTAAACTTGGAAAAGGTAGACTAAAGAGTTTTGATTTTAAAGAGTCCACTGAAATTGAAACCAATCAAAAAGATTATCCACTAATTCTAACTACAAGTAGAGTTCTTCAGCATTATAATGCCGCTACAATGACTAGACGAACTAGTAATATTAATATTGTTTCGGAAGATGTATTATTAATACATCCTAAAGATGCTAAGAAAAGAGATTTAAATACTGGTGATATTGGTAGACTTTATTCTGGCCGTGGTGAAGTAGCTTTAAAAGTAGAAGTCACTGATAAAGTTAAAGAAGGAATTGTTTTTACAACATTCCATTTTCCTGAACATATGGTTAACATGGTGACTGGACATGGTAAAGATGAAGAAACTATGTGTGCTGAATATAAAGTTTCATCTGTAGAAGTCCAAAAAATATCTAATCAATTTAAAACCGAAGTTAAACCAAAAGAAAACCAAGCAGAAGTAAGCTAATTTAAAATGACCATTGGTTGGCGTTTTGATAATACTTATTCAAAGCTACCTGATCCTTTTATTTCTAACACATCTCCTATTCCAGTTAAATCACCAGAATTAATTATTTTAAATGATAATTTAGCAAAACAATTAGGACTAAATTTTTCTTTAATTAGTAAAAAAGATTTATCAAATTTATTTTCAGGAAATTCATTGCCCGAAGGATCTAAATCTATTGCACAAGCTTATGCAGGTCATCAATTTGGCCACTTTACAATGTTAGGTGATGGTAGAGCAGTTTTAATGGGTGAACATGTGTCTAAAAATAATGAAAGATTTGATATTCAATTTAAAGGATCAGGACAAACACCTTTTTCAAGAAATGGTGATGGAAGAGCTGCACTAGGGCCAATGCTTAGAGAATATATAATTAGTGAAGCAATGCATTCGTTAAATATACCAACAACAAGAAGTATGGCGGTAGTTAAAACTGGTGAAGATGTAGTAAGAGAAAATATATTACAAGGTGCCATACTAACCAGAGTTGCTTCTAGTCATTTAAGAGTTGGAACATTTCAATATGTTGCTATGAGAAATAATGAAAGTGAACTAAAAACTTTAGTAGATTACACAATAAATCGTCATTATCCGAATATTAAAAAATCTAAAAATAAAGCACTAGATTTATTAAAAGTTTTAATTGAACTTCAAATTAACTTGGTAATTAATTGGATGCGTGTTGGTTTTATCCATGGTGTTATGAACACAGACAACATGTCTATCTCCGGTGAAACAATTGATTATGGCCCATGTGCTTTTATGGATACCTATGATCCAAAAACAGTTTTTAGTTCAATAGATGAATTTGGTAGATACGCTTATTTTAACCAACCCAGTATCACTAAATGGAACTTAGCAAGATTTGCGGAATGTTTAATACCTCTTATTGATCCAAAAAAAGATAAGGCTATTGAGATTGCTACTGAAGCAATAAATAGTTTTGATAAAAGTTATGAGACTAAATGGTTTAATATGATGAGAGATAAATTAGGTTTATTTGGTCAAGATCAAAAAGATCAAGTTTTAATAATAGATTTATTAACTTGGATGCACAAAAGTAAAGCTGACTATACAAATACATTTTGTTTTTTAATGGATGAAAATTTTCAACACAATAAAATCTATAATGATGAAAACTTCCTTATATGGAAAGAAAGATGGAAGGAAAGATTAAAACTGAATAATAATACGCCTGAAAAGTATTTAAGTTTAATGAAGTCAGTAAATCCTTTAGTTATTCCAAGAAACCATAAAGTTGAAGAAGTATTAGAATCTGCAAATAATAATGATTTATCTCCATTAAAAAAATTAATTAAAGTATTAGAAAAACCATATGAAAAAACAAAAGAAAATATTGATTATCAATCCCCTGCTCCTGTTAGTGATAAAAAATATAAAACTTTTTGTGGTACTTAATAATATTATAAAACGTAAGGTTCAGGCCTAACCTTATTATCTAAAACTCTTTCAACAGCAAAATCACTAATATCAATTGTTTGATATGATCCAGTTGTAATTAACTCAGTTAATGCTCTACCTATTCCTGGGGCTTGCATTAATCCTCTTCCAGTAAAACCTGATGCTAAATAAACGTTTTCATATTTAGGATGCTTACCAACAACAGCATTGTTATCTAACTTATTACAATCATAATATCCTGCCCATCCACCAGTTAATTTTAATTCCTCAAATGCAGGAATTCTTTTTGCAAGAGCTGGCCAAACTAGTTCTTCGAAATCATTCCATGCTGGTTCCAAATCTGTTGCATCAAATACAGAATGAGGTGATCCAGCTAAATATTCTTTTCCCTCTGGTCTCCAATAAACGCCTGTTGTTAAATCTCCAGTTAAAGGCATTTCGGGAATATGTTTTGGGCACTTAACCCTAAATACAGTATGCTTTTGTGGAACTACCGGAATGTCATCTAGCAATTCTTTTGTCCAACACCCAGCTGCTGAAATAATAGTTTTAGCTTTTATTTCTGAAATACTTTTCACTTCACCTTTAATAAACTCTGCTCCAAGTTCAATAGCCTTACTTTTTAAAGCGCTATGAAACATAAATGGATCAATCCAGCCTTCACTTTTATTGTCTGTGAAAGTTGCTGTTTCAATTCCTTCATTATTAATATATGGAAATACTTTTGTTAATTCAGAACCCTTAATATTTTTGGTTCCTGCTTCACAGGCTTTATGATTTTCTAATGCCCTGTATTGCTCTTCAGCATGCTCAGGCCCAAACATTAATAAATATCCATTTGGAACCATGCTTGCGGTAGGGTTAGGATTTTTATCAGTTTTTAGCAATTCTGGTATTTGATAAATAAATTCTCTAGCAAATTTGCCAAGCAAAATATTCTCTTTTTGAAAAAATTGCCTTCTAAAACCACCAAGTGATAGAGGGAAAGAGGCATTTTTATATGTTGGGTCTCTTTCTATAACTTTTACTTTTCTTCCTTCCTTAGATAAAAAATAAGCACTTGCTGCTCCAATTATGCCGCCTCCAATAATTACAACATCATCCATATATAAATATTATAAATTTAATTTATTCATAAATATAACTATGTAAATATGTTATAGTTTTAAATCATGAAAAAAGTAATATGGATAACTGGCGCAAGCAGTGGGATTGGTAAAGCTTTAGCATTGAAATTTGCGAATGAAAACTGGAGTGTTGCAATCTCTGCTAGAAGAGAAAATATTTTAAAAGAAATATCCGAATCTCACGAAAATATTAAATCTTTTCCACTAGATGTTACCGATCAAGCAAAATGCAAAGAAGTATTTGAACAGATTAAAAGTCATTATGGGGATGTGGACATCTGTTTTTTTTCTACTGGAACTTGGAATCCAAAAAAAGAGAAAGATATAGATGTTGAGCAAATAGAGAATGTTTTTAAGGTTAATTTCTTTGGGACAGTCAATAGCATTAAGGCTGTTGAAGAGTATTTCAAAAATAAGAATAGCGGTATAATTACTATTGTATCCTCAATTGCTGGATATAGAGGTTTGCCTAATTCTACGGGATATGGGCCTTCTAAATCTGCCTTAAACAATCTGGCTGAGAGCTTATATTTTGACTTTGGGAGACACAACGTAAGAGTTTGTTTGGTTTCTCCAGGCTTTATTAAAACACCAATGACAGACAAAAATGATTTTAAAATGCCATTTTTAAAAACTTCAGAATTTGCAGCTGATAAAATTTATGATGGTTTAATAAATAAAAATAATTTTGAAATACATTTTCCTAAAGAACTTACATTAACCCTTAAGTTGTTTGGCCTTTTACCAAGTAAAATTTACTTTTATTTAGTGAAAAAACTTACAAAATTTCAAAAAAAAAATTAATCTTTAACAAACATAACTGTAAGTTCAGCAACTTTTATACCAAACTTAGTCATTATTGCTCTGTTAATTGCAACTCTTTCATCTTGCATAAATATCCAGTCATCAAAAGTAATTTTCATTTCTCTACCTTTAACTGGTACTAACAAAACATACTCAAATTTAAATGCAGGTCCGTATGAATAACCTTTGGCAGTTCCTACAACATCACCTGCTGTTCCTTCGTAATTATGTTCGTCAATTTTATCAATTTTCCACTGTCTTGTTTGGATTTCTCCATCATTCCAAACAAACTTTTCGTCTAAAATTAGTTGTTTACCATCCCATGTGCCATTGAGATCAGCAGAAAATTGTCTTGTTACTTTTCCCGATCTATTTTGTAAAATTCCCCAAGCTTTTACGTTGCCTGACATATATTCTTCTATAATTAATCTTGGTTTTTGATCTTTAAAATCTGTTGGTTTCATATTATTTCCTGAACAACTAGTTAATAAAATTGTTACAATTAATGCAAATATTATTTTCATTTTTTTATTTGTTACATAGAGAGAATTGTATTAAATCTATATTTTTTGATTTAAAGCCTGCTTCGCAATAAGATAAATAAAATTCCCACATTTTTTTAAAATTTAAATCAAATCCTTGTTTTTTAATCAAGTCCCACTTTTTGATAAACTCCTTTCTCCAAATTATTAAAGTATCGGAATAGTGTTTTGAATAAGAATTATATTCATTAAATTTTAATCCATTATCGTCTGCGTATTTATGCAAACTTTTTTTTGAAGGTAAAAACCCACCAGGGAAGATGTACTTTTGAATAAAGTCTTGTTTATTTTTGTATCTATCAAATAAACTATCATCAATAGTAATTGCTTGTATTCCAGCATTACCGTGAATAGAGAGATTTTTTTTAATTGTATTAAAATAGCTTTGTAAATAATTCTGACCTACGGCCTCAATCATTTCAATTGAAGCTATTGAGTCATATTTTCCTTTTAAATCTCTGTAATCTTTAATCTCTAAATTAATTTTTTCATTAAGACCTGCTTTATAAATTCTTTCTTTAGCAAATTCATATTGCTTTTTAGATATTGTAATGCAATCTAATTTAACATTGTAATTTTTACCTAAATATTCTGCAAACCCTCCCCATCCACATCCAATTTCTAAAACTTTGCTGTTATCTTTTGGTTTTATTAGATCAATTAATTTTTGATATTTATTATTTTGAGCGTCTAATAAATTTTGGCTATCATTTTCAAATATTGCACTCGAATAAGTTAAAGTTTCATCAAGCCATAAGGAAAAGAAATCATTTCCAAGATCATAGTGTTTAGCAATATTTTCTTTACTTCTTTTTTTGGTATTTTTAATAATTTTATTTTTTAAAAAATTTATTGCAGAAAAATCTAAAATTCCTGAGAATCTATAAATTAATTTTATATTTTTAGCTGTAATCTCTATTAAATTTGAAAGATTATCAGTTTCAAAATCACCTTGCATGTAACTCTCTGCTAGACCAATACTACCATTTCTAATTAAATTATAATTTAAACTTGGATGTTTAATTTCTATTCTTGCTTTAAGTTTTTCATTTATATCTCCAAATTTTAATACCTCGCCATCAAAATTTGTTATTTCTAAAAAACCATGTTTTATATTTTTTAACGTTTTAAAAACTATTAAATCTGAAATTTTATCTACGATCATTAATTTTCTATACTTATATTATTTTTAATATTTAATTTTTTTTTCACAAATTTAATGCCTTTAATCCACAATTTAAATGCTTCAAAATGTATTGCGGCAATAATTTTGAAAGTCATTAATGGATGACGTAAATAAGATAAAATTAGGTTTTTATTATTAAGATCAATTTTGATTCCATCTTGAGATGCATAAAGAAGCTTTCCTTCATCGTCATATTGATCGATAATTAGTGAAATTTTGGTATCTGGCTTTAGAATTTTAAAAAAATAAGTACAATTCATTTCAATAAATGGAGATACATGAAATTTTTTTTTACATGTATTTTTAACTAAATTATCATTTTCATTTATTTTAAATATATAAGTGTGCTGTTCACCAAAAGTATTTTTAACTTCATATAAAATTGATATTAACTCTGATTTTTTGTTATAAATAAAAAAAACACTTAAAGGATTAAAAACATATCCAAAAATTCTAGGATAACACAAAAGTTTAATTTTAATTTCTTCTGTATTTATTTGATTTTCTATTAGATTTTTTATAACCCATTTCTTTAATGATGTTCCATCTCTTGGGCCATGATCTACATCGTAAAAGCTAATAATATTGAATTTATTATGTGAAAAAATTTTTAAAGATTTATCTAATAAATTTATCTCAGATAAATCCAATAATATCGAAAAAACCTTATATTTGAAAAAATGAATTTTAGGTTTAAATCGTTTATGAATAACATTGCCAATATAAATTGAAGATTCTTTAATCATTAATGCTTTTCATCATTTCAATGGAAGATTTTAATCCATCTTCATGAAATCCATAACCAAAATAACTTCCACAAAACAAAATATTTTCTTTATTTTGGATTAAATTTAGTTGATTTTGATGATTAAGTGCTTGGCTATCATAATAGGGATGTGTGAATTTAACTTTTTTAAATATTTTATTTTCTGATATTTCTGAAAAAGGATTAATAGTTAAAAAAATATTTTTTTTAATATTTAAATTTTGTAATTGATTAAGCCAATATGTGACTGATGTTTTGTCACTATTATCTATGCTCATAGATGAATTCCAGGAACACCATGCTTTTCTATTTTTTGGCATGAGCGATTGATCAGTATGAATAATCGCCATATTTTCCCTATATTTAAAGTTTTTTAATATTTTAAGCTCATCTGATGAAGGTTTTTCAATCAATTTTAATGCTTCATCTGCGTGTGTTGCAATAACTGCTTTATCATAATTAAAAAATTCATTTTCTCCTCCATAAAATATTTTTACACCTCGTGTATTTCTTTGAATTTTATTTATAGGGTAGTTTTTAAAATACTCTCCAGATATTTGATTAATTATTTTGTCTACATAAGTTTTGCTTCTTTTAGCAACAGTATACCATTGAGGTCTATTTTTTAATTTAAATAACCCGTGATTTTTAAAAAAATTAATAAAAAACTTTAAAGGCATTTGTGAAGCTTCATAAGGTGGCATCGACCAGATTGCGGACACCATTGGTATTATATGATAATTAATAAAATAATTAGACAACTTTATACTTTTTAAATATTCTCCTAGGGTTCTTTCATCATTAGTATCAATATTAAGTTTTTCACAATTATTGTAAAAATTAATTATTTCAAAAAACATCTTAATAAACTTTGGTTTTAATAAATTTTTTCTATTCGAAAAAATACCATTTAATCCTTTTCCACAATATTCAATGTCACTATCCTTAACGGATACAGAAAATGACATGTCGCTTTTTTCAATCTCAATTTTGTTTTCCAAAAAAAATTTGATTAAATTTGGGTATGTTTTTTTATTAAAAACCATAAATCCTATATCAACTGCTACTTCCTTGTCATCTTCAACTGGAATTTTAATAGTGTGTGCATGACCGCCAAAATGATCATTTTTTTCAAATAAATCTACTTGATGTTTCTTTGATAAATTATAAGCAGCTCCTAAACCTGATATTCCTGATCCAATAACTGCTATTTTCATCAATTTTTATGATTTTCCCCAGATAATTATATAAAACTTAGTCCCTATCTTAAAATATTTCTAACATAGAAAATAAATCTCTTCCAACTAAATTAATAGTTTGGATTACAAATAACATCTAATTAATTAGCTAAATTAGTGAGTTTTAGCTATTGAGGCAATTTTATCTTTTAGAGCTAATTTTTTTTTCTTTAATGATCTTAAACTAGTCCATGAACTCGATGTTCTGTCGTTAAGTCTTGCCTTTGTTATTTTTTTAATTTGGACGTCTATTTGTTTTTTTTCTTTTGATAAGTCTTTGATTAAAGACATAAGAATCTTATACCATAAATAAAAAAAATTTTAATATGATATAAAATTATTATACAATTTTACGGTTAAAGAATTGCAATACAACCGCGAATAAAACAATAGATCCTCCGACCAAAACAACTAAAGGTGGAGTTTCGTTTATAAATAACCAAGCCCAAAGTGGTCCAAGAATTGCTTCGGTCAACATAATGATTCCAACTAATGCTGAAGGTGTAGTTTTTGCACCAACTGTTATAAATATGAAACCTAATCCTACCTGAAAAAAGCCTGCAATAAATCCTAAAAATATATCGTATGAAGAAACTATAATTTGTGATGAAAATAAATATCCCAGAATAATTGCACCGATACCTGCAATTAATTGTAGTGGTATCATATCTACATTTGGATATTTTCTTACAGTTAATATAAGGACAGCAAACGAAATAGGCATTATAAATGCAGCAATATTCCCAATCATTTGCCCTGAATTTAAAGAACCACCAAGCATTAAAAATATACCACTAAATGCAAGAACAATTGAGGTAATTGTTAAGATTGATATTTTTTCTTTGAGAAATATATATCCAAATATAGCTAGGAAAATGGTTTGAGTTTGAATAATAAAATTAGCATTTGCTACAGTTGTATTATACATGGCAAAAACATATCCTGCATATCCACAAGATAAAACTAATCCACCAAAAAAACCTGGTAAGCCTATTTTATAAATGGAAATAAATAAATTTTTTTTATAATTTAATAGCAAAAAAAACAAAACTACGATCGAAAAGAATACTGATCTCCAAAATAAAATTTGCCAAAGATTTGCTCCTTCAAATGATTTAACAATTAATCCACCAAAACTTAATGTGCACGCACCTAAAAATACTAAAAATGGGCCTGGAACCTTATTCAAGAAATTCATCTTATTTGATTTAATATATTTTTAGTTTCAATTTCATAAAGTTTATAAAGATTCTCTGCCTCATTCAATTCAACTAACTTAAATTTGATTTTTGATCCAGGAATTAATTGGGCTAATCTATCATGATCCGCTGATATAACTACACCAATCTTTGGATAGCCACCAATTGTTCCATAATCAGACAACATAATAATTGGATTTCCATCTCCAGGAACTTGAATAACTCCTTTTATTAATCCTTCTGATCTAATATTTGTTTCAACTATATTTTCAATTTTTGGACCTTCAATTCTCATGCCCATTCTATCGGTAAGTTTTGATACTATGAATTCTTTATTAAAGAAATTATTTTTTGCCTCTTCTGAAAAATAGTCAAAATTTGTTCCTTTTAATACTCTAATAAATTCAATTTTAGAATTTAAATGTTCAATTTTTTTTTTTTGAAATTTACTTTCTTTATTTTTAATAAATAATTTTTGATTAAAATTAAATTTAGCTCCATCATTCGGTCCTACCTTTGCTTTGGTGTTTATCGAAAAGCTTTTCCAGAATGATTCTATTTCAAAACCTCCATTTATAAAAAAATAACCATAGACTGATTTATTTGTTGATATAATATCAATCTGGTCGCCATCATTAAGTTCAAATGTTTCATAACATTGACCGTTTTCTATGTTTGAATTAGCTCTTAATATTTTAAAATTTACATCTCCTGTAATAGCAGCAGTTACTTTTGTGGATTGTAGCTTTAACAAAGGTCCCTGGTATGCAAATTCTACAGCAGAAATATTATTACTATTTTCAACTAATTTATTTCCAATCAAATAATTTCTTTTATCCATCACTCCACTCAGTGGTATTCCAATATGATGCAAGTTAAATCTTCCTAAATCTTGAAATGTAGAATTTATACCAGGTCTATGTATTTTAAAATAACCGTTACTCATTATAATTTTTGTATTCTTGTTTATTTATTTTATAAAACTTTACTCTGTCGCCAGGATTAATTAATGTTGGATTTTCTTGATTAAGTTTATTAAAAACTTTAATTGGAGTATTGCCAATTATATTCCATCCGCCCGGACTTTCGTATGTATAAATATTACAAAATTGTTCAGTTATACCTATTGAACCCATAGGAACTTTTACTCTTGGTGTTTCTAACCTATTCAATCTAATATTTTCATTGATGTCTCCTAAAAAAGGCATTCCTGCTATAAATCCTGTCATATAACAATAATACTCTTTATCTAAAAATGAACTGTAAATTTGTTCATTTTGAATTTTAAGCTTTTTGGATAATCTTTTTATGTCCAATGAGTATTCTTCGTCTATACATATTGGAATTTTAATTAATTTATTATTTTGATTTTGATTTTTTTTAGATTTTAAATCTAGAATTTTATTCTTTATATTCTCATAATTTGTAGCCGAAGGATCAAATGAAACAATTAATTTATTGTAAGATGGTGTTATATTTGTAATACCTTTAACTTTGAGTTCTCTTAAATTCTTGAAATATTTTATTACATTTAAATTAGTTTCTTGATCAATTTGATTACCAAAATCACAGTACACTGCTGCGTCACCAAGATTTGTTATATTTTTGATCATGACATGTTATACTCCTACTATTAATATTATGGAAATTAATATCAATTGTGATTTGGGAGAAAAATCAAAGCTTCATTCAAATGAAAGTGACCCTGAGTTACTTAAAATTGTTAATTCAGCTAATATAGCTTGCGGATATCATGCAGGAGATGAGAATACAATGAATGAGGTAATAAAAATATCTAAAAATAATGGTGTAAGTATAGGAGCCCATCCTTCATTCAAAGATCCTGAAAATTTCGGGAGAGAAAGAATGAATTTGTCTGCCAATGAGATTAGAAAACTTATTATCGATCAATACGAAATCTTAGAGAATATAGCAATAAGATATGGAGAAAATGTCACGCATATTAAACCTCATGGTGCACTGAATAACATGGCATGTGAAGATATTGAACTAGCAACTACTCTTGCAAAAGCTATCAATGAAATTAGTAAAGAATTAATTTATTTAGTTCCAACAGGTTCTAAAATGGAAGAAGCAGCAAAAAAACTTAACATGAAGATAGCATGTGAAATATTTGCTGATAGAAACTATGAAGATGATGGTAATCTTGTATCAAGAAAAAAGCCACATGCACTAATCACTAATCCTGATGAAGCCAAAAAACACGTTCTTAGTATGGTAAAAAATCAGGCACTAAATTGTCACAGTGGAAAACAGATACCTTGCGAGATCGACTCAATTTGCATACATGGTGATAATGTAAGTTCTTTAAATACAGCCAAATCTATAAAATTAAATTTAGTTGAAAACGGACTTATATTAAAACCATTAAGCGCTATGAAAAAGTTTAACTAATGATAAAAAAATTTATATTAATTTTTATAATTATTTTTGGATTTGCTAACTATTCTTTCTCTGCTGGCTCATCAGATAATAGCAGTAGTAAAACTAAATCAAATTACGAAAAAGCAGTTACTCTTATCAAATCAGCAAAAAAATATGATAAGAAAGGTAAGGCTAATAAGGCAGAAAAAAGATACAAAAAAGCTTTAAAATTATTATTAGTATCTAATAAAAAAAAACCAAATAATCCTGACACTTTAAATTATTTAGGTTTTACTTCGAGAAAACTTGGAGATTTTGAAAAAGGTGAAGTTTATTACCTTCAAGGTCTTGCAATAGAACCAAATCATGTTGGAATCAATGAGTATTTAGGCGAACTCTATGTTGCTACTAATAGAATTAAGCTTGCTAAGGAAAGATTAAATGTTTTAATTAATTGTAACTGCGATGAATATAAAGAATTAAAGGAAATCATTGAAGGAACGAAGAAATCAAAGTATTAATAATAAACATTGATTGAACAGTCTATAATACTTACTCAGATAATTTTTATCGATGTCATTATGGCAGCCGATAATGCCATAATTATTGGCATGATAGCTGCAAGCTTTGCTCCAAAACATCGAAATCAAATAATTTTGTGGGGAGTGTTTGGCGCTCTTATCTTTAGAATAATTTTTGCTTTCTTTGCATCTTATTTATTTGGATTTGCTTATGTTAAAATTATAGGAGGACTGCTTTTAATATGGATTATTAATGACCTTAGAAAAGATTTGTTCAATTTAAAAAAAATTAAGTCGCCCACTAAAGTATCTAAAGAACCTTCATATATTCAAAGTGTTTATAAGGTTTTATTGGCTGATATCACTTTAAGTTTTGATAATGTAATAGCTGTAGTTGCTGCTTCAAAGCACAACTTTAACTTAATGATTTTTGGATTGGTGCTTTCAGTCCTTCTTGTAGTAACTCTTGCTAGATTTTTTGCAGAAAAAATTAAAAAACATCAATGGTTTGGTTATGTTGGATTAATTGTAATATTAATAGTAGCCATTCAATTAATCATTGGTGGTTTGGGAGATTTGGGTATCTTGGAGATAAATAAATCCTTTAAAAAATTCTTTTAATTATAAGAATATTTTTTTGTTGGATATTTTTTAATTAAAACTTCTTTTTTAAAATTTCTAACAGCTTGAGAGATATTGTTTTTAATTCTTCCGAATTTTTTAACAAATTTTGTTTTTGTTTCATTTAACCCTATTAAATCATCTATAACAAGAATTTGTCCATCACAATTTTGAGATGAACCAATGCCTATGGTTGGAATTTCCAACGATTTAGTAATTTGTTTTGCAAGTTTTGTTTCTACACATTCTAAGACAATAGAAAATACACCCTTGTCTTGAAGCAACATGGCATCTTTAAAAATTTGATTTTTTTCTTTAATTTTTTTTCCTTTAAATTTAAATTTACCTTTAACAGTCTGGGGTAATATTCCTAAGTGGCCCATCAAAGGAATTTTATTTTTAATTAAATGCTCTACTATTTGAATAATTGATGATCCGCCTTCTATTTTAACTGCATCACACTTAGTTTCTTTCATAATTCTTTTTGCGTTTTTAAGTGCTATTCCTTTGTTTGAATATGTTTTGTATGGCATATCTACAACCATTAAACTATTTTTAATCCCTAATCTCGCACTTTTAGAATGTTCTATCATCTGATTAAGTGTGACTTTTCTGGTAGTAGAATAATTATAAAGAACAGAACCTAGTGAGTCTCCTACTAAAATTATATCAGTATATGGATCAATTGCCTCGGAAATATTTTTTGAATACGAGGTTAAACATATAATTTTTGACTTATTTTTTTTATTTAATATTTTTTTTATTTTTGAAATCATTCTAGTTCAATAGTGCTTGGCGGTTTTGATGTTACATCGTAAACTACTCTATTTATGCCTCTTATATTATTAATTATTTTATTTGATACAAGTTGCATGAATTTTTTATTAAAATTAAAAAAATCAGCAGTCATTCCATCTTCTGAGGTAATTGCCCTTAGCAAACATATATATTCATAAGTTCTATTGTCACCCATCACACCGACAGTTTTAACTGGCAATAAAGCTGCATAAGCTTGCCAGATTTTATTATATAAATTATGTTTTTTTAATTCTTCCATATAAATATTATCTGCCTCTTGAAGAATTTTTATTTTTTTTTCTGTAATAATTCCAGGCATTCTAATAGCAAGCCCTGGCCCGGGAAATGGATGCCTTAGGACAATTTCTTTCCCTAGTTTTAATTCTAAACCAAGTTTTCTAACTTCATCTTTAAATAAATATTTTAATGGTTCAACTAATTGTAGTTTCATTTTTTTTGGCAAGCCTCCAACATTATGGTGTGACTTTATTTTTGAAGTTTGGCTTCCAGTAACAGATTTGCTCTCTATTAAATCAGGGTAAAGAGTTCCTTGAGCTAAAAACTTTATTTTTTTTATTTTTTTCGCATGTTTTTCAAAAATTTTAATAAACAAATTTCCAATTATTTTTCTTTTTTTTTCAGGGTCTGAAATATTTTTAAGTTTAGATAAAAACATATTTTTTGCATTTACATAAATGAGATTGATTTTGAATCTTTTTTTAAAAGTACTAATTACTTGTTTTTCTTCATATTTTCTCAATAATCCTGTATTAACAAATATACAGTTTAATTTATTTCCTATTGCTTCTTTTAATAACTTGGCCACTACACTACTATCAACACCTCCTGATAAAGCGCAAATTACTTTTGAATTTTTTACTTGATTTTTAACCTCTTTAATTAACTTTGTTTTTTGTTGTTTTGATGACCAATTTCTTTTTAATTTACAAATAGAAAAAACAAAATTACTTAATATTTTCTTTCCATTTTTAGTATGCGTAACTTCTGGATGAAATTGAATTCCAAATATTTTTTTTTTAAAATTCTCAATCATTGCAAATTTTGAATTATTTGTTGATGCTATAACCGAAAAACCTTTTGGAAGCTTAGAGACCTCATCAGAATGGCTCATCCAAACATCACATGTATTTTTACTATTAAAAAAATTTCTAGTCAGTAAGCTTTTATTTTTCTTTTTAATAGTTGCTAAACCGAATTCTCTGTATTTAGATCTTTTTACTTTGCCACCTAGATTTTTAGATAATATTTGATGACCAAAACATATTCCTAGAGTTGGAATTCCTAAATTCAAAATTCTTTTATCAAATTTTATTTTATTGGATTGGTAAACATTTAGTGGGCCTCCTGATAAAATTAAGCCTCCTACATTATTATTTAATATATCATTCAATTTAATTTTATTATGACTAATTATTCTTGAATAAACACCAAGTTCTCTAATTCTTCTAGCTATAAGTTGTGTAAATTGTGATCCATAATCTATGATTAAAATCTTAGTAAGATTTTTCTCAAGATCCATTATTAACATCAATATTGCTTAATCTGTCTTCAATAGAATCGATATTGGAACAAAGAGAAGTGCAAATAATTTCAAATTTTTTTTTTAACTCTTCTACTTTTTTTATATCTGATTTTTCTAATTTTATATTTATCAACATATACATAGCTTCTTCATTATCTGGCTCTAATAAAAGGGATGTATTTATATTTTTTTCTTCTTCAACCTCATTTTCTTCACTTTCAAATATTTTAGCCAAATATAAATAAGATTTAGAATCTTTTGGATTAAAAACTATGTTTCTTTGAAAAAGAAATTTTGATTCTTCAATTTTTCCTTTTTCGAATAAAATTTTTGCTTCTTGAAAAAAGTTTTCTTTAGCAAAAGCTTTGAAGTTAAATAGAATGAAAATTATTAAAAAGTATTTTATAATTTTTTGCATATATTTTATTTTAAAACTTGATCTATATTATGTACCATACTTTCATAAAAACCAGCTTTAGTTATTTTGACAAATTTCGGTTTGTTTCTTAAATCATTAATATTTTTTGATCCCAAATATCCCATTGATGACTTTAAACCACCAATCAATTGATAAATAATTTTTTTAACCGATCCTTTATATTTTACTAAGCCTTCAACACCTTCTGGTACATACTTGGATGGATCTTTTTGTTTTTTTTGAAAGTATCGATCAGCTGAACCTTTGTTCATCGCACCTATTGAGCCCATTCCTCTAAAACTTTTAAAATATTTACCATTTTTTTTTATTAATTTTCCTGGTGACTCTTTTGACCCAGCAAATAATGATCCAATCATGACGGCATCTGCACCAGCTGATAACGCTTTTGATATATCGCCAGAAAATTTAATTCCTCCGTCAGCTACAAGCATAATTTTTTTTTTACCTAAACCTTTTTTTGCGGCTAATATTGCACTCAATTGGGGAACGCCAATTCCAGCGACAAGTCTGGTTGTGCAGATTGATCCTGGGCCGATACCTACTTTAACCGCATCAACACCTAGTTTAGATAAAAATTTAGCCGCTTCTGCTGTAGCAATATTTCCTGCGCATAGAGTAGTTTTTTTTGATTTTAATTTTTTAATTTTTTTTACTATTTCGGCTACCTTTTTTGTATGACCGTGTGCAGTGTCTACAACAATTAAATCAATTTTTTCTTTAAGCAGTGCTTCAGCTCTTTTAATTTCAAGTGTGCCTGTGCCTACTGCAGCTCCTACTTTTAAATTTTTAGATTTAACTTTTTTAATTTCTAAAATTTGCTTTTTTATATCTAAGTTTCTATGAATAACTCCTATTCCTCCTAATTTTGCAATTTGAATAGCCATGCTAGATTCAGTTACTGTATCCATTGCAGAAGAAATTATGGGTATTTTAAGACTTAAATTGTTTGATAATTTTGTTTCAATTTTTGCTTCCGAAGGAAGAATTTCTGAGTATTTTGGTGTTAGCAACACATCATCATATGTGAGAGCTTCTCTTATGGGATCCATGTCCTTGTATATATGATTCTTTTAAAAAAAAAAGGGTAACTAACGTAGCAAGCTACAAACTATAAAACTTTCTTTGGACTCTTTTCTACTCGCACTAGGCTTAAAAACTTTATTTTTTTTAAATATTTTTTTAGATTCACCAATAATTTCATTAAATGTTGAGCCTACAAAAATTTTAGACACAAATATTCCATTTTTTTTTAGAAGTTCTTTAGAAAACCTCATAGCATCAAGACATAATTCACTTGTCTGAATAGAATCTAGGTTTTTATTTCCTGTAGTATTTACAGCCATATCGGAAATAATTATATCTATCTTTCCTTGAAAAAAATTTAAAATTTTTTGTTTATAAATATCTTCTTTAAAATCTCCAGTAATTTGAAATGTATTTTCAACTTCATCAAATTTTTTTATGTCAATTGATGCCAATTTAATATTTTTATAATTCTTTGATATATACTGCGTCCAGCTCCCTGGTGCTGCACCAAGATCTAAAACTGAGACTCCGTTGTGAAATATTTTAAATTTTTTATTTATTTCTTCAAGTTTATAAACTGCTCTGGATCTGTATCCTTCAATTTTTGATTTTCTAACATAAATGTCTCTTCTTTGTCTATTGATCCAATTTTTAGAAATTTTGTTTTTTTTCAATTAATTATTAAACCTTAAGCTTTTTGAAATAATTTTATTAGATAAAGTTTTAATATCTACCTCAACACTTTTGTCTATTCTCATATCCTTTCCATCTTTCCATAAGCCCGCTGCAAGATGCATAATGCCAATTTTAGTATTTGGTAAAAAAGGTTCTACAAATGATTGGTTTTGTTCGTTGTATTTTGGTAATAAGTTACTTGCTATCCAATTACAATTTAATGGAAGGAACTCTGTTTCTATATCATCAATATAAACACTCATATTAATTGCAAGACCTTCTGATCCAAAAATTTTTCCTGAATTTAAAGTTTTTGTTAAATTTTTTTGCCAATTTTTCCAGCATGGCGAACTTTCCTCTAATGAAAAAACACCAATATTTAAATGTGGAGCAAAAGCAAGTTTTCTTGCGTTTTCAATTCCAATTTTTGAACTAATAGCATGTTTAAAGTTTTGAGATTTGATAACTGCAATTTTACCAAATAACCATTTAACTTTTGACATTATTCTATAACCTGGTCCCATCGTTTGAGTTATTCCTAATTTACCACCATCGCAAGCTTTGAAATAAAGCTCTACCGAAGACCAATCATGAACCCACGCATCACAATCAATCCATAGATATTTTTTATACCCTGGGAAATATTTTGGTAAAAAGGCTCTTGATACTTGGCTTTTTAACCATTCTTTTTGCCCTACTTTGTGTCCCGGAACTTTAATATCCCATTCTGCTTTTTTTATTTCTTTAACTTTATTTGATAGAATTTTTTTTTGTTCATCTGATAATCCTGCATCAAGTATACATATATCTACCTCTTTACCTGCGGGAAATTTAAAAATTGAGTCTACTAATTCATTTAATAAATCAAAATAGTTTGAATCTGCTAAAGAAACTATTGTGTTATTTTTCATCTATAAAATATCTTCGTGTTCCTCATTTAAAATATTTTGTTCTTTTAAGTTTTTGCTCAATTTATTGTAATGAATAAAACTAATAGGTATCATAATAAAATAAATCAATCCTGATATTACTATCGCATTAAAAGTATAAATTAACAATAAACCAAAGTAAGAAACTACTGCTAGTAAAAGAAATATGGTCATATTTCTAGGAACAGATATTTTTTTTAGTGCATAAGTAGGAGCTTTGCTTATCAATAATATTGAAATTATTACAAATAATATTGGAACAAAAAAATCATAATTAACATTAAAAATTTGAATATCACTTAAGCTATAAATTAATGGCATCAAAACCAGCACTCCTCCTGCTGGTGATGGAACTCCTTCAAAGAAATTATCTCTCCAAGATGGTTCTTTTCCAGAATTTACATTAAATCTTGCCAACCTCAAAGCTACACAAACAACATAAATCAAACAAATCAGCCATCCAATTCTTCCTAGCTCGTTCAGTTTCCAAAAATACATTATAAATGCAGGTGCTACTCCAAAACTAATAACATCTGTTAATGAATCCAATTCTTTTCCTACCTTTGATGTTCCTTGTATTAGTCTTGCAATTCTTCCGTCTAGCCCATCGATGATTGCAGCAACTATTATTGCAATAACTGATAGAATAAATTTTTCATCAAAAGCAAATTTAATTGAACTTAGACCAATACACACTCCAACAAGAGTAAACATATTTGGTAAAATTACTCTTGTTTTTTTATTGCTTACAAGTTTAAAGTTTTTATTTTGTTGTTCCATTTATTATTTTTTTGCTATTAAAGTTTCTCCTGCAATAGTTTTTTGATTGACTTTTACCAATGGTTTATAATTTTCAAAATAAATATCAGCCCTACTACCAAATCTTATCATTCCAATTCTTTCTCCTTGTTTAATCTCTTGCCCTTCGTGAGATTCATTAACAATTCTTCTAGCAATCAATCCTGCAATTTGAACTACAATAATATCTTCTCCTGAGCTATTTTGAACTTTATAGTAATTTCTTTCATTCTCTTCACTTGCTTTATCAAGAGAAGCATTAAAAAATTTTCCTGGTTTATAAACAATTTGAGAAATTTTTCCCCCACAAGGAGTTCTGTTTACATGGCAATCAAAAACATTCATAAAAATACTTATCTTGGTAAATTTTTTATTTTCAAGTTCAAGTTCTTTAGGTCCATTTGTTTCTAGTACTTGTAACACCAACCCGTCTGCCGGGCTTGTTAAGTAATTATCGTCATCAATTGAAACTCTATCAGGATCTCTAAAAAAATAATAAACCCAAATTGACAACACAAAACCTACAAAACCTAAAAATCCATGGATAAAATATAAGACTATAGTTGCAGCTACGAATATAACTAAAAATTTATATCCTTCTGTGTGTATTTTCGGAAAAATTTTATCTAGCATATTTATTTCTTTTGATAATTTTTAGGTTAATATGTATATAAAAACTCGAAATTCAATTACTTAGATACATCTAAATATGAGCAAAATTAAGGTAAAAAACCCAATTGTTGAACTTGATGGTGATGAAATGACTAGAGTCATATGGGAGTTCATCAAAAAAAAATTAATTTTACAATATTTAGATTTAGGAATTGAATATTATGATTTGGGAATGAAAAGTAGAGATGCAACTAATGACCAAATTACAATAGATTGTGCAAAAGCTATTAAAAAAAATGGAGTAGGAATTAAGTGTGCAACTATTACCCCTGATGAGGCAAGAGTAAAGGAATTTAATTTAAAAAAAATGTGGAGATCGCCCAATGGTACTATAAGAAACATTTTAGGAGGAACAGTTTTTAGAGAACCAATCATCTGCAAAAATATTCCTAAATTAGTTCCAAGTTGGACAAATCCAATTTGCATAGGTAGGCACGCATTTGGAGATCAATATAGAGCGACAGATTTTAAAGTTCCTGGTAAAGGAAAATTAGAAATAAAATGGACCTCAGAAGATGGGAGCGAAAAAAAAGAATTTGAAGTATTTAATTTTCCAAGTTCTGGTGTTGCTTTATCAATGTACAACTTGGATCAATCAATAAAAGATTTTGCAAGAGCATGTATGAATTATGGACTTAATAGAAAATGGCCAGTTTATCTTTCAACAAAAAATACCATATTAAAAAATTATGATGGTAGATTTAAAGATTTATTCCAAGAAGTTTTTGATAATGAATTTAAAGAAAAATTTAAAGAAAGAGAAATAACTTATGAACATAGACTTATAGACGACATGGTAGCATGTGCGATGAAGTGGAATGGAAACTATATTTGGGCATGTAAAAACTATGATGGAGATGTGCAATCTGATACAGTTGCTCAAGGATTTGGGTCTTTGGGCCTTATGAGTAGTGTTCTAATGACACCTGATGGAAATACTATAGAGGCTGAGGCTGCACATGGAACTGTTACTAGACATTATAGACTGCATCAACAAGGAAAAGAAACATCAACAAATCCAATAGCGTCTATATTTGCATGGGCAAGAGGTCTTTATCATAGAGGAAAGATGGATAATAACGAGGAACTTAAAAAATTTGTAAAAACTTTAGAAAAAGTATGCATTGAAACAGTTGAAAGCGGCTTAATGACAAAAGATTTAGCAATCTTGGTTGGTCCTTCAAGTAAATATCTTACAACAAATCAATTTCTAGATGTGATTGATGGAAACCTTAAAAATAAACTAAATTAAAGATTTAATTTGTTCGATAGCATTATCTATTTTTGAGCTATCAATTCCACCTGCTTGAGCAAAATCAGATCTTCCTCCTCCACCTTTTCCTCCAATAATTTCTGATCCAATTTTTACTAATTTAACAGCATCATATTTTTTTGTTAGATTTTCAGTAACACCAATTGCTAATCCAATTTTTTCATCTTTAATTGCAAAAATAACTATAACACCTTCAGTTAGTTCTTTTTTTCCATTATCAACAAGTTTTCTTAAATCTTTAGGAGGTAAATCAATTACTTTTTGAAATCTAACTTTGACATTATTTATAGTTTTATCATTAATAATATTTTTTGATTTATCACTTAAAGTTGATTGGACTAAAAGCTGTTCATAATGTCTTGTTAAGTCTTTAATTAAAGTTTGCTGATTTTCGTTAGTGATATTGGGTTTTCCACCTAATTTGATTATTTTTTGGGATAAATCTTTAATTGTTTCTTCATTTTTTTCACTTTCAATGTCACTGAGTTTTTCTTTTTTATTTAAATATTCTTGTAATTGCTTCTCTCTTAAAGCTTCTACTCTTCTCACCCCCGCTGCTATTGAAGATTGGCTAACAATCTTAAATTTTCCTATATCGCCAGTATTTCTTACATGTGTCCCGCCACACAATTCTGTTGAGAAATAACGTTCTTTTTCATTACCCATTGATAAAACTCTAACTTCATCACCATATTTTTCACCAAAAAGAGCTAATGCACCATTATCAACTGCTTCTTTTGGGGTCATAAGTCTTGTTTTTACCTCAGATTTTTTATCAACCATGGAATTTACAAAGTTTTCTATTTTTTTTATTTCTTCATTAGAGATAGGCTTCATATGACTAAAATCAAATCTCAAACGATTAGGTTCAACTAGGGAACCTTTTTGGGTTACGTGAGTACCAAGCACTCTTCTCAATGACTCATGTAATAAGTGAGTTGCGGAATGATAAGCTCTAACATCGTTTCTTCTATTTACATCAATTTTCATTTCAACATTATCATTCACTTTAATAGTACCTTTAATTACTTTGCCATAATGAACAAATAAGTCTCCTAACTGTTTTTGCACATCATGTACTTCAAATTTAAATTCTCCAGAGGTAATTTCTCCAGTGTCTCCAACTTGGCCGCCAGACTCTCCATAAAAAGGTGTTTGATTTGTGATTATCATACCTTCATCATTAGCAGATAAACTTTTAACTTCTTTGTTATCTTTTAATAATGATAAAATCTTTCCTTCTGCATAGTCAGTTTCATAACCTAAAAATTCTGATGGGCCTAATCTATCTTTAATTTCAAACCATATCTTATTGACTGAACTATCACCTGATCCTTTCCAATTTTTCTTAGCAAGTTCTCTGCTTTCATTCATTAAAGTTTTAAATTTTTTATTATCTATTTTTAATGACTTATTTTTTAAAATATCTTCAGTTAAGTCTAGAGGAAATCCGTATGTGTCATATAATTTAAAAGCTACTTCACCAGGTAAAACTTTATCAATTTTTGAAATTTCATCGTTTAAAATTTTCATCCCTCTTTCTAATAAAACTAAAAATTTTTCTTCTTCTGTCTTTAAAGTTTCTTTAATTAAAGACTCTGCTCTTATAAGTTCAGGATAATTTCCTGACATCTCATCCATTAAAGTTTTAAAAATATTGTAAAAAATTGGTTGTTTCGATCCTAGTAAATGAGAATGTCTCATTCCTCTTCTCATAATTCTTCTTAATACATAACCTCTTCCTTCGTTTGATGGTAAAACACCTTCTGCAATTAAAAATGAACTTGCTCTCAAATGATCTGCGATTACTCTAAAACTAGAAACATTTTTTTCATCAGGTTTAACTTTAACTGCTTCAGAAATTGAATTTATTAATTTTTTAAAATGATCTGTTTTATAATTATCGTGTGTGCCCTGAAGCAAAGCTGCAATTCTCTCTAGCCCCATTCCTGTATCTACAGATGGTTTTGGTAAATTTATTCTTTTTTCTTTAGAAATTTGTTCAAATTGCATAAATACAAGGTTCCAAATTTCAATATATCTATCTCCATCTTGATCTTTTGTTCCGGGTAATCCACCTTTTAGATGGTCACCATGATCATAAAATATTTCTGAACAAGGGCCACAAGGGCCTGTTTCACCCATCGACCAAAAATTATCTGATGTTGAAATCTTAATTACTTTATCTTCTCCTAGTCCTGATATTTTTTTCCAAAGATTAAGTGCTTCTTCGTCTTCGTTAAAAACTGTGAAATAAAGCCTATTTTTGTCTAAACCAAAGTCTTTGGTTACTAAATTCCAAGCTAGTTCAATTGCTCTTTCTTTAAAATAATCTCCAAATGAAAAGTTACCAAGCATCTCAAAAAAGGTATGGTGTCTTGGTGTATAACCAACATTTTCAAGGTCATTATGTTTTCCTCCAGCTCTTACGCACTTTTGGGATGTAGTTGCTGTTTTGTAATCTCTCTTTTCTAAGCCGGTAAAAACATTTTTAAATTGGACCATTCCCGAGTTTGCAAACATTAGTGTTGGATCATTGTTTGGAACTAAATTACTAGACTCTACAATTTTATGACCATTCTTCTCAAAGTATTTGAGAAAAGTACTTCTTATTTCATTAAGTGTTTTGTCTGCCATATTTCTAAAATACAGCTTTTTTATATGATGTCTATATTTCTATAGGGAAAAAAGGCGCCCAAAAGAGCGCCTTTTAATAACTAAAAGTTATATGCTAATTTTTTTTAGTAGGTACTTCCTCTGTAGATTCTGCTTTTTCTTTCTCTATCGGATTACCTTCAATTTTTTTAGAAATAAGACCAGCTTTTTCTCTTATTGCCATTTCTATTTCTGCTGCAGCCTTAGGATTTTGTTCAAGGAATAATTTTGCATTTTCTTTTCCTTGTCCAATTTTTTCGCCCTTATAGGCATACCAAGCTCCAGATTTCTCAACGATGTCCGCTTTTGCTCCTAAATCTATCAGTTCACCAGTTTTGCTTATTCCTTTTCCATACATTAAGTCAAATTCAACTACTTTAAATGGTGGTGCAACTTTATTTTTAACAACTTTTACTCTAGTTGCGTTTCCAATAATTTCTTCTTTGTCTTTGATAGCACCTATTCTTCTTATATCCATTCTAACTGAAGAATAAAATTTCAGCGCATTTCCTCCTGAGGTTGTTTCTGGACTTCCAAACATTACACCAATTTTCATTCTAATTTGGTTAATGAAAATAACCATTGTGTTTGTTCTTGAAACTGAACCTGTTAGTTTTCTTAATGCCTGACTCATTAATCTTGATTGAAGGCCTACATGATGGTCTCCCATCTCTCCTTCAATTTCAGCTCTTGGTGTTAATGCTGCAACAGAATCAACTACAATAACTGACATTGATCCTGATTTTATTAAGGTATCAGTGATTTCTAAAGCTTGTTCACCAGTATCTGGTTGAGAAATTAATAACTCTTCAGTATCAACGCCTAATTTTTTTGCATAAACTGGATCTAATGCATGCTCTGCATCAACAAATCCACAAATACCACCAGCTTTCTGTGCTTCAGCTATAACTTGTAAAGCCAATGTTGTTTTTCCAGAAGACTCTGGCCCATAAATTTCAATAATTCTTCCCTTTGGCAATCCCCCAATGCCAAGCGCAAGGTCTAAGCTTAAAGATCCTGTTGAAACGGATTCAACATCCATAGCTTTTTGTTGTCCAAGCTTCATTACAGAGCCTTTTCCAAAGTTGTCTGTAATTTGGCTAATTGCTGCTTCTAGAGCTTTATCTTTTTCTTTGTTTTCCAATTCTTTATCTTTAGTGGATTTAACCACTTTTAAGTTATTTTTAGTCATTTTTTGCCTTTTTTTTTAGGTTTTTTAACAGTCGAATCATGTTTTAAATGTACACATTTTGTTCTCATTGGCAATAAAAATATGTTCTAGGTCGAAAAAACCGCAATTTATTTAATTTTTAAATAGTCGCTATTAAGCAATCCTATTGATTTTAGAACATTGAATTGGGAAAGAAGGTAGTTTCTTTCTGAATTAGCTAATGAAATTTGCGCATTTAACAAAAAAGAATTTGATTGAATAACTTCAAGAGTAGTTCTTCCAACCCCACTTTCATATTCGGCTGTAATTCCTTCATTTGCAATTTCTGCAGCTCTAACTTGTAGCTCAACTGAATTTAATAAACTTTTACTAGATTGAAAATTTGACCAGGCACTAGCAATAGTTGCATCATTTGTCTTTGTTATATTATCTAAAAGTAGTCTTTTTCTATTTTGCAAATTTCTATTTTTTTTATAAGTAGCTCTATTTTTTCCTCCAGAATAAAAGGGCCATGAAACAGTTGCTTTTAAAATATCTTTTTCTCTTTCGTCATAAGTAGAACTTAGATCATCACTATATGTTTTTTCAAAAGATACTTTTGCTGTTGGTGATAAGTCTGATTTTGCAATTATTGTATCTTTTTTAGATTGCTCATATTCTAGTTTAGCTATAATTAAATTAGGATTATTTTTTTTAGATAGTTCAATTGCTGAATTTAAATTTTCTGGCATTATAAAATTTAATGTTGAATTTTTAACCAATAATTTTGCATCAGGAATTGGTCCAATAATATTTTCATAATTTAACTTACTTGTTAAAACCTCATTTTGAGACTGTATAAATCTTGCTTGAGCTTCTGCCAAAGAAGACTCGGATTGGGCAACATCTGAAAGTGTAACCTGGCCTCTTTCAAGTCTAATACTATCAGTCTCTACCTGTCTTTCTAGCAAATTGACATTTGCTTGATTGATTTCAAATTTTTCATTTGCTAAAATAATTCCAGTGTAAGCTTCGATTGCTCTATATAAAATATCTTGCTCTTTTTTTAATAGTTTTGCTTTTGCAAGATTTATTCCAATTTTATTTTTTTCATACTCTGCATCTCTTCCAAGATCAATAATTGTTTGTTCTATGGTTATTGAAGTTGTTTGAGGGTCTACATCATTTATACTGGCATCTCCTCCTGATTGGTTTGTCAACTCACGAGTTTTCTCTTGGCTTTTGCTTCCACTCAAAGTTACAGTTGGAAGATAGTCTCCTTTAGAAATATTTAAATCTTCTTCAGAAACTTTAATATTTTCTCTTTCAGCATTTAATTCAGGGTTATTTTTATATGCTTGGGTAAGAGCTTCAGAAAGTGTGATTGCAAAAACTTTGGGTATAAAAAAAATTAACGAAATTATGATTAAAATTATTTTTTTCATTTATCTAAATTTAATTGAATTAATTTGATGATTACTATTTAATTTCATTACAATCGAGGCATATTTTGGCGCATCTTTAAACATGCTTTGGGTAATTCTTTGGTATGTTTGCATAAAATTTATTATATCACCTCTATTCATAATTCTTAAATTTCTTTTATTTTTTGACTTTAACCAAAGTATTTTTTCTTGTTTTATTCTCCATTTTTGAAGTATTTTAAAATTATTAGCTCTAAGATAAATTATTTCATTAATTTGTTTAAATAAATTTTTATAATGTGTTTTCAATTGAATATTAACATAATTTCTCCAAACTAAATCTGGATCTTCTATTTTTTCCGCTGGATTTATTGATCTAATAAGTTCTGATTTTTTCTGAGCTTTTGCACCAACACACCAGCCTTCAAAAATTATTACATCTGGTCTTGAATTAATTTTATACCATAACTTTTTGTGGCATCTATCGTCTTTAGATTTATCAAATTTTGGCAATCTTAATTTACTAAATTTTTTATTTTTAATTTTTTTAAAGAATTCATGAATAATTTTATAATCGTGAGTCCCTGGCACTCCTCTTGTAATTAATAAAGGGTGTTTTGTAATTGATAATTTTGTTCTATCTTTCCTAGTTTTGTAAAAATCATCTATAGAAACTTTAAAAACTTTAAGTTTAAAATACTTTCTTAGTATTAAGGTTATTATCGCAGTGATTGTGGTCTTTCCTGTTCCTTGGCCTCCAGATAAACCAATAATCAATGGAGATTTTTTTTTTGATTTTTTTTTTATCCAAAAGCTTAGGGGTATTAAATAAGTTTTAAGCATTTTATTTTTATTTTTAAATTTATTTGTTTTTGTTTCTTGTGAATTTATAAATTTAAAACAATCATTCTTTACTTTCTTATAACACTCAACAATTTGCTGCATATAAAAATTATTTTTTTTGATCTAAAGGATGGTTCTCTCCATCATTAACTGGAACATTTTCTATTTCAAATGGTTTTATACCTTCAACACAAGCAATATTTACACCATAGATTTTTGGATTACTTCTTGGTCTGTTGTGAGTATGAATACCACAAACTTTACAAAAATAATGTTGGGCAATTTTTGTTTTAAATTGATAAAGTGTTAAAAGATCTTCTCCTTTAGCTAATTTAAAATCATCTGGTCCAACTACTCCTATAATATATCCTTTTCTCTTACAGATAGAACAATTGCAACGCATAATTTTTTCAAATCCTTTTTCTGGAACATTAACTTCTGCTTCTACCCCTCCACAATGGCACGATAATTTTTTCATTTATTTTCTCCCTTAGTTTTTTATAAACCTTTTCTAAAATCCCATGGATATTGAAAAGTCATTGACCACATTCCTAGTTTATTTGTTTTTGCAAAATCTTCGTCCTTAACAAATTTTGTTGAGTATTTTCTATAAGCAAAAGCATAACCACTTCTTACTAAAAATTTTGACAAGCTTTCTCCATTAACAAAACATTCTGCTAGAGTTCTTTTATAAAAATCCTTTTCTTTCCCAATACATATTGGTGTATTGTTACCAATCTTTTTAACTAGCAACATCTTTGCAAACATACCACAACCTACTTCTTCGCTGTCTTTCAAACAAGTTTGTTTTAATTCTGGTGTATCAATTCCTGAAAAGCGTATCTTCTCGCCATTTAGAATAATTGTGTCACCATCAACAACTCTGAGACTTTTTGCTGAAGCAATACTGCTCCATAACAAAATCAGAACTAATATTCCTACAAGGTTTTTCATATTCATTATGTAATCTAAACTATCCTTGGTTAAAGTTATCCACAAGGACACAAAATGTGGTTTCAATGTTCACCTTTTGATTCACTTTTGATTCACTTCCAGACTCAAAATACAACCTGATTGACACTAGTGAATAACTTATATATTAATTAGAACAAAAGAAGAACATTTATGAAGATAACAATACCTTACTATTTACACAAAGCTGGCGCGGGTTTTCCATCTCCTGCAACAGATTATATTGAGGAAGATATTGATCTAAATGTTCATTTAATCAAAAATGTTCCAGCAACTTTCATCATAAGAGTTCAAGGAAAATCAATGGTTGACGTTGGTATTAATGATGGAGATTTATTGTTAGTTGACAAAAGCTTAACGCCAAAAAACTTTTCAACAGTTATAGCAAACGTTCATGATGAACTTGTAGTTAAAAGTTTTGTTCAAGAGAGAGATAAAAAATTTTTAACATCTGGATCTAAAAATTTTGAAGATAGAATTTTAATTAATGAAGAAGAAGATATTTTTATTTGGGGGGTTGTAACTTATGTCATCCATTCAACATACTAAAAAAATAGCACTAGTTGATTGTAATTCTTTCTATGTTTCATGTGAAAGATTATTTAATCCTAAAATAAGAAAAAAACCTGTTGTTGTCTTATCAAATAATGATGGGTGTATCGTTTCAAGATCTAATGAAGCAAAAGCATTAGGGATAAAAATGGGAGAACCTTATTTTAAAGCAAAAGATATTATTATTAAAAATAATGTTCAAGTTTTTTCGTCTGGTTATTCTCTATATGGAGATATTTCAAGAAGAGTTATGAGAACTTTAAAACGTTTTAATTCTGATATAGAAATTTATTCAATTGATGAGGCTTTTTTAGATTTGTCAAATTTTCCTGATAATGAAATAGAAGATGTTGGAAAAGAAATTAGAAGTACAGTCTTACAATGGACTGGTATTCCTACAAGCATTGGGATTGCTAAAACAAAAACCTTAAGTAAAGTTGCAAATCATATAGCCAAAAAAAAAGAATCTGGGGTTACAAGTTTAATTGGAATTAAAAATATTGATCCAATACTAGAAAAAGTAGAAATTAATGATGTTTGGGGTGTTGGAAAGCAATTAACTAAATTTTATCATCAAAATGGAATTTATAATGCTAAACAATTAAAAAATATTTCCAATACTTGGATTAAAAAAAGTTCTAGTGTTTTAAGTTCTAGAACCGCAATGGAACTTAGAGGTATTTCTTGTATCAATTTAGAAAAAACTGTATCAAAAAGAAAAAGCTGTGTGGTATCACGTTCATTTGGTAAAAGAGTAGAAAAATTTCAAGAATTAAAAGAAGCTGTTGCAAATTATTGTTTGAATGCTTCAGAAAAGATTAGATCAGAGTCTTTAATTGCAAAATCAATAACTATTTTTATTAGAACAAGTCCTTTCCAAAATAGATTTGGATATTATTCAAATTCTAAAACAATTGATTTTCCAATTGCAACAAACAATAGTATTGAAATAGTTAAAACTGCACTAGCTGCTTTAGAAACTATTTTTAAAAATGGTTATCGTTATCAAAAAGCAGGTGTGTTACTAACAGGATTGTCAAATGATGATGGTAAAAAGAATTTATTTTCATCAGAAAAAGATGAAAAAATAAACAGTTTAATGAGATCAATTGATAATACAAATTATAGATATGGGAGATCTGCTATAAGTCTTGCTAGCGCTGGTGTTCAAAAAAGATGGAATATGAAAAGAGAGCACTCTTCTAGAATAGATACGGCAGATTTTTATTCACTACCAACAATTAGAGCTATTTAGTAAAATGACAGAAGGGCTCCACAACTGTCCATGAAGCGCTACCAAAGCCTCTTTTGTTAAGATTTTTAAACTGTTGCATTATTCTTCTTTGATATCCATTCGTTTCGTCTTTATTTTTTATCCATGTTTTGACTCTTTTAATATTTTCATGGTCTGGAAATCTTGTTGCGTATGCATAAAACCAACCAAAATTACTGCTAGAATTAGACTTGAGATCTTGAACCTTATAATTTTTTGCGGGTCCTGGAAATCTGTTTTCTTTGGCGTATTTAAAAACAATTTGATTATTTTCTGAAAAATCTAAAAAAAATTTAACTAAATTATGATAATTTTTACCTTTAAAATCTAATTCCCAAATATTATAACCTTGATGTTCGGCAATTATTGCTATTACAGCAAGAGCATTCATGGCTCTACCTTGGTAAAACATAGCTCTACCGCCTCTTCTTACCTCAATAGGCATGCTACCATCTTTTCTTTGATATCTTATTGCTGCTTCATAATTTCTAAACGCTTTTCTAAATAATATATTATCATCTAATAAAACTCCTAATGCCATATGAGCTACTGCTGAAGACAAAGCATGATTGTGAGCTCTTTTAGGAGTTCCCATGGCACCACCGTTATCATAAGTTTTTCCATATAATAAATGTTGATTTTTTTTTACAATTTTTTTAAACCAATTTTTTATTATTTTATCCTCTTCTTGAGGCACATTTAAAACTTGCTTAGCAAATGAGTAAGCGGCTAACATAGGTGATGCAACATACAAATTTACTGTTAGTGTATCATTCCAATGCCTGCCTTCATGGTCTGATGGTCCAGTTCTTTTTGCTGCATCAGCTCTTGCCCAATTTAAAATTGTTTTTTTTACATATTCACAAGCTTCTATATTTCCACCACTACATGGAAAAGTGAAATTTGTAAATCTACTTAATGCATAATCGTATCTATCGTCTAATCCATATCCAATTGGTGCTTTAACTTTTAAAATTGGTTCAATTTTATTTAATTCTGGACTTACATAAAGTTTAGTTTGACAATTTTTAAGATTTTTTGGAATTGGAAAAATTATTTCAGGTTTGTTTACTACAGCTTTTTTTTTAATTTCATTAAAATTTGCAGAAGAATTAGAAGTAAAAAATAATATTAATATTATTAATAATAACTCTTTCACTAAACAGTGTTTAATTTGATACCTTTTAATAAAAAGTCTGATATTTGATTTGCAACCATTTCAGCAACAACTATTGATGCTTCAGTTGTAGAAGCTGCTATATGTGGAGTTGCAATTACTTTTGGATTATTAAATAATATATTATCTTTTGCTGGTTCTTTTGAAAAAACGTCTACTGCAGCGCCTGCAATTAAATTTTCATTTAACGCGTCATTTAGATCTTTTTCATCAACAATATTACCGCGTGCTGCATTAATTATATAAGATGTTGTTTTAATTTTCTTATAATGTTCTTTAGTAATCATTGGTTTTCCATCTTTAGGGGCTTTACAATGAAAACTTATAATATCACTTTTGCTTATCAAATCTTCAAAGCTTACGTTTTCCACATGAGGATAATCTTTTTTTCTAGATTCTAATGATTTTGAATTCACAAGTATTTTCATATCAAAACCTTTAACAAGGTTGCTTAATCTTACACCTACATTTCCAAAACCAACTATGCCCAATGTTTTTTTTGAAAGTTCAGTACCTTTAATATTTTTTTTCTCCCACTGACCTTTATGCGTAGTTTCGTTAGCAAAAGGAATTCTTCTTAGTACTGACATTATTAAAGCAAATGCATGTTCAGCAGTTGCATTAGCATTTCCACCAGGAGTATTCATAACAATCATATTTTTTTCTTTTGCAAAAGGTACATCTATATTGTCAACTCCAGCACCGGCTCTACCTATTACTTTTAAATTTTTTGCAGCTTCAATTATATTTTTAGTAACCTTTGTTGCTGATCTAACAACCATACCGTCATATTCAGGAATAATTTTAATAATCTCTTCTTCTGATAAACCTGTTTTTACATCTACTTCAATATTATTTTTTTCAAAAATTTTTTGAGCGACATTACTCATGGAATCTGAAATTAAAACTTTAGACATTATTTTTTATAGAATTATAAGCCCAATCAATCCAAGGTAAAAGAGCTTTCATATCACTGTTTTGTACAGTTGAACCACCCCAAATCCTTATACTAGGTGGTGCTTTAGGATAGCCGTTGATATCATTAGCAACACCTTCTTTTTCTAAAAGTGAAAACAATTTTTTTAATACTCCTCTTTGATCTTCTTCGTTATGTTTCATAAACCATTCATCTTTAATTAAAACGGTTATACTTGTTGAAGATCTAATATTTTTATCTTCACACATAAATTTAAAATTATCACTTTTTTCAATCCAATCTTCTACGATTTTTAAATTTTGATTTGAAATATTTACTAATTCTTTAGTGCCACCTACTGACTCGACCCAATTCAAAGCATCCAAGCCATCTTCAACACAAATCATTGATGGTGTATTAATTATTCCTCCCTCAAATATACTTTTAATTAATTTTTTCTTATTTGCTAATCTAAATAATTTTGGAATTGGCCAAGGAGGTATATGGTTTTCCAATCTTTCAATAGTTCGAGGTGAAATTGCTATCATTCCATGAGCAGCTTCTGCACCCAAAACTTTTTGCCACGACCACGTAATTACATCTAGTTTACTATAATCCATATCCATAGCAAAAATACCAGATGTGGCATCACAAATTGTTAGACCTTCTCTATCATCAGGTATCCAATCACCATTTGGAATTCTGACACCTGCTGTTGTACCATTCCAAGTAAAAACTACGTCATTTTTAAAATTCACTTTTGATAAATCAGGAAGAATTCCATAGTCAGTTACATGACTGTTTACGTCTTTAATTTTTAATTGATCAAGAATGTCTATAACCCAATCTTTTCCAAAATTTTCCCAAGCTAAAACATCAACGCCTTTACACCCTAAAAGAGACCATAGAGCAGCCTCTAAAGCTCCAGTGTTTGAACCAGTCATTACACCTACATGATAACCTTCCGGTAATTGAAGAATTTTTTTTGATTTAACAATTACTTCATTTAACTTTTCTTTGCATACTTTGTGCCTATGAGATCTTCCTATAGGAGTATCTTTTAATGCATCTATAGTCCAACCTGGTCGCTTAGAGCAAGGTCCGCTAGAAAAATTTGGATTATCAGGTTTTGAGCTTGGTTTTTCCATAAAATAAGTTTTAGATATATTTCTTTTTAAAAATATATATCATTATTTTTTTTATATATATTTTTTATCAATAAATAATGAACAATTGACGCAGTAATATATTATGAAGAGAAAAAATAAATTTTATTCAAAATCATATGCCACTAATCCATCCAAAGGTTTGGGATCAAACCAAGTCGATTTAGGAGGCATATTTAATTTTTTATCTGCAAAGTTAATTACATTTTCCATTTGGGTGGCAAATAAAGCAAAACCAACTTTTGCATCACCTGAGTCTACTTTTTTTTCAATTCCTTCCAATCCATGAAATCCAGCTAAAAAATCAATTCTATTATCATATCTTGGATCTCCAATTCCTAAAGTGGGTTCTAATAGATAGTAGTGCAGCAAATTTATATCTAAATTAATAATATGAAATAAATTTTGATGAGGTTTCTCTTTAAGTTCCAAAGAATACCATTGCTTTTCTAAATACATTCCAAATACTTGAGATTTTTCAGGTTTGTATGAAGAACTTTGTTTTTCAACTTTAAATTTTTTTTTAATTTCCTTAATAAAATCTGAGGGTGAATATCCGTATAAATCTTTTATAAGCCTATTATAATCAAGTATCCTTGCCTGGCTTGTTGGAAAAATTGCTATCATAAAGTAATTATATAATTCACTTCCAGTATGATCGTGGTTTTTATGTTGCTTAAATTTTGAGAGTTTTAACAATGCATCCATTCTATGGTGTCCATCTGCAATATAAATTCTATTTATAGAATTAAACAAATCAGATATTTTTAAAACTTTATTTTCTTCATCAACAACCCACATCTCATGCTTACTTCCGTCCATGCCATCAAAAGAGTATTCTGGAGAATTTGCCAGCTCTTTTTCTACTAAATCATTAAGTTGCTTGTTATCAGGGTACACAGCATATATAGGACCAATTTGAGCATTTAAATTGTCCATTTGTTTCATTCTTTTTTGAGATCTTTCAAAAAATATTTCTTCATGGCCTCTTATATGTAGGTTGTCATAAGCGGACAATTTTGCAGTTCCAACTATTCCTACTTGTGAATGATTTCCTGTTGATATTTTATAAATATAAAATGAATTTTTTTTATCTTTTTTTAAGATTGATTTTTTTTTCATTAATTCAAATTGGTCTTTAGATTTAGAATTATCCTTTTCACCAAAAACATTTAAATAACTCCAAGAATTGTTATTTTTATGATCTACAACAGACTCTTTAGATAAATGATCGGTACTAGAAACCGCGACTGATGAGGCATTTTCTTTTGTTGGTCTTAAACCTTTAAATGGATTTATAAAATACATGCAGATATTTAATTAATAGAACTGAATAGAGCAACTCTATTTTTTAGTTATAAATATTAATATTATTGATTATTTTTGCTTATGCAATTTTAGGTAGTTTTTCTAAAGCTTTATTTGCATCTGCCTCGTTATATTTGTCATCTGAAAGTTTATTATTGAAATAATCACCATAGGCTTGCATATCAAAATGTCCATGACCACATAAATTGAAAAGAATAGTTTTCTTTTCACCATTTTTTTTACATTCAAGAGCAGCATCTATTGCGCCCTTAACAGCGTGTGTGGCTTCTGGTGCTGGAACAATACCCTCCGCATTTGCAAATTTTACTCCTGCTTCAAAACATTCTTTTTGGCCAAATGCTTTAGGTTCAATAGCGCCTAAATCTGTTAAATGGCTAACTAAAGGAGCCATACCATGATATCTTAAACCACCTGAATGAGTTGATGGTGGCATAAATGAAGATCCTAAAGTATGCATTTTAACTAATGGCGTACGCATTCCTGTATCTCCAAAATCATATGCAAATTTTCCTTTAGTTAAAGTAGGACAAGATTTTGGTTCACAAGCAATTACTTTAATATCTTTTTTTTCTCTAAACTTTTTTCCAAGGAAAGGAAAAGCTAATCCAGAAAAATTACTTCCTCCACCTGTACATCCAACTAATATATCTGGATAATCATCGGCCATTTCCATTTGCATTATTGCTTCATTTCCTACAATCGTTTGATGCATCAATACATGATTTAAAACACTTCCAAGTGAATATTTTGTATGATCATCTTGTGCAGCCATTTCAACTGCTTCGGATATAGCTATTCCTAAACTTCCGGTATTGTTTGGATCTTTTTCTAAAATTGCTTTACCTGTTGGCGTTCTGTTTGATGGGCTAGCATAACAATTTGCTCCAAAAGTTTGCATAATCATCTTTCTATATGGTTTTTGTTCGTAACTAACTTTAACCATATAAACATCAAGTTCGATTTTAAAAATTGAACATGCAAATGCTAGAGAACTTCCCCACTGCCCTGCACCTGTTTCTGTTGTAATTTTTTTTGTACCTTCTTCTTTATTAAAAAAAGCTTGCGCTACAGCTGTATTTGGTTTGTGACTTCCTGTTGGACTAACACCTTCATATTTATAATAAATTTTAGCTGTTGTATCTAATGCCTTTTCTAGTTTTTTTGCTCTGTACAATGGTGAAGGTCTCCATTGTTTATAAATTTCTCTAACAGGCTCTGGAATTTCAATTTCTCTATCCTGTGAAACTTCTTGTCCAATAAGTGCCATTGGAAATAATGGGGCTAAATCATCTGGTCCGATTGGTTTAAGTGTACCAGGATGAAGAACTGGAGAAAGTGGTTTTGGAAGATCAGCTGAAATATTATACCAAGTTTTTGGCATTTTGCTCTCTTCAAGAAAATATTTAATTCTATCAGACATATTTTATAAAAGTATTTTCTTAACTTATTTAATGAAATGCAAGCTTAAAATAAGACCAAATATTTATTCATTTAACTTAGTATATTGTAATTCTATGCATTATTCTATTGCCCTTAAAGGGAGTGGCTTGATGCAACATTGATCTATTGTCCCAAATGGCTAATTGATCTTTTTCCCACTCCAAAGAGTATTGGAATTTCTTTTTAACTTGGTGTTTAAATAAAAATTTTTTTAATTTTGTTTCTTCTTTTTTATTTAAATTGTTAAATCCTATAAAATGACCTGGACTACAAAATATACTTAATTTTTTATTAATTTTTTTTATTATTTTATGTTTAGAAATTAATTCGTTTTTTTGTTTCCCTTTTTCTTTTGTTCTTTCCTGTAATGTAACCGATATAGGTCCTTCAGAAGAATAAATTGCTTTTAGATTTTTTAATTTTTTTTTTATATTATGAGGTAGATTTTTGTAAGCTAAATATTGTGAAGAAAATTCTGTATTTGCTAGACCTTTTTGAGGTACCAATTTCGATAACAACATTGTAAATCGAGGAGGCTTTTTAGTGTAAATTGAGTCGGTATGGAATTGCTCACCAAAACTTGGTCCCTTATCTGTAGCTTTTCTTTCAACTACAGTTATTTTACTATATCTGGGATTTAAACCTTTTAACCTTGGATAATCTGCTGGAATTCCTAATTTTTTTGCAAAATTTAAATAATTGTTTGAAGATAAATTTTGATTTCTGAAATAAATTATTCCACAATCGTTTAATACAGATTTGATTTTTTTTATTTCAGCGCTTTTTAAATTTTTAACATCACATATTATTTCTGCTGCAATTTTATTTTTTTTTGGAATTACTTTAATCATATATTAAGCGCTCCAAACAACAGGAAACCAATCGGTTCTTAAAGTGTCTCCTGATTTTAAATTAATACCAGTAAAAGGGGGCGATGTTTCTCCTCCACGTTCTAAATAACGTACGTCATCACCTATAAAACGCATAGAAAATGCACGCCGTCTATCTTGAGAGTTATTTCCAGATGCTCCATGAACTATTTTAAAATTAAATAGAACAGCATCACCAAGTTTAAGATTGGGTATCATTATTTCATTATTTAAAGACTCAATGCTAGGCATTTCCATAAAATCATTTTTATTTTTATACCAAGGTTTATCATTCGACCATTTCGTCGGTTGAATAAGTTTTGACCATTTGTGTGAACCTAATATTAATTTTAATGTATTTTCTTTATTAACCTCATCTAGAGGTATCCAATAACTTCCTGTATCTTCCCCATCAACACAATAATATGGCATATCTTGATGCCATGGAGTAGCTTTGCTTGTACTAGGTTCTTTTACAAAAATATGATCATGAAATACTTGTATTGATTTTGAATTTGTTACTTCTGCAACAATTTGTGCTGCTGGAGATTCTTTCGCAAATTTTTTAAACTCTGGAATTCGCTCCCAGTTACAATAGTCTTCAAAAAAACGACCATTTTCATTAGTATCGGTATTTTCTCGCGCATGAGGTCCTGGATTTTTTAAAACTTTTTCAAATCCTTCTCTTAAATTATTTATCCAAGGTTTAAATACATCTCTTATTATTATTACTCCATCATCCTTGTAAGCATCAACTTGTTTAGAGTTTAAAATCATTATTTTAAATCATCAATATTTGAGATATTTAATAATGAATTATTCAATTCGTCCTGGCTTTCTCTTTTAGATATAGCAAATACTGAAACTATTAATACAAAAACCAATATGATTGGAATTAGCATTACTATTGTTATTTTTTGTTGAATTAAAAATAAATAAACTAACACAAATAATATTGATCTAATTAGTACGTTTATTTTAAAAACACTAACAATAGAAAGTGAATGTATTAATAAGTTTTTAAAACTCATTTTAGAAGGACCAAAATATCTTGTTCCTCTTTCAGATGGAATTGTTGCTCTATCTTTTGCAACTTTTGCAAGCGCCCCTGAAAAACTACTCCAAGTAGCTTTTTCATTAATCATTTTCTCAACAATTGATTTTGGTAAACAAGTATAATTACCATATTTTATAGACTGGCCTGTAAAAGTAAAAGTTATTATCTTATGAACAAAATAACAAAATTTAAAAAAAATTCCCTCTGATCTCTTAATTCTCTCTCCAACAATTGGTTTATCAGGGTGATAATTTAAATTATCTATGAGTTGTTTTATTTCCTCAGGCTTATCTTCTCCATCACCGTCCATTGGAATTACATAATCAAATTCTTCATTTTCAAAAATGTGTTTTAATCCTGCTGCATTACACCTTGCATGCCCTCTATTTTCTTTCATATTTATAATTTTAATGGAATTTAACTTTTCTAAATTAACAAATAATTCAGGCTTAGTTTCGATTGATGCATCATTAACAATAATTACTGAAAACTCGTGGTCTAGATTAAAAACTACAGAATTTATATTTTCTAAAAGTTTAAAAACAGACTGCCAGTCGTTATAAACTGGTATTAATATTTTTATTTTCATTAGCTAGCAGAGTTTATTAATCTTAACAAAGATGCAATTATTCCAAAACCTGAAAACTCAATTACTGCAACAATTGCTATAATCAATAATAGTTTTTTCCATTTATCGCTTATGTTCATAATTCATTTTCCTACTTTTATATCAATTCCATTATGACCATCAAAAAGACTACAACATTTTACAGGGCCATTCCACATTGGTCTTGATTTAAGATGATAAGATAAATTTCCAGCTACCCATTCGTCTCCATTAACAATAGTAATTTCCGTACTGTATTTTTTATCCCAAATTTTTTGAGCTTCTTCTGCAAATTTTTTCCCTTGGTAATCTGTTCTTTTATCTGTTTCAGTTAAAGAAATATAAGCATAAGCCAAGGGAGAAAAAACAAACAAAATTAGAAATGCCGCAGTAAAGCCTTTTAGTTTATTTAAATTAATTTGTGATTGAAAAATGTAAATTACCAATACTCCAAAGAATAAATAAAAAGGTGTCATCCACATTGTTCTAATTTTAACACCCATAATCATTGAAGTTAAAAATACCATAGCTATTGGGACAATGTTTATTGCTAGCAAAAATAAAAGCTTATTATCTTTAAAGTTAAATTTACTTTTTAATTTGTTGTTTAAAAATAAAAACATAAAAAAGAAAGGTATCAATATTCCTATTTGTTTTCCTAAAAAGGTTAATGGATGAATTATGTGATCTAAGAAATTTTGATCACCTGTTCCAGTTCTATCAAGACCATAAGTGATTGTTATATAATTATTTTCAGTTAGCCAAATTAAATGGGGCAACAAAACTATTAAGAATGGAATAAGTGAGACAAGACATTTGAAGTCAATTTTCTTTTTATAGATCATATAAATTAAAAAAATATCAATTCCAAAACCCAAATAGATAAATAAATATTTTGATAAAAATCCAAATCCTGCAAACAAACCAAGTAACAACCAATCTATAATTTTATTATCTCTAAACCCTTTCCATAAATATAGAACTGTTAGTGACCAGAAAGGCATCAAGCAAACATTCACATTAAATTCAGGAGTTGTAAAATTATAAAAGTAAATTCCTTCTAATAATAAAACTGATAATAAACAAAAAGCTTTATTTTCAAAAAATTCTTCTGCAAATTTAAAAACAACAAAAAAAGAAATAATTACACAAATCTGACTTAATAAATAATAAGCCCAATCTTGTGCACCAAAAATTTGATAAAAAATTTCAACCAAAAATGCACTCATTGGGGGATGCTTATTGAATCCCCAATCTAAATTGCTTCCCCAAGCTAAAGCTTCGATGGTATCTAACGGTAAATTATTATTCGTAAAAGTTGGAATTGCTGTCCAAATAATTAGGTGGGTTGCTAAAAAAATATAAAATAAATTTAATATTTTTTTTTTATTTATGGCCATTTTACTTAATTTATACAATTAATGGTTTCTTGACACCTAATTATTCATGAATATATTCAGCCACGTTTAAAATTTGACTATGGTTAAAATCTCTAAAACTTACGTTCCTAAAGAAAAAGAAAAATATATGTGTGCTAAACACCTAGCCTTTTTCAAAAAAAAATTAATGGATTGGAAAGCAGATCTGGTTAAAACTAACAACGAAGCTCTTTATAATAGCTCTATGGACGATAACAGTACATCTGCCGATATAGTTGACCAAG
>CACDEU010000002.1 GCA_902551895.1 uncultured Pelagibacteraceae bacterium | reverse complement strand
CTATTATTAAATGAAAAAATATCGCCAGGCTCCAGCCTAAAATTTATTTGAAACTTATCATCGTGTAAAAGATTTCCAAATCTATGGTGAGCTTTGTAAACTTTATCCATAACATCTGGATGACAATCTAAGGCATCCATAGTTGCTACACTAAATCTTATATCGTTATAATCACCATCTTTAGTTAAAGAAATTGCTGGAGCATAAAAACTTCTATGGGCTTCTTGTGTGTAATCTTTATCTTTAAATTTAAGAGGTATATTCACCAATGTTTCAAATATTTCTTTTTCATTATTTCTTAAATAATCTGCTACCGCAAAAGCATCTATTGCTGAAGAATCTCCTCCTTTTGCAGAATTAATTAAACAATGAAGAAATTGATAACCCGGAGGATTTTCAAACCAAGGTAAATCCATATGATTCCTTAAAGCGTGAGCTGTGTAAGCTGAGTTATTCGGTTTTGGAATATTTACAACTTCAAAAGGAGTTTTAAAAAAAGTTTCTCTTGTATGACTTATTCTGTTTAAAACTTTAAAAGCAGATTCTTTCTCTGTTGGAGCATTTTTAACAATTGCAATTCCCTTGTAATGTAAAAGTTCTAACCATTTTATTAAACCTTCTTTAGAATTAATAATTTCATCATGATCTATTTTGATAGTCTCAAAATTTTTTTGTAAAGAACAGTCCCATAATTTATAAGGAGATTTATATTTTTTATTATTATTTATTGTATAACAATTTTTTCTTAACCATTCTTGATCATAATAACTTACGTGATTTCCTTCACTCCACTCAATTTCTAGCTTGCCTTCATTATTAATTTTACATGTTTTTGGCTCTATGTTTGTTGAAACTTCAAGTATATTAAACATTCTGTGTCGTGAATCTTTATCATGAGCTGTTGGGCAGTTGTCTCTTAACCACATAAAGTGAAAATTGCTTTTCTCTCCATCACTCCACTCTACATTTAATGCTGAGCCATTTTTTGAAACTTTAGAAATTTCTATTGCCATAAATTAATTGTTATTTTATTTAAATTTGTTTTCAATTCAATTTATAATTGAATTTATTCATTATATGATCTTTTTTTCTCACTTTATTAACATCTGCTAACCTCATTAAAGGTTGTATTTTATTGCGTATCAAGTTTTAATACAGCCAGTTTAAACTAATAATATGGAGGGAATTCATGAAATTTCTTAAAAAAATATTTCTTTCGATTGCATTTATTGCTGTAACATCACTTGCTACTACAAGTGCAAATGCTAAATGCAAAGTGCATTTGGGAGATTTTGACTGGGATAGTGCTAACGTTCACACAGCTATCGTAGGCTATATTCTTGAAAACGGATATGGATGCGATGTTGAAGTGACTAAAGGTAGTACTAGTCCGATAATGGCAGCACATTATGATCAACAACTTGATATTATCACTGAAGTTTGGAGAGATAATATAGTTCAGATGCATGAAGAAGCTGTAGCAGCAGGTAAAATTATTGAGTTAGGGATTAATACTCCTTCTTCTACTCAAGGTTTCTATGTAGATAAACCAACTGCAGATAAGTATGGTTTGAAATCTGTTGAGGATATGAAGAATCCAGAAATTGCAAAATTATTTGCTGACCCTGAAGCACCAGGAAAAGGTAGAATGACAAGCTGTATCTCAGGATGGACTTGTTATACTATTAACATGGTTAAACACAAAGTTTATGGTTTGGATGAATACTATACAAACTTTGACCCAGGTTCAGGTGGAGCTTTAGATGCTGCAATTGCTGGAGCATTTAAAAAAGGTAAACCAGTATTTTCTTACTACTGGACACCGACTGGCTTAATGGGAAAAGTTGACTTAGTGCAACTTGAAGAGCCTGCTTATGATAATGCTTGCTGGACTAAAATGATGGCAGTTGTAGAAAAAATTAAAGCTGATGGACCTGACGCATATACAGATACATGTGCAAGCGCTTACGTTAACATGGCTTTAACAAAATCTGCGTCAACAACATTTGCAAATAAAAAATCTAATAAAAAAATTATAGATTTTATTAGAGCTTATTCTGTACCAACACCAGATGTAAATAGATCACTTGCTTTCTATATGGATGAATCAGGTGGAGACATGGAAGCAACAGCTAAACACTTCTTGTCAAACACTGGTATGTGGACAAAATGGGTACCAGCTGATGTTGCGGCAAAAGTTAAAGATACTCTTTAATTTTAAAATAAATATTAATTCTAAGAGCCCGAAAGGGCTCTTAGTTTTTAAAAAAGGAATAAATGGGAAAATATAAAAAACATATTTTATATTCGTTGTATTTAGTGGCTTTTTTTGCAATGGTTTATATTGCATATACAAGCTCAAAATATAGACCCGAAAGTGTTTCAATTTTATTTACAGATCTGTCTTGGTTGGGTAACTGGCCTAAGTGGCTAGATCTTCCATTGATGCCTTATTTAAACGAAGGTTTTGATAAACTTATTAGAGAATATGGAATGTTTTTTGAAGGAATTAATAATTTCTTACTAGGTCTTTATACAGATATGAAAAATTTTATGGTTGGGTTGCCGTGGCCATTACTAATGATTTCAGTAATTGCTCTTGCATATTTTGCCAGTGGAAGAAATATGGGGACTACAATAATGGTTGCTTTCTGTGTTTTCTTTCTAGGCTTCTTAAGTCCTAGGTATTGGGATAAATGTATTATGACGACTTGTATAGTTGTTATTGGAATGTTGCTTTGTTTGGTTATTGGTATTCCTGTTGGAATAATGATGGCAAGAAATAAAAAAGTAAGAAATGCCATATTGCCAATACTTGATTTAATGCAAACTATTCCTAGTTTTTGCTATTTAATTCCAGGAATTTTATTGTTTGGTTTAGGAGCGGTTCCAGCTATTTTTGCAATATTTGTATATGCTGTTCCTCCTTTAATAAGGTTAACTGATCTTGGAATTAGATTGGTTGATACAGAGGTTGTAGAAGCAGCGGAGGCTTTTGGGGCAAGTAAAAAACAAAAACTATGGGGAGTACAATTGCCTTTAGCCCTTCCAAATATAATGCAAGGAATTAACCAATGCACAATGATGGCGTTAGCAATGGTAGTTATTGCTTCTATGATAGGAACTAGAGGAATTGGAGATGAAGTATTATTAGGACTACAACAATTAAATGTAGGTATGGCTACTGAAGCAGGTATTGCAATTGTTTTACTGGCTATTATATTCGATCGAATTACACAATCTTACGGAGAAAAAATTCAAGAAAGAACAAAAACAAAAAAAATAAAGTTATAAAAATATGAGCAAAATTGAAATTAAAAATGTTTACAAAATTTTTGGAGACCAACCTTCCAAAGTTCTTCCTATGGTTCAAGACGGAGCTACAAAAGAAGAAATATTAGAAAAAACTGGTCATACGGTTGGCTTGGATAATGTTTCTTTAAGTATTGAAGAAGGTGAAACTTTTGTATGTATGGGTTTATCTGGTTCAGGTAAATCTACTCTGATTAGACATATTAATAGATTAATAGACCCAACTTCAGGAGTAGTTTCTGTTGAAGGTACAAATGTTATGGATTTAGATCCAAAAGGATTGATTGAATTTAGAAGACATAAAATGAGTATGGTGTTCCAAAGATTTGGTTTATTCCCACATAAAACAGTATTGGAAAATGTTGGATATGGACTTGAGGTACAAGGACAGAAACCAGAGGAAAGAAACAAAACTGCAATGGAAAAAATTGAAGCTGTGGGTTTAACTGGTTTTGAGCATCAATACCCTAATCAGTTATCTGGTGGTATGCAACAAAGAGTAGGTTTAGCAAGAGCGCTTGCAACCAATACAGATATAATGTTAATGGATGAAGCGTTTTCTGCTTTAGATCCTTTAATTAGAAGTGATATGCAAAAACAGTTAATAGATTTACAAAGTGAATTAAAAAAAACAATAGTATTTATAACTCATGATTTAGATGAATCATTAAGGTTAGGAGATCATATAGGTATATTAAATGGAGGAAGATTAGTACAAGTAGGAACTCCAATAGATATTATTATGAACCCTGCTGATGATTATGTTGAGGCTTTCGTTAAAGATGTAAATAGAGCAAAAGTAATAAAAGCTAAGATTATTATGACACCTGCAAATTCATCTAAGGATATTGATAAATCAAATCTTATAAAAGTTCATGAAGACCAATTTTTAGATGAGTTTTTACCAAAAGTTGTCTGCTCAAATTCAAATTGTGAAGTTGTTGATAAGAGTGGCAATGTAAAAGGATACTTAACTCAAAAAGAACTTTCAAAAGCCTTAACAAAAGAACATATGGCTGATGCCGCTAAGTCTAATTAACAAAAAAATCATTATTTCAGGTGGATCTTCAGGAATTGGATGGTCGACTGCAAAGATTTGTCTTTCAAGAGGTGCTATTGTTTATATTTGTGATATCGATAGCAAATCTTTAAAAAAAGCACAAAAACATCCGCTAAATAAAAAAAAATTATTTACATATGAATGTGATGCTTCTGATGAGTATGAGGTTTCAAATTTTTTCATCAAAATTAAAAAAAAAACCAAAAAAATTGATGCTTTAATAAATAATGTAGGAATTGCGGGTCCAACTGGAAATTTAGAAAAGTTAAGCTCTGATGACTGGGAACAAACATTAAAAACAAATGTTATAAGTCATTTTTACTTTACAAAGCTTGCAATACCAATGCTTAAAAATAACAAAGGCGGTTCTATAATAAATATTTCTTCAACTGCGGGAATAATGGGTTTTGCATTAAGATCTCCATATGCAGCTAGTAAGTGGGCAATCATAGGAGTAACAAAAACTTTAGCTATAGAATTAGGTAAATTTAAAATAAGAGTAAATGCTATTTGTCCTGGAACGATTAAAGGAGATAGAATGGACAGAGTAATAAGAGATAAAGCAAAATTTCTTAAAGTATCAAAAAAAACTATCGAAAAAGATTTTTTATCTATGGCTTCAATTAATTCTTGGATTTCTCAAGAAGATATAGGAAACATGTGCTCATTTTTAATTTCAAAAGATAGTGAAAAAATATCTGGTCAAGTCTTTCCTGTGGATGGCAATACTATAAGAGTAGACTAAATATTCTTGATTTATTTATAGTTTTTTAATTTTAATTTTTCTCTAGTTTCGGCAGGTGTCATTATCGATACACCAAGATCAGTAACAATTCTAATTGCTTTTTCTACTAATTGAGCGTTAGTTGCTAATTTTCCTTTTTCTAAATATAAATTGTCTTCTAGCCCTACTCTTGGATTGCCTCCCATAATTACAGTTTGAGCGACAAAAGGCATTTCATTTTTTGAAATTGCAAATCCTGACCAAATTCCTTCTTTTGGCATAATGTCTTTCATGGCTTGCATTGCTAAAGGAGTCGCGGGTGCGCCCCAAGGTATACCTAAACACATTTGAAACATTGGTGGATCACTTAATAATCCTTCTTTGTATAATTGAGCACCAAACCACATGTTACCTAAATCAAAAGCTTCGATTTCAGGTTTAACATTTATCTCTTGTAATCTTTTAGCAGCTTTTCTTAAATCATTTGGTGTATTTACAGTTATTACTGAACTATCCCCAAAATTTAAAGTTCCACAATCTAGTGTACATATTTCTGGTAAAAATTGTTCTGCATTTGCAATTCTCTCCATTACATTTGCCATATCAGTCATTGGACCAAAATCGAGGGGGTTTTTTCCTTGTCCTATGTCTAGGTCTCCACCCATTCCTGTAGTTAAATTAAGAACAACATCTGTATCACTAGATCTAACTCTATCTACGACCTCTTTATATAATTCTAACCTTCTACTTGGTGTTCCATCTTCTTCTCTAACATGAATATGAGCAATTGCTGCTCCAGCTTTAGCCGCTTCAATAGCAGCCGTAGCTATTTGTTCTGGTGTTTTTGGTAAATCCGGATGTTTTCCAGCAGTATCACCAGATCCAGTTACAGCACATGATATAAAAACTTTGCTCATTTATTTTTAAATAAAGTATATTATCATATTAAATATGAAAAGCTCAGAATTATTAAATGATTTAGCTGCCGTTTTTAGATGGACAGCAAAATTGAATATGCACGAGGGTATTGCGAACCACCTAAGCGTATGTTCACCAGAGGCGGGAGGTGGTTTCTATGTTAATGGAACTGGAATGCATTTTAGCAAAATCAAAGCAAGCGATTTAATCCTTATTGAAGATAAAAAATTTGAAGAAATGAAAAATAAACCAGAAATAGTTGATCCAACAGCAATTAATATTCATGGAACGATTCATAAAAAAGTTCCGAATGCAAAGTGTATACTTCATGTTCACTCAAAATATGCCTTAGCTTTATCATGCCTAAAAGATCCTACTCTTCCTCCCATCGATCAAAACACTATGCGCTTTTATAATCGTGTAGCAGTTTACAAAGAATTTGGTGGACTTGGCTTTGAAGAAGAGTCAGAAAAAATGGCAAACAGTATTGGAAATTATAATATACTTTTATTAGCTAACCATGGAATTTTAACGGCAGCTCCTACAATTGCCCAAGCTTTTGATGATTTATATTATTTTGAAAAAGCATGTGAAACATACATAACTGCACTATCAACTGGTAAAGAATTAAATATAGTAAGCCCTGAGGTTGCTGAAAAAACTGCTCAAGATTGGGAAAATTATTCTACTGACATGGGTGAACTGCATTTGAAAGCAGTTAGATCAATATTAGATTCTGAAGATCCTAGTTACAAACAATAAAAAATAAATGAAAAAATTAATAATTATTTTATTATTTATTACTACCTCTTTGCATGCAGAAAAAATAGAAAGACTTGGTTTCTACAATATTCAAGAAATACTTGGAGATGATAAATTAACTTATAAAATACTTAAAGGATGTGTATCTATGAATTCAGCGGTAACTGAAATTATTAAAGAGGAACATCCAGATCTAGCAAAAGAATTTTTTGAAACAGCTAATTATCTTTATCCTTTTGGTATTTTAGTTTTAAAAAAGATAAAAAATATAAACCATCAAGAAGCAGAAAAAGAGTATTTTTTTGGTGTAAGCAATCTAACAGATGATTACGTAAATTTTATGAAAGAAAATGGTGCCGTTAATAAAAGTTTTTTTAAAGGAACATTTTTAGGTGATGATTTAAATTTTTGTAATGAAATTAGAGGTGCAATAGAAGTATCAATTTCGCACTCAAAAAAAACAGAATAAGTTAATTTGTTTTTTTAAATTTTGGAATTTTAGATTTCTTTTTTTTCTTTTTCTTAGGTATCTTAGATTTTTTTGTATCAGTTGAACCCTCTTCACTAGCAACTTCTTCTATCGCTTCTAATATTTCTTTACATTCAGTGGAATTGCAAAAATAAGTTGAGCCAGTTTTTGTGTTATATAAGTAAGCTCCACAGTTATCTTTTTTTTTTAAAGTACAATTCACAGGCTCAAGTCTATACTCTGCAAAGAGACTTGTTGTTGAAAACAAAAAAAAAGTTAAAACTAAAAAAAATTTTTTCATAACAAAAATTAATTAAAAATATTAATTTATACAACTATAGTTAGAATATAATATTAATTATTTCTCAGCTCAACTTAGTATATTTTTTGCACTAAAAACAAACAAAAATTTTAGGTCTAATAAATATATATAAAAAACAGAAATTCATAATTATGGATATATTCATTTATTAATGAGATACTTAAATTAATTAAGGAAAGGGGAACATTATGAAAATAAAGAAAATGTTATATGTTGTTCTTTTCTCTTGGTTTTTTGGAATTTTTTCTTCTGCTTCGGCAGGTGAACTATGTAAAGAGTGTTTAAGTAAAGTTCCTCAAGACATGAGAGATTATGTTTACAACATGGACTTTATGGACAGTGATCAGCCACTAGGTGAAGCGGTAATGAGAAAGTGGAAAAGTCCTAGAAAACCACCTTGGACAATAGGCTATGCTAGTACTTACGCTGGAAACACTTGGAGAAAAGGAGCAATGGAGCGTTTAATGGAAGTTGTTTATCCTAAGTGGAAAGCTTTAGGAATGGTTGATGAAATTGTTATTACACAGTCAAATTTGGATGACTCTTTACAGATTCAACAAATGAGACAGATGATAGATGGCGGAAAAGTTGATGCTATTATTATTTGTTGTTCTAACATTACAGCTTTAAACACTACTATTAAATATGGTTGGGAAAAAGGTATCCCAACTCTATCTTTTACTGGCTTTACAACATCTCCGTACTCAATCAATACATCTGTTAACTACAGATTAGTTGGTTATTACGTTGGTGCATGGATGGCTGAGTTAATTGGTGAAAAAGGTAATGTGATAGTTATGGAAGGAATTCCTGGCTATTCAGCATCTGACCAACAGAACAAAGGTGTATTAGCTGCACTTGATGAATATCCAAATGTTAATGTTGTTGGACAATTAGCACATAACTGGACTTCTCAAATTGCTCAGAAGGAACTTTCACAATGGCTATCAACGAATACAAAAAAAGTTGATGGTATTGCGGTTCAGTCTTCAGGAGAAACAGGAACTTTACAAGCTCTGCTTCAGTCAGGACTTGATCCAATTCCACCAATTGCATTAGGTGGAGAATTGGGAGCTCTTTGTTATTGGAGAAATAACCCAGACTATATCGATGAAGCGATATATGCTTGGCCTCCAGGAGATGAAATCGAGTTAGGTATGGAAGTAATGATTAGAACACTTCAAGGTCAAGGTCCTAGAATCCAATCTATATTGGTTGGTCCTGCTACTAAGAATTTTGATGAAATTAAACAAATCTTAAATGAAGATTGTGATAGAAATTCTACTGGTTGGGATAACCCAGGAATGGAAAAATGGGCTCCAAGATCTTACGTGGAAGCGTTCTTTGATAATCCATCTGATCCGGAGAAATACGATCCTAAATCTCACTAATACTAAAAGTAAAAGTATGAGTGCAGAAAAAAATATGAAAGACAACACCTCTAAAGAGGTGTTGTCTAATAAATCAGATAAAATTACAGGTGACATTTACGTCCAAGATGTTCATAAATATTTTGGAGTAACTAAAGCATTAAATGGAGTAAATTTTAATGCAAACTTTGGTGAGATCCATGCAATAGTTGGAGGTAACGGATGTGGAAAAAGTACACTTGCAAAAGTAATGTCAGGAGTTTTGCCAATTGATAAAGGCAAAGTTTCTGTATTAGGTCACACCCCAACATCACCAGTTATGGCAAGAAATATGGGTATAGCAACAGTGTTTCAGGAAGTTATGATTGCAGAAGAAGCATCGGTTGTTGACAACCTTTTTGTTGGCTCAGATGATTTTTGGTACAAAAATTTAACTCAAAGAGAAAAGGTATTAAAAGCACAAGAAATTATGGAAGATCTTGTTGGCGAATATATTGATCCTTATACTCAGGCTTTTAATCTATCATTACCAATAAAAGCATGGATTACAATTGCAAGAGCATTCTTGCGTGAAAATACTAAGGTTTTAATTCTGGATGAATCTTCTGCAGCTTTAGATTTTGATTCAACTGAAAGATTGTTTAAAAAAATGAGAGAATTAAGAGATAAAGGTATTGCTGTATTTATTGTTACTCACAGAATTGCGGAGCTAGTTAGAATAAGTGATAAAGCAACAGTTATGAGGGACGGTAAAGATGTCGGTGTATTAGAAAAAAAAGATCTTAATGAAAAAAATTTAATAGGTCTAATGACAGGAAGAGCAGAAACAGCAGAAAAAAGTAAATCTGCATCTATACAAACTAAAACTGATAAAGTTGTAATGAGAGCTGAAAATTTAGTCGTTTGGCCTGACAGCAAGCCTGTAAATTTTGAAGTAAAAAAAGGAGAAATAGTAGGTGTAACAGGGTTAGACGGGAATGGACAAGATGACTTTGTTAAAATTTTAGCAGGTGTTCAGGAAGCTCATGGAGGCTTTACCGAAATTTTGGACAATAATGAAAATTTTGTAAAATATAATTCTTTAGATAATGCGAAAAATAATGGGATATCTTTTGTTTCCGGAGATAGAAAAAAAGAAGGAATACTTCCTAACTTAAGTATTTATGAAAATTTAGTAGTTCCTCTTTATAAAAAAACTAGCAGAGGAGGTTTTTTAGGATTTGTGGATTGGCTAGAGTTAAATGGAATTTTTGAATGGGAAGTAGATAGACTGAGTATTAAAACGGGCCCTAGAGATAATTTAATAGGTTCTCTTAGTGGAGGTAACCAACAAAAAGTTATGATAGCAAGATCGTTTGCTCAACATCCTAAGGTTTTAATTTTAAATGATCCTGCAAGAGGTATAGATGTAAGCACAAAAAGAGATTTATATACCCATTTAAGAAATTATGTTGAAGAAGGTAATACAGTTGTTTTTTTATCCAGTGAATTAGAAGAATTTATCGGACTTTGTCCAAAAGTAATGGTTTTTAGAAATGGAACAGTATTCGATATATTTGAAAATGAAAAAGTTAATGCAGACACTTTGTTGGAGGGAATGTTTGGTCAAACAGCTGGTATTGGTGAAACAACTATTTCAAGTAAATCAAATACGCCTTTGATGCCATCACCTAATAGAAAAATTGATAATAAAGTTCCAGAAAAGAAAATATTAAAAGTGGTAGATTTCGATAAGGAAAATAATAATGAAAATAAAACAAAAATAAAAATAAAAACATTTTAATGAAAAAAGAAAATAAAAATAATTATTATAATGATGAAGATAAAATTAATTTTGAAAAATTAAATAATTTTAAAAAATTTAAGTCTGATAATGTAAAAAATTTTCAAATCAAAAATTATAGTACTAGCTACTCTAACTCTGATAAAAATAATTTTAATAATATTCTAAAAACTAATGAAAATATATCTATGCTAAACCAAAAAGATGTTAATGAAGAAGTAAAATATTATAATTCTTCTGACTTTAAAAAATTTGATCAACTAAATAGTTTCCCTGAGTACAATGATAATAAAGTACATGAAGATAAAGAAAATATAAGTTCTAAAGTAACTTATAAATCAAGTGACTATGGTGAATTTAATAAGATAATCCAAACAAAAAATAATGACGAAAAAATAAAAGAACAAAACAAAAAAATTAAAGTTATTGATTACAGCAAATTAAAAGATGTTGGAAAAAAACTTAAAAATAAAATTGGAATTGAAAAAATAAAAATTGTTTATTTTGATTAGTATATGGAAATAGTAGATAAAATAAAAAAAACTTACAGATCAAGCGTTGATACTTCTTCAAACAAGTATCTAATGGTTCCAATATTCATCTTTTTTTCTTTATTAATTTTTGCATTAATTAGAAGTCCAATAATTATTTCTCAATCTGGAATAGGAAGTGCAATAATGCTTACAGCTCCATTAATTTTAACAACTTATGCATTAACATTTATAGCAATGGCAGGAAGAGGTGGGGTTGATTTATCCATTGGTCCGTTTATGGGTTTTATAAATGTAAGTAGTATTCAATTGTATGCCGCAGGTTTTTTACAGACACCTATTGGATGGTTTGTTTATGCGATTGCAATGGGTTTAATTTGGCAACTGTTTTATGCTTTGATTGTTTGTTTTGTAAGAGTATCTCCAATTATTGTTTCGCTAGCAGGATATTTAGCTTTTGCTGGAATAAATATTGTAATTTTGCCAAGACCAGGAGGAATAGCGCCTGATTGGCTTATTCCTTGGGGAGAAGGTTTTACAATTTTTAATGAAATATTCCTTCTAATGATTTTAGCAACAATATTGTTTTACATAATTACTCATACTGCATTCTGGGGTCATCTAAAATTAATGGGTGCAGATGAGAGAGCTGCTTTTACAAGTGGAGTTAAAATTAATCTAGTAAGAATAGTTGCTCATATGATAGCGGGAATTTTTGCAGCTTTATCTGCAATATGTTTTACTGCTCTTGTTGGTTCTGGAGATCCTTTGCAAGGAACCAAATATACATTGTTAGGTATAACGGCTCTAGTTTTAGGAGGAGCAAGTCTAGCTGGAGGTCGTGGAGGTGCCTTTGGTGCAATTTTAGGTGCCTTAAATTTATATCTTATAAATTATATCTTGGTTACTTTTAAATTTGAAAGACTTCAAAGCTTTGTATCTGATTTATCTTATGGAGCAGTTTTAGTTATTGCTTTGTTAGTTAGTTTAATTCTTCCTTACGTTACAAGGGTAACAAGGGGCTTGTCTGTAATGGTCTTTTTTATTCTTATGGCATTTGCTGGATTATTCGTTGTAATTCATCAGGTTTATGACCAACCAATAGTTGTTGAAAAAGTAGTTGAGGAACAAAAGGATGAAGACAGAAGAGGAAAAAAAATAAGAAAAGTTGATGCAACAGGAAATATAATTGTTGAAGAAGGAGAAGAAGGAACAACGACCGGCACAGGTACAGCAAAAGGTGGATCTCTTGCGGGACATGGTGTAGTTCAATTTACAGAAACACCAGGGACAATTGTTTTTTATGTAATTCTAGGAATAGCTGGTGTTGCTTTGTTACTTTATTTATTAGCTGTTCATAGGAGTCCTTCAACAATCACTTTTGCAGTTGTTGTTGTTATAATAGTTGCAGGTTTAATTTTTGATCCAGAAGATAAAGAAAAAGACTTATTAAAAGAAACAGAATTAATAACTTTACAATCTAATCAGTCAAGTAGTATTGAAACTTCTGCACCTCAATATTTTAGTTTAGAAAAAATAAATTATTTAACTAATATTTCGGATGGTGTTCTTATTTCTGGAACTACATACAGTATAGTTTATTTAGCTGGAGTGGTATTGCTTGCTTCACTTTTGGTCATTACAATGCTGCCCCAATTTAATGCCAAGACAAAATCTACTGCAATGCTTTTTTTCCTAGCAGCATTATCTTTAATTGTATTGAAAGGGGTATCTTATAACAATTTAGTAGAAAGTTCAGATAGTAGCTTTTTTGGTATTCAAGGATATGGTGTAATATTAGTAGTTCTACTCTTGTTTGTTATTACAGCTCCATTTGCTCATTCAAGAATAAAAAATCTAACTAATGTTTATATATTTGGTTTTGGTGTACTAGCAATAATTTCTACATATTTTATAGGAGGAAATACTTTTATCCCAAGTGATACAACAATTTATCAACCAAGAATTATAAGTGAGTTAAATATTGGTGATTTATCTCAAATTAAATACGAAGCTACAAAAAGATTTTTCTATGAGACAGTAAATTCAGGCTATTCACAAGTAGCGTTTAGTATTTTGGCAGTTTTTTTAGTACAATATTTTTTATTTTTAAACATGGGACAAAAAGCTAGTTACAAAAGATTTGCTCCATATATGTACATTGTTATCTTCGCAAGTCTATTATGGTCAGGAATATTTTATTCTGTAGGCTACTCGTTTTACAAAATTATAGCCGTATTTATAATTGGGATACCACTTACTCCTTTAGTATGGCAATTCATGACAATATACAGAGAGAAAATAGCTAGAGACAATAAATTAAGCCAATGGGAAGAGGTAAAATAATATGAAAAGATCTGCTTTTCTTTTCTTTAAAGGACTAGGTTTATTATTTGCAGTCTTGTGCGGTATTGGTACTGCTGTTCTTGGTTGGTTTGATGGAGCCGATTGGATGAATATTGTTGCGTACTCTTTAGCAGTAACGGGGTTAATACTTTGGGGATGGTACCATTTTTCAGTAAGATGGATTAACGAAGAATTAAAACAAAATATATTTACTAAAATGCCCAAAGAAGAAGAAAAAGGGCAAGACAGTGAGGACGAGGAAAACTTCTTTTTTAAGAATATTAGAGAGCATAAATGGAAAACTATTGCTTTCCTTGGTGTAATTTTAATATTTATATTTGTGTCTTTTATTGCAGAAAATTTCTTTTCTGGAAGAACTTTAGTATCTTTTTTAATTTTCCTTGCCTTTGTAATTTTTATGGGGGTCATAAGCAGGTTTATTAAGGGAACCAAAAGTGTTTTTGTTGGAATATCTGTTTTAATTGGATTGTTTATAATTGGATCATTAACAATCCCTGGTTTTTTAACATTAATGAATATGAAATCGATGTTAGTTTTTGCTGCATTTCTTGGTTTGGCAACTGTAGGACAAACTTTTGTTGCGATGTTAGGTGGTTTAGATTTATCTATCCCTTTTGTTATTGGCTCTATGAACGTAGCACTAATGTCATTAATTTCTAAGGGAGTTCCACCATGGTTGGCCTGCATAGCTATTTTGTTAATTGGTGCTTTAATAGGATTGGTAAATGGAATTTTAAGTTTTAGATTGCAAGGACAAGCTTTAATTTTAACATTGGGTGTTGGTTTTTTTTGTTAAAGGTGGAGTTCAAATACTTGTGGCAATGGGGACTTTTTCAGCTGGTACAGTTTTTGGTGTAGTTCCTCCGTGGATGACTAATTTAGCATCCATGAATGGTAAAACTATCGGTCTTCCAATACCTCCTGTTGTAATTATTTGGATAGTTGCAAGCATAATAATCATTGTTGGTCTACGATTAACAAAATGGGGAAGACATTTGTATGCTTTAGGAGGTAGTAGATTGTCTTCTTCAAGACTATCAATTTCTGAAAGAGGTTATTGGATTGGAGCTTATGTTATAAGTGGATTTTTTGCAGCTTTAACTGGAGCACTTCTTCTAGGTTGGAGTGGTGGAGGATTTGTTGGAGCGGGAGATATATATTTATTTACAACAATAGCCGCAGTAGTAATTGGAGGTACATCATTATTGGGTGGTTATGGAGGATATGGATTAAGTGTAATTGGTGTTTTAATTTTACAAATAGTAACAACTGTATTGATTGGATGGGGGTTGAGTTGGGAAGCTCAACAATTTATTCTAGGATTATTGATTATACCAATGGTAGCTCTTTATGCTAGGTCGCCACATATAAGGTCGCAAATATAGGAGAAAAAATGACAAAAATAAATTGTGATATGGGAGAAAGTTTTGGAATTTATAATGCAGGAAATGATGAGCAAATAATGCCTTTGATAGATGTCGCTAATGTTGCATGCGGTTTTCATGCATCAGATCCTAATCATATGAGGAAAACAGTAGAGCTAGCAAAAAAAAATAAAGTAAAAGTAGGAGCTCATCCTTCTTTTCCTGATCTACAAGGCTTTGGAAGAAGAGAAATGAAGATGCCAAAATTAGATTTAAAAAATATGATAATGTATCAAGTCGGTGCTCTTAAAGCTTTTTTAGATGAGTATAATATGCCTTTAAACCATATAAAGCCTCATGGATCTTTATATGTTATGGCTTCAAAAGATGAAGAGATTGCAAGAGCTATTGCAGATGCGGTCGAAACTTTTAATGTCAGTATTTATGGTATGGCAAATACAGTTCATGAAAAAATTTACAAAAAAGAAAGAAAGTTAGACTTTATCGCGGAATTTTATGCTGATTTAGATTATGACAAAGATGGAAAACTTGTAATAGCTAAAGGGAAAAATGCAAAATATAGCAGTAACTTAGCAGTAAAACGTTGTTTAAGAGCTATAAAAGAAAAAAAAGTTAAAAATACAAGTGGTACAGATACAGATGTTGGATGTGATATTATTTGCGTTCATTCAGATACACCTAATGCTGTTGAAATCATCAAAAGTTTAAAAAAAGCACTTAAAAAATAAAAAGTATGAAAAAAATTCTGATTGCAAACCGTGGGGAAATTGCCTGTAGAATTATCGATAGTTGTAAAAAACTTAAGTTTCACTCAATAGCAGTTTATTCTGATATAGATAAAAACAGTAAACATGTAAGAAAAGCCGATGAGTCAATTCACATCGGTGCATCGAAAGCTCAAGAAAGTTATTTAAATGCAGATAAAATAATTGAAGCAGCTAAAAAATTAAAAGCTGACGCTATTCACCCCGGTTATGGCTTTTTAGCAGAAAACGAAAAATTTGCCCAAAAAGTAATTGATTCTGGAATTACTTGGATAGGACCCAAACCAAATACAATTGTATCAATGGGTAACAAAGATGTAGCAAGAGATTTAGCTGTAAAAAGTAATTTACCTATTTGTCCAGGCTTAAATAATAAGGATTTAGAAAAAGAAGATTTAGAAAAAAAATGTAATGAAATTGGTTTTCCTATTCTAGTAAAAGCTAGCGCAGGTGGAGGTGGAATAGGAATGCAAATTGTTAATGACTATGGAGAATTAATTAAATCTGTAGAAAAAACAAAAAATTTAGCTAAGAAAGCTTTTGGTAACAGTGATGTTTTTTTAGAAAAGTTTATAAAAAATGCAAGGCACATAGAAATACAAATATTTGGTTTTGGTGAAAAGAAAGCTGTACATTTTTTTGAAAGAGACTGTTCAATTCAAAGAAGATTTCAAAAAATTATAGAAGAAAGTCCTGCACCAAAGATAGATGAAAAAATCTTAAATGAAATGGCACAAAGTGCAGTAAACTTTGCAAGTAATCAAAATTATGAAGGTGCTGGAACGATAGAATTCATCTACGATGTGGACGAAAAAAAATTCTACTTTTTAGAAATGAATACAAGAATTCAAGTAGAACATCCTGTAACAGAAAGTATAACTAATTCAGATCTAGTAGAGATGCAAATTAAGTTTGCATTAGGTATTGATTTTGATTTAACAGAACAAAATAAAATTAATAGAAACGGTCATGCAGTTGAATGTAGATTGTATGCAGAAGATCCTTCAAAAAACTTTCTCCCATCTCCAGGAAAAATTACAAAACTAAAAATTCCAAATGTAGGCTTAACAAATATTAGATTAGATATTGGTGTTGATGAGGGAGATGAAATATCTTTTTATTATGACCCAATGATAGCAAAGATAATTTCTAAAGGTGCAAATAGAACTGAAAGTATTAACAACATGATAAATTTTTTAAAAGATTTAGAAATTGAAGGTATTAAAACAAATAAATCTTTTTTGATATCTGTTCTTCAAAATAAAACTTTTGAGGATGCAGACTTTAATACAAAATTTATTGAAAATAATTTAACTTTATTTAAAGAAAAAAAAGAAATTAAACTAAAAGACAAGCAGCAAAATAAAAATAATGAACAAAAATATAGCGACAAAGATGTAAAAGCATTTGAAAAAATTATTTCAAAAACTCCAAAAATTAAAAATGGTCAAGATTATACAGATAAAGATTTAAAAGAATTTGAAAATATAGTTTCATCAAAAAATAATAAGAAGAAAACAGATGAGAAAACTGAAGTAAATAACGTTCCAGGCAAAATTTACGATACTCCTAAGTTCTTACCTGCTGGTGATAAATATATGCTTATTGAGTTTGGAAACGTAATGAATTTAGAGCTAAATTTTACCGCTCAAAATCTAGCAAAGGCAATAAAAGACCACAAAGTTAAAGGCGTTTACGAAACATCTCCCTGTTTTGCTTCTATGATAGTTCATTATGAACCTGAAGAAATAAAATTTAATGAATTAAAAAATGAACTTATATCCTTAATCAACTCACTAGGACCTTCAGATGAAATAGAAATAAATAGTAGAATCTTTTCTTTTCCAACTGTTTATTTAGATAAATGGACAAAGGAATGTATTGAAGATTATTCAAATAAAATAGCTAAAAAGAAACCTGATCCTGAACTTATAACAGAATTAAATAATCTTGAAAATATTGATCAATTTGTAAGAGTTCATTCAAGTACAGAATATTGGGTGGCAGCAATAGGTTTTTGGCCAGGTCTTCCGTTTATGATGGCCCTTGATCCAAGATGTAAGCTGACTGTTCCAAAATATAACCCTCCAAGAACTTGGACTCCAAAAGGAACTGTTGGAATGGGTGGTGCTTCAACTTGTATTTATCCAGATCGTCTACCAGGTGGTTATCAAATTTTTGGAATTATCCCTGTTCCTATATGGGACACCAAAAAAAGTTTTCCAGTATTTGAAAATAATATATGTCTTTTTCAACCTGGTGACAGAGTAAAATTTGTACCTACTACTTATGAAGAGTTTGACCATGTATCAAACAAAATAAAAGACGGAACATATAATTATAACATTGTTGAATATCAAAAATTTTCAGTAAAAAATTATAAAAGTTGGTTAAAAACGATTGACCATTCAAAGAGGTTTTAAAAAGAATATGGTTCAAGTAATTAAAAAAGGTTTAGAAACGTCCGTTCAGGATTATCCTGGAAGAATTGGAACTTTAAATCAAGGTTTTCCTTCCTCAGGTCCAATGGATAGTTGGTCTTTTAGGCTTGCAAATATTTTAGTGGAAAATGAATCTGGAGCAGCTGCATTAGAGTGTCAGTTTATGGGTCCAACACTTAAATTTGATAGTGATAGAATTATTGCAATAACTGGGGCTAACATGAATCCAAAGATAGATGGAAAGATTGTTCCATTGTGGGAAAGTTTAGCAGTCAAAAAGGATCAAATTTTAGAAATGTCTTATGCAACAATAGGTGCAAGAGCTTACATTGCCTTTTCTGGTGGGATAAATACCACGCCTTGGCTTGGCTCAAGATCTACTTTTCACAAAGCAGGGGTTGGTGGAATAGATGGTAAAGCAATACAAGATGGTCAAATTATTCCTTTAAATAAATCTAAGTCATATCCTGGAAGAAAAATTAAAAAAGATTCTATCCCAGTAATGTCTACAAATAAAAAATGGTCAATAGAAGTTGTTAAAGGACCAAATGATGATTGGGTAGATGACAAAGGTCATAAAATGTTTTTAAATGCTGACTGGAAACTTCAGTCTAAAAGTGACAGAACAGGTTATAGGTTAGATGGGCCAAAATGGTCTTTTGCTGAAAAAGCAACTAATAAAGGATTAGAGCATGGAACTTTTCCTTCGAACATTATTGATCAAGGATATCCTGCGGGAGCTATAAACTTGGCTGGACAAACTCCAATTATATTAGTCAATGATGGTCCTAGTATGGGTGGATTTATTGTTCCTTACACTGTTCCTTCTGCATCTTTTTGGAAACTTGGCCAAGCAAAACCAGGTGATAGTTTTAATTTTGTTAAAATATCTGTTGATAAAGCTCAAGAATTACGATCAGAACAAACTCAAATTTGTAGTGAAATTAGTGTGATATCGTCAAAAAAAGGTACTGATTTAAATGACAAAAAGAAAAAAATTAAAATTGATCATATAAAGATTGTTGATTTTGACAAAGAAAGAATGAATGAAAAAATAAGAACTAAATTAATGGAAAGAAGAGGAATGAAATCAATTAAAATTAGATATTTTGATTAGATAGATTAAAGATATTTATGACAACAGAAGTTAAAACAACTGTGCCTGGAAATATGTGGAAAGTTTTAGTTAAAGAAGGTGATGCAGTTAAAAAAGGAGATACATTATTTATTATGGAAGTAATGAAAACAGAAGTACATCATGACTCACCAGTTGATGGAACAGTAACAAAAGTTAATGTTGTGAATGATCAGGAAGGCATTGACCCAGATACAGTTGCGGTAATAATTGAATGACAAATAAGAAAGTTGAATACTTAAAATTAATCAAAAATCTTTCAGATGACATAGGTATATCTGAAGAAGAAACAAAAAGTTTGGTTGATATTGCGTTATCTTCTACAGACCGAAGATATGTAAATTACGATGAACTAAAAGATGAAATTACAACTTTTCTAGTAATCAATATATTTTCTTTAATTTGTAAATTATAAATCTTATGCAAGACCAAATGATATTATACAATGGTCCAAATTCTCCCTTTGGAAGAAAGACTAAAATTACAGCTTTAGTACAAGAAATTAATTTAGAAGAAAAAATTATAAATGTATATGAATCTGATTTTTTAGATAAACATAATCCATTGAGAAAAATTCCAACGCTTCTAGTTGGACAGGAATCAATTACAGATAGTGATAATATATGTTTATACCTAGATTCGATTTCAAAAAAAAATACTTTGTTTCCAAAAAAAAATTATTGGCAAATAATGAATGTAACTTCTATCGCTAATGGTTTAATGGAAGCAGTGCTAGAAAGAAGAATGGAAACTATAAGACCAGAAAATGAAAAGAGTAAAAATTTTATTAGTAAACAAGAAGTTAGGATTAAAAGAACCATTGAATGGCTAGAAAATAATTGGAACAATTATGATGAAAATAATTTAACTATGGATCAAATAACAATAGGATGCGCACTAGATTATACAATCTTTCGATACAATGATGAGTGGAAAACAAATAATAAAGATCTAACCGCCTGGTTTGAAAAATTTATAAAAAATCAATTTATGAAATCAACAGTTCCAGTTTAAAACTAATCGTAATAAAACATTGGAGCTTTTTTCCAATCTAACCAAGTAACTGGATCATGACCCCAAACAACTTTTGCATTATATTCTTTTGCAACTTGTCTTAATTTTTTAACTGAATCTGCAGCATCAGATGAAGATGCTACTAAACCTGGTAAGCATTTATCACACCAATGGTCTCCTGTATAACATGCATCACCAGTAAATAACATATAACCAGTTTTAGGTAGATTAACTAATACAGATTGATGACCTGGTGTATGTCCAGGTGTAAATATTAATTTTATAACCCCATCTCCATAAACATCATAAAAATCTGTTTTTCTTCCCTGTAAAAACTTCCAACGTATATTTGGTTTATCAAAGTCTGCTTTTATATAAGCCGGTTGCGAAAACCAATCTGGATTATAAGCATAATCATATTCTACCTTTTGAGTGATGTGTGTTGCATTTGGAAAATGCCCTATAGCACCTGAATGATCAAGATGAAGATGTGTTTGTATAACATATTTAACATCTTCAGGATTCGTATTAACGCTTTTTACCATGTCTTTACACCATTCTGAAGCTTTCATAACTGGGTCGTAAGCCTCAACAACATGGCCCCAGTGTTTGTGTTTATCAAGCGCTGCCTCTATTGGCATTCCTCCATCAATAATTACGTCTCCTTCTGGGTGTTTGATTAAAAACCATGGCACAGGAATTTCATAAGGTTCTTCACCTTGATTCATTTTTATAAATTTTAATTTTGTTTTTATTACACCTGTTTGGAACATGTATAATTTAATACCAGTATTGAACTTTGTTGTTTGTTCAAAAATATCTTTATCTTTTTCTTTCATATATATTTTATTCTACCAAGCTGAATGATAAATGTTAAGTGCGTCTTTTTCTGTCACTTCTCTTGGATTGTTAACTAACAATCTTGTTTGTTTCATTGCATCTTTTGCCATTTTTTCACACGCATTTTTAGGAATATCCACTTCTCTTAACTTTTGTGGTAATCCTAATTTTTTTGATAAACTTTCTAATTTATCTATAAATTCTGCGCATACAGACTGAGCTCCTCTATTAGTATCTATTTCTGGAAAAACATATGGAGCTAGTTCGGCATAATCTTTTGAAGCTTTTGAATCTACACTATTGAACCTTAGGACATATGGTAATACCAGAGAATTTGAAAGTCCGTGAGAAACATGAAAAGTTCCACCAATCGGATATGCAAGAGCATGGACTGCTGCAACTGGAGAATTAGCAAACGCTTTACCAGCTAACATTGCTCCTATTAACATATTTCCTCTTGCTTCAACATTTGAACCTTCAAATACTGCCTTCTCTATAGATCCACCAAGTAATTTTAAAGCTTCTATTGATAACATTTTTGAAATAGGATTATTATTTTTACTTGATGATGCGTATGCTTCAATTGCGTGGACCATAGCATCAATTCCTGTTGCTGCTGTAGTACCTGCTGGAAGACCTAAAGTTAAATCGGGATCTAAGATTGCTAAATCAGGTAATATTAGTGATGAAGAAACTCCTTTTTTTTCTTCCTCACCAACAGTTATAATTGATACAGGTGTAACTTCTGATCCTGTACCTGCAGTAGTTGGAATTAAAACAAGGGGTAAACGCGGTCCTTTTGCATTTGCAACTCCCCATGCTTCTTCTAAATTTTCACCAGAGCCAAGTATTAAAGCTGCAAGTTTAGCTACGTCCATGGAAGAGCCTCCTCCAAAACCAATAACGCCTGTTGCTTTAATTTTTTTTCCAACTTCAATTGCTTTAAGGAGAGTTTTTTTGGAAGGATCTGCTTCAACATCATCAAAAATTTCAACAGAACTAGTTTTTTTTAATTCTTTTAAAGTTTGCTCTGTTAAGCCCAATGACATTAGACCTTTATCGGTAATAAAAAGAATACTTTGACCTAGTTTATTGGAAATTTCTTTACAACAATCTTTTGATTGACCGCTTCCATAACGAAGGCCAGGTGTTGTATTAAATTGAAAAGAATTTAAAGTCATAAATTATTATACAAAGTAAACATAAAACACTATTGAAAATATTGCTATTCCTATAAGAATTAAAATCCACCCATATCCCGTGCCAACTTTATCAATATAATTTACTTCTCCTTGGACCTCATCTGGGGGTTGATACAAATCATTAGCTTGAATTGGTTTGTTTGGCAGAGTTGATAAATCCATTTTGTTAGATAAAAACCATATTAAGCCTATTCCAAAAAACCACCATATTAGTTGATATCCCCAAATAGATGGTATCTTTAAAATCCACGCTTCATACCCTGCTCCAGGTTCTCCAAAAAAATTATTACCTAAAACTTGTCCGGGTCCAACACCAAAAAACAACCAAATTAAAGCTATTACATAAGCAAACGATCTTAATTTCGTTCTACTAGGATGTAGGCCCATATGATCATTTAAAAAATCATGAAATTTTTGTCTATGAGATCTGTACATATCAATCTTGGTAATATTTGAAAAACCAGAAATAGAAAAACAAATAAATACATTAAATATTAAACCCCATACTCCTGAGTGAATCGTTAAAGGCCATCTCCCCCAAGGCAATCTGTTTCCAGTAATTTGCTGTCCAATCGTTTCAGTTAAAATAACAATAATGATTCCAATAATTAAGCCTGACATTGCTGCTCCTTTGGTAATCCAAGGGAACCATAACAATCCTAATAAAACAATAATAAACTGAAAAGCTATTGCTATCGAAATTCCACTAAAAATTACCATCGCGGGTTTAGCAAACGTAGCTAAATAAAGCGAAGCTAAAAAAATTAGCAACATAATAATTCTAGCAACAGCGAGTTCTTTTTCCCAAGGTATATTTTTATTTACATAAGCCTTGTATAAGTCTCTAGTAATAATACTACCCGAAGTCATTAATAATGCTGAAGCTGTTGATTGAAGGGCTGCAATTATTCCAACTGCTAATAAGCCTGTTACCCAAAGAGCATATTCGTCCATTAAATTTATAATATGATAAATTATTAATGAGTGATCATTGTTTGGTATCTCTGGGAGTAAATTGCTAATTGCTAAGCCATTACTGTTTACTTCTGAATTAGCTCCTAACAAGCTTGCACCAATACCTTGGAAGGTTGTAAAAATAAATAATAATAAACCTACTACTACTGCAGAGCCCCATATTTGGTAATATGAAAATACTTTTGGATGTTTTGCAGAGTAACTCCACATAGAAAAAGAAGGTGAAAGAATAATTCCCATAAATGTTACTGTAAAAGTAAATATCATCATTGCAGTCCATGGACCACCAACTGCTTCGTTTTTACCTAAACCTGCAACCCATTGAATAACTCCTGGTAATGCAAAATATCCGTTATAGTCTCCACCACCGTAACCATTTGTATTTCCCCATGAACTAATTGAGGTACTTGCAATATTTGCTAATGATTTACCAAATGAATCTAAATCACCAATAAAAGAATAAATAATAATGCCTAAAAGAATTACAGTTATAAAATATAACCATGACTGAACAACACCAACGCTAACAGTTGATTTAAATCCCCCTCTTGTAACATAAAAAAGTACAATTGTAGAAACTACCCACATTCCCATTTCTCTAGAGACATAACCTTCGCTTAAAATATTTATCAAATAACCAGTTGCTCCAAAAAAAACTGCTATAAGTGGAATTGCTATAAAAAAAGTTACTAAAACAGATAAAACTCGAATAGTGTCACTTTTATAGTAATCATAATACATTTCACCCGGTGTAATATATCCAAATTTTCTACTTAACATCCACTGACGCTTAAAAAAAAATATACTTCCAAGCGGTACTGTTATTGCAATAAAAGCTGTTCCTACATATTGAAAACCATCATTAAAAATTAAATTTGTTTGGGATATTACTGTTAAACCTGAAAAAGTGGCTGCTGTTGCGGCAAAGAAAAAAACCCAAGAAGAAACATTTCTATTTGCTAAATAAAATTTTTCTGGACTATCAGAATTATAATTAGATCCTCTTACACCCCAAAAAAAACAAAATGCAGCATAAACTAATATAAATATTAATAACCAAAGAGATTTTTCGGACATTTAATCCTTTCACTTTAGGTACAACGCATTGGCGCTGACTCGCCACGTTCTTTTTTAATTCTTTCTGCTTCTTCCTGTGCTTTTTCAATTGAACTAAAAACTTTATCTTCAAACAAAATAAAAGGCTTTGCTCTATCGGCATTAAGTTGCGCCACACACCATTCTTTGTCAGGTTTTGTACACATTACCATATATGCTCCTGGTATAGGTCCATAACGTCTATTGTTTAATGTAAAAAGACACTTAGCAAGTTCAGTTAATTTATCTTCATCTAAATTTCCTAAGGCATTCTTTTCTAATTCATTCAATGGTGTAACATTGTCAGATCCTAGTACACTTTTACCACCAGTTCCTTCTGGTCTTGTAAATTGAGGTTTGTTCATTATGGTAATGGCCCTTCTTTTAAAAATCCTTTGATTGCATTCTCTAAAATTTTTGAAACATTATTATTATAATTGTTATAAGATAAACTTCCGCACCAAGATAATGAACCTGGTGCAAACAAAGCTCCATCATTTGGAGTTTTGTAATAAATCATGTCGGCTCTAACCATTGGGTTTTCAGTACCTCCACCGTAGAAACCTCTTACTGTAAAATGAATTTCCTCATTAACTTGCATCATTAAGTTTGTGTGATTTTCAGATCTAGCTAACAAATATGCATTATGAGGAGTTCCAAACTCTAAATCATATCTATCAAGCTCTAAGCCTGCAGCCCCTCCCCCTACTAAACCAAAATCTCCGATAACTTCATCTTCACCAACTCCATCAAAAATCCATGAGCACTCTGGTCTTTTACTATCAGGGCATCTTTTATAATATGAACTGACATCAAAACCATAAGCAGTAAAAGTTAATCCACAAACCTTTGATGGTATTCTTCCTCTTGCTCTCCACATTCCTCCATATTTTCCATCAAAAGCATTATTGTATTCTCCTGGGTTAGCAGTCCATGCTCTTGTTCCTGCCTCACCTTTTCTTACTTCAATTATATTTGGATTATCAGGGTGGTATTCGCTTATCCAATAAAATCCATCAGAACCTAAATAAATCCATCTTCCACCATTTAATTGATACTGCTCATAAGCTGCTAACATTTTTTCTGAGCTATACTCAGGGTGCGAACCCGTTAAAACACATTTGTATCGATTTAATAGTTCTACTCCTTCTAAATGTAAATCTTCATCTGTTACTACATCAAAATCAATTTTTTTCTCTTCCAACCAGTCAGTTAAATGCAAATCTGCATTTAATTGCCAAAGCGAAGGTGATAGCCAGTGCCTATATTTAGGTCTCATATTTAAAATTGGTCTTAATCTAGAAGAGATAGCTACACCACTACCGTCAGAATGTTTAGAGTATGTTGATAAACCATACTCTCTATGTTCATTTAGATATAAATCTGATGCAGCTAAAACAGGAACTTTTCCTGCTAGCAATTGTGCTACAACTGAATTAGTTCCCAGATTGTCGTTTGAATATGCTATATAGCTATTCGTTGGCAATACAAAACAAAGTTTAGATGTTGCTTTTCCTTTTGGTGGTTTAATTACAAACGGAATAAAATCCTCTGTTTCTGCAGATTCTTCACCATTAATTCTCAATCTTGCAGCGTAAACTCCACTTCGAATTATATCAGGAATTTTAAATGTAAAGTCTACGTCCCATCTTGCATCATCTATATCATCATCATGAAAATGAATTGCGCCATATTCTTCTGGTTTGTGATGAAAAACCATTTCATCTGCAGTCCAATTATAACCTGTCATACCTCTACAAGGTAAATTAATAATAAATCCATTTAGGTGATTAGATGTAGTATCAATTATATATGTGGAAGCTATGTTTTTAGTAATGTTTGCATGAAAGTCCCACGCTCCTACTACCTCTGATCTAAGTTCAGATGTACAACCGCTGTATCCTCTTGCTAAAGATTCTATTTCAGATTTCGATAAAGCTTTTTTACTAAGTCTTGGTCTATCTATTTTACCATTATAAGTTAATGTTTGTTCTGGTAATTCAATTGGACTTAATGCTTCTTTATAATGTCCACCAAGAATATGTCTTCCTGATCTATCATTAAGAGTACATGCTGCCATTAAAAAAGGAGCATCATTAGCTCTAGGTTTTAAATTATTTACCGACTCAACATAAGAAGTTGTCTCATCTGCAGGATGAAGTAAAGACATTCCTAAGCCACCATTTGTAGGTGTTACACAAGGTTCTTGATAAAGTTTTAATTTTCCTGTCTCAGCATCGTAAGTAGCTGCAACTAAATACCAAACTTTTCTCATTAATTCCTTTTCACTCGAAAGAGTCGTAACCTGGCCCCCTCCATCTCCAATCATGACTGATAAACATTTGTTCTCATCTATAAAAAGACCAAAGCCACTTTTAGTTTTATCATTCCATTTAGTTAAAATTCCTTGTTTGCCTTTTTCTGGAGTTGTAGGAAAAATATATGCTTGTAGGGTAAAGCTAGTTGTATTTAATCTATCATCTTGAGGTATTACTACATATGAACCACCGTGAATTCTCTGATTTCTTCCTTGAAATGTTTTATTACACTCAGCTCCAATTTCTTCATCCTTGTAACCAGGGCCTTCGGGATTGGTGTCTCCATGAATAAGTCTTATAATTTGTACATCATAGTTTTCGTTTTTTTCCGCATTTACATAAAACTTAATTTCCTCTCCAGGAAAAGCTTGGTACCTATCACTATAGCCAGTAATTCTTAACATTGAATGAACCTCAATAAATTAATCATCCACCATGCCTCTCAAGTAAATCTACAATTCTTTTTAAAAATATTGCATGCTCACATGCTTCTTCTGATGAAAAAGACTCTTCTAATATCTCAACTGGTTCACCTCTTACACCTGTTACGATTCCAATTCTATAATCTTCAAAATCTTTTTTACAAATGGTTACATACTTTTTAATGTGCATAGGCTGGCGTCTAAGCTTGTCTAATACTATTTGTAATTCTTTACTATGTTCAACCATTGGCTGACCTTTGTGAGGTTGTGGAGCTCTTCCTACTGGTGTTGCTCTATGCTCCTCTATTAATTTATTTCTCATTTTCTCGTCTCTAAGTAGAGGTAAAACATATTTTTCAGTTATAAAATCATCAGTGCTTGTATGACCTAGATCTAGCTGAACACCTGTTTTATCTTTTTTCATATAAAATATTTACTTATTAGTCCTTTCTTGAATTATTTTTAAAGCTTCAATCAAATAAACCCTGAACACCTCATGATTTTCACTCATTGGAAAATGACCAATATCCGTCATTTCTATATAAACTCCTCCTTTAATTTGCCTTGCTGTATTTTCTGTTGCTTCTGGTGGAGTTAAATAATCATAAGTACCCGTTAACATTATTACTGGACATTTATGTCCATCAATATTTTTTAATTCATTTCTCAAATCATGATCAACTGAATAAAAATATAAATCTCCTTTAAATGCCTCTGACCCTTGAGTGTAGTAATGCCAAGTCAACCACCTATCTTTATCTGGTGATTGTGGTGCCATTAGATCCCAAGTTCCACTTGCGCAAACCTGTGCCGCATTAGCGTGTGGATGTCTCCACCAGTCCAAATAAAATCCTGGAGCATAATCAGCAGCCTCAACTGGTATAACTGCTCTAAATTTATTTGGATGTCTTAAAGCAAGTTGCAGAGCTACATTGCCCCCAAATGAAGATCCCATAAATATTGGATCTTTTAAATTTAAAGCTTCACATAATTTCACAATAAAATTACAATAATGTTCTGCAGTTAATTTATACTCTTCTTTCCACCATTCTTTATTGTGTGGTGGATCAGATTTACCATGCCTAGGTAAATCATACGCTATTACATTATAATTTTTTGTTATTTCTTCATCTTCTAAAAGTCCTCGCCACTGATGGTTATGACATCCAGCTGTGTGCTGACAAACTAAAGGAATTCCTTTTCCGTTTTGTAAATAGAAAACTTTGTATTCACAGTCATCTACCTCTATAGTTACATAACGTCCTACAACATCGTGGTGCTTTGCCATTTAATTTCTCCCTTTAAATTAAAATATCTCATTAAACTGGAACTCCTGTTTTTCTTAATAGTTCAAATTGAACTGTAAAATTTCTTAAATTTTTCATTAAAATTAAATGATTGCCTTCAATTTTTAGATCTTTTAAAAAGCTTGCAGACCATATTCCGTGGTACATAGGCTTCGGCATAGGTTGTCCAAATTCTCTCCATGTTTGTGCTGAAGCTCTTAAAGCAAAATCATATGGATCTAATGGAGATGGACTTGTATTAATGTTTTTTACTTTACCATCATGCATTTCAATTATCACTTTTGCTTTTTCCATATCAAACATAAAAGAGCATGTATAATATTTTGCCATGGCTTTGATGGTATCATCGCCATTTGTAAGATCTTCATATTTTTTTGCCCAATTTTCTATTTCTGTGCTCATAAAATATTTAATTTAAATTATTTGTTTTTTGGATTATTGGCTCCTTTTAAATTTTTTGCATCTTCACCAAAGTTCATATGATAATCTTTTTTTGGATTTCCATAATCACCAAGGATATTTCTGATGTTACTAATTTCTCCAGGATTCATTCCAATTTCTTTAAGAAGACTATCTAAAAACGGTTGATGAGCTCTATATCTTAAAGCTGAACTAACTACATTGTCTGCTAAGTTTCCTCCTCCACTTTTAGACCCACTAGAAGTACCTGATCCGCCACCTCCTGAAGGTGAAACACTTGTCCCGCTAAATCCAGGAAGACCGCTGACATCAACAATTTTAATGTCACCAATGTTTGCCATAGGTTTAACGCTTTCTCTAATAATTGATTCAATTTTTTCAGCAAGTTTTATTCTTAATGCACTTCTTCTATTTGCATCGCTTCTAACATTCTCAGCAAGATTTAAAGCTTCTTTACCTGCAGCATCTATTTCATATCTTAATTTAGCAGCCATAGTTGCATGTTTATCTTGTTCAGCTTTTGCAGATGCCTCGATTACATCTACTTGCTTTATTCCTTCAGCTTTTTCAATGTATCTAGTTGAATTTGCTTTCTCTTCAGCTTCTACAGCTTTAGCCCGTGTATTTTGTTCCTCAGCTTTTGATGCAAGAACTTCTTTAGATTTTTCAATTATCTCTAACTCTTTCTGGTGCTCTTCAATTTGCAACCTCTTAGCCTTTTCAATATCTAAAGTTCTAACTTCTTTTTCTGACTCAATTCTATGTGAATCTACATTTCTTTGCTGAGCAATTTTAGCATTTTTGATTTCTTGTTCGGAAATTATTTGTGCTTCCTCAGCTTCTTTTTGTCTTTCTGATTGCTCTTTTATTATTGATGTTTTTTCTTGAGCTCGTTTAATGTCAACTAATCTTTGCTTTTCTAAACGTGCATATTCACTTTCTTTATCTAAATTTAAAATCTTAACTTCAGTTTCAAGATCTTTTTGTCTTATATCGAGAGCTGCATTTTTTTCCAATTCATTTTGTTCCTTCCTTCTCTTTTCAATTTCCTCAATCAATCTTGTTTCAGTAAGTTTTCTTTCAACCTCGATAACTTGATTTTGAGAAATTTTTGCAACTTCAATTGCCTCTTGACTTTTTATTTCTGCTTCCTCAGCTTCTCTTTCTTTTTCTGCTCTTTGCTTTATTGATTCAGTTTTTTCATTTGCCTTTTGAATAGAAACTTCTCTTTCTTGTTTAAATTTTGAAAACTCTTCATTTTTTTTAATTTCTAATTCCTTTTGAATTGTTTCTAAATTTTTATTTTCAATAGAAATTTTTGTATCTTGAGTAATATCGTTTCTTTTCTTTTTTCTAGTTTCGATTTGTTCAGTTAGTTGTGTTAAACCTTGTGAGTCGAAAGTATTTGCTGGATTAAATTGTTCGATTGGAGTTTGGTCCAAAGAAATTATTGAAACCGTTTCTAATGCTAAACCTGTGTGGCCAATTGATCCGTCTGCAATTTTTGTAACTTCTTTTACAAACTGTCCTCTATTCTCTTGTATTTCATCTAGAGTCATTTTTGCAGCAACCTCTCCTAATGCATCTGCAAAACGTCCTTGAACTACTTCTCTTAAATGTTCAGGATCAAGTGTTCTGTTACCTAAAGTTTGTGCGGCAGTTGAAACAGCTCTCGGATCAGGTGGAACTTTTGTAAAAAATTCTGTAACAAGCTCAGCTCTCATTCTATCTTTTGTTATCAAAGATTTATCTCCACCTCTTTTTATAGTTATGCTTAGTGTTCGCATACCTACTTGAGTAATATTATGAATAATTGGTAAAACAAATGCGCCACCGGATATAACAACTTTCTCTCCAAGCATTCCAGTTCTAACAAAAGACACTTCTTTTGAAGATCTTCTGTATAGCCAATGCAATAAATAAACTATAATCGCTATTGCAAGTGCTAATAAAATTATCGCTGCTATTATATCTGCTCCTCTAGTCATAATTATTCCTCCTTATTAAATCTAAGTTCCTTTCTTTGTGTCTTGTATTGCTGCACTATAAATTATCATTCCGAATATTATTTTGTTCAAAAAATCAGCAAGGTTATAAATTACATTTAAACTATTTATGTTTGCTCCTCCTGCCAGGTGCTCAATAAAATATCCAATATGATAAATTGAAAAACCTATTGTTATAATTAGTCTATTTGCAAAAAAAGCCATTTGAACACTTTCGTTACCACAAGAAGCATTTTTTCTTCCTGTGTCACCCATATAAAGTTCACCAATTATGTATAACCATCCAACTATACCAACCAAAAATCCTAAAGTTACACTCATGTAACCGTAAGCTCCTAGAAGTTGAGCAATAACCCAAACTAAAGTTCCAACTAACAAACGCCAAAACATTCCTCTTTTGATGTCGGTAACTGAATTTAGCATTACATAAAAAGTTAAAATTGTTAATGGAAAAGTAAGAAGCCAATCAATGTATCTAAGGGCTATTGGCGCTTGTCCATTTAATACCCATAAATTTTTTGCGTAGAAATAATGGATGGATGACATCAAAGCGATCACTCCAACAAGGTTCATCACTGTGGCCCATCGATTAGATAATCGCCCTCTCTCTAAAAAGAAGAATATTGCTGCACCTATCATTGCAACAGAAATAAGCCAAAAAGATCCTCCGACTATATCCTGTGGTAATAATAGCTTATTCATAATTCCGCATTTCTCCCTTTATAAAAATAACCTAATTAAATAGAGAGTTTCTCATAAATCAAATTAAAAATATCATATTTTTTTTAGTTATATTTTTTAGAAGGTTTATAAACTATTATTTTCAACGAAAAAAAAAAATTAAACTTTAAAATACAATCTTCAGTAGAAATTTTTTTTAATCTTAAAATAGAATAATAATTTTATTTCGAGAAACATTTAATAATTATATTATAAAGAATGCTCTCAAAAGTTATAACTATTTCACAACAAAAAGGTGGGACAGGTAAAACTACTTTGGCTGTTCACTTAGCTATGGGCTTTATAAAATATCACAATTTTAAAGTAGCTGTTGTTGATACTGATCCACAAGGAAGCCTTGGAAAATGGTTTATGATAAGATCAGAAAACAAAATAGCAAACGATAACTTAACTTTTAAAACTGCAAGTTTGTGGGGTGCACAATATGAATCTAAAACATTAAAAAAAGACCACGACGTAGTTATTATTGATACGCCACCAAAAATTGAATCTGATGCTCGTCCTTCTATAGAAGCTTCTGACTTAGTATTAATTCCTATGAGTCCATCTCATGTTGATTTTTGGGCTACTGAAGCAATTATTGATATTGCAAAAAAAGCAAATAAAAAAATAATGATACAAATAAATAGAGCTAACCAAAGATCAAAACTTATTATTAAAACAAATGATTACATAAAGAGTCTTAATGTTCCATCGGTAGATACAATTATTGGAAACAGACAAATTTATGCATCATCGATGGGAGAAGGAAAAACAGCAATTGAAAAACAAAGAAAAGGTAGTGCTGTAGATGAAATCAAAAAACTTTCAGACCAAATTCTATCTGAATTAAATTAATAATGTCTCTTCTTCTGAAAACTACAAAAATAATTAATGATTGGACTGATTATAACGGTCACATGAATTTATCTTATTATATTTTGGTGTTTGATAAAGGAGCGGAAGTAATTTTATCAAAATTTAAAATGGGCGAGCATGCTGCAAAAACAGAAAAAAAAAGTACAATGGTTGTAGAAACTCATACTACATATAACAATGAAGTTAAAGAAGGTGAAGAAGTAGATGTTTTTATTTCTAGTTTTGATCACGATAAAAAAAGACTGCATTACAAATTAGAAATGTATGAAAAAAGTAAAAATATTTTGTCTGCTACAACTGAAGTTCTGTCTTTGTATATTGATCTAAATCATAGAAAAGTTGCTGAATTTGAAGAAGAAAAACTAATGATAATGGACCAATTTATCAAAGAAAATAAATCAAAATTTAAAATTGATAACTTACAATTTTCAAATAAACTTAAAAAATAATTAAAACAAAATAGACATGGAAGTAAAATTATTATCAGGTGCTTTAGGAGCAGAAATTAAAGGTATAGACCTTACAGATACTTCCGACAAAAATTTTAACAAAATAAATAATTTATTATTAGAACATAAAGTTATTTTTTTTAGGGACCAACCTTTAACAACTGATCAACATATTGCACTTGCTGAAAAATTTGGACCATTAGAAACGCATGCCTATGTTAAAGGTATAAAAGACTATCCAGAAATCGTAAGAATTATAAAAGCTGAAGATGAAAAAAATCAGTGGGGTGAGAATTGGCATAGCGATGTAAGTTATAATTTTAAGCCAACTAAAGCGGTAATACTTAAATCTATTAAAATTCCTCCAGTTGGTGGGGACACTTGTTTCTCTAATATGGAGCTTGCATGGGAAACTTTGGATGAAAAAATAAAAGATAAAATTAAAGATAAAAAAGCAATTCATAGTTCACTGGGTGCCGAATTTTTTATAAAAAATTATAAGAAAATGGAAGGTAATAAGAAAAAAAATTATGATGAATATTCTAACGAACATCCAATTGTAAGAACTCATCCAGAAACCGGGAAAAAAATTTTGTATGTTAATTGGACATATACCAAAAAAATAATTGGTATGGGTAAAGAAGAAAGTGATGAAATTTTAAAACAAATTTTTGAACATCAGGCAAGACTTGATTTAACTTGTAGATTTAACTGGACAGAAAATACAGTTTGTATTTGGGATAATAGAAGTGTTATTCATTATGCAATAGCAGATTTTTATCCGGGAAAAGGTCTTGGCTATGAAAGAGTAATGGATAGAATTGCTATTGAAGGAGACAATCCTCAATAAGAAATGCATATATTAGATAAAATTATTTCTAATTTTAAAAATAACAAATCCCTCTACATCGGTGAAAAAATTACAATTTCAGAGCACATGATTCAATCTGCTATGTTGGCAGAAAAAGCTAAATCTAAAGATCTTTTAGTTTGCTCTTGCTTGCTTCATGATTATGGACATTTTATTATTGAAGATCCTGATGAGTTAGTAAAAAACAATAAAGATGGTAACCATGAAAGTATAGGTTATGAATATCTTAAAAATTTTTTTAAAAAAGAAGTAGTTGAACCGATAAAATATCACGTATTGGCAAAAAGATACTTGGCTAGAAACAAAAGGTACTATAATCATCTTTCAAATGCATCAAAGGTAAGTTTAAAATTACAAGGTGGTGTATTAAATAAGAAACAAAGTGATGAATTTGAAAAAATGCCTTATTTTAAAAATGCAATAAAACTAAGAAAATTCGATGAATTAGCAAAAAAAGATAATATAAAAATAAAAAATATTGATGAATATAAAAAATTACTAAATTCTCAGCTTTTATGAAATTTGATTATATAATTATTGGCGCTGGTTCAGCTGGCTGTGTTCTTTCTAATAGATTGTCAGAAAATCAAAATAACAAAGTTGCTGTATTCGAAGCTGGTGGATCGAGTGATATTTGGAAAGTAAAAATGCCTCTAGCATTATTATATACAATGCACGATCCAAAATATAATTGGAAATACTATTCTGAACCAGAGCCACATTTAAACAATAGAAGATTATTTTGTCCGAGAGGCAAAATGATTGGAGGTTGTTCAGCTCATAACGGAATGGTTTTTGTAAGAGGAAACCGAAATGATTATGAAAGATGGGAAAACTTTGGATTAAAGTCTTGGTCTTATGAAAAAGTTTTACCTTATTTTAAAAAAATTGAAACATGGTCTGGTGGAGAAAACCAATATAGAGGTTCACTGGGACCACTTCCTGTTAATCAGTCTAAAAATGATAACCCTTTGTTTAAAGCCTTTATAAACTCAGCCTCAGAAGCTGGACATACAGTTAATCCTGACATGAATGGAGAAGAGCAAGAAGGATTTGGTATGTTTGATACAACAATTCATGAAGGTCAAAGAGCTAGTGCAACGAAATATTATTTGAACCCTGCAAAAAAAAGAAAGAATTTAAATATTTTTTCCAATTCTTTTGTTGAAAAAATTATTTTTGATGGAAAAAAAGCAATAGGTATAGAAGTAAAAATAAAAAACAAAGTTGAAAAAGTTTATGCTGAAAAAGAAATAATACTAAGTGGTGGCTCAATTAACTCTCCACAATTATTAATGCTTTCAGGAGTTGGCAATTCAGATCATTTGAAGGAAAAAGGAATTAATGTTGTTAACGATGTCAAAGGTGTTGGCAAAAACCTTCAAGACCATTTGGAAACATATATTATGCAAGAATGTAAAACACCTGACACTCTTTATACTTATACAAAACTAATTCCAAAAGTTTTAGCTGGTATTCAATGGTTTTTATCTAAATCAGGTCCTTGTTCTAAATCTTTTTTAGAAGCTGGAGGTTTTGCAAAGTCTTCTCCTGAAAGAGAAATAGCAAACATACAATTTCATTTTTTTCCATCATTTGTTATTGATCATGGTTTAGTTAATCCGAGCTCACATGGATATCAACTTCATGCAAGTCCAAATCATCCAAAAAGCAGGGGATTAATAACTCTGAATTCTTCGAACCCTTATGATTATCCAAAAATATTATTTAATTATTTAGAAGATGAAGACGATTTAAAACAAACTAGAGAATGCATTCATGTTGCAAGAAAAATCTTATCTCAACCTTCTTTAGCAAAACATTCTGGAAAAGAAGTTGGGCCAGGTTCTGATAAGCAAAGCGATGATGAATTGGATGAATATATTAGATCAAAGGCGGAAACTGCTTATCATCCATGTGGTACTTGCAAAATGGGTATTGATGAAATGGCGGTAGTTGATGAAAATTTAAAAGTTAAAGGAATACAAAATTTAAGAGTTGTAGATGCGTCTGTTATGCCAGAAATTCCTAGTGCAAACCTAAATGCCCCTACCCTAATGATTGCCGAAAAAGCTTCTGATCTTATATTAAATTCTATTTAAATTTATTTTGAATATTCAAAATTTTGAGTTTCTTCATTAACGCTTATAAGTTTTGCTTTATTTCTTAAATGAAACTTCGTAGCCATTTCTGTTAAGGGTGATAAGGTTACCAATCTGTTTAAATGATTTGATTTTTTAATCATTTTAAATACTTCTTTTACAATTAATTTTCCTCCACCTTTTTTTTTAGACCAAACAGTATATGCGATAGCTATTTGTCCAACTTTTTGATCTCTAAGTGCACTTTGTAAAAAAGCATCTCTGCTTAAGTTGTCTAATTCTTTAACTGTTTTAGGAATTTTATTAGTAAATGCAAAACACATTATTGCATGAATTTCATTTTTATATTTTACTCCATAAATTTTTCTTCCATAACTAGTCCTAAATTCGTTATCCAATTCTGGTCTGACAGGATCATCGGCTGTATCACATTCCTTTAAGCTAACAAGCTCAGCGCCCTTAACCCAATCAAATAAATCGCTTAATTGTTTATTAATAATATCTCTATTTTTTCTGATCGTCGCTTTAAGCTTTGTTTTTATTTTGTTTTTTTCCATTTCATGAACAATATTTGTTAACTAATTCACTTAAAATGCTATTCGGTAAATACAGGTATGCAATAAGTTGATTGGTTTGTTTCTTTTTATTTAAATTAATGTTTATAAGACATATATTAAAATTATATGAAAAAAACTATTGTTAGTAGCTGGAATGAATGGGATCCCTTAAAACATGTAATTGTTGGTAAAGCAGATAATTGTTGTATTCCAGCGCCAGAGCCTGCTGTAGATGTAAAAATTCCCCCTGACTCGGTTATGAAAGGGAAACATGGTAGGAGAACACAAGACTCAATAGATAGATCAAATGAACTTTTAGATAAATTTGTAAAAACATTAGAAAGTAGAGGAATAAGAGTTGATAGACCAACTCCTTTAAAATTTGATGAAAAAATTGCTACACCTGACTGGAAAGCTGAACATATGTTTGGATGTATGCCATCGAGAGATGTGATTATTACTGTTGGAAAAGAAATGTTAGAAGCAACTATGAGTTTTCGATGTAGATGGTTTGAATATTTAGCTTATAGACCATTGATACAAAAATACTTCATGGAAGATCCAAATATGAAACATGAATCTGCTCCTAAACCTAGGTTGACAGATAAAGATTACCATAAAAATTATTTGTCAGATGAAGTAAGTATTGAACAACGATTGGAGTGGGCTGAAAAAAAATATTTTGTGACAACTGAAGAGGAACCTCTTTTTGATGCTGCAGATATTTTAAGGTTTGGCAAAGACTTAATTGTTCAACATGGTTTTACTACAAATTTAAAAGGTATAGATTGGTTAAAAAGACATTTTCCTGACCATCGTGTTCATACTGTAAATTTTCCAGGAGATCCTTACCCTATTCATATAGATGCAACTTTTACTCCGATCAGACCTGGTCTAATATTAAATAACCCTGTAAGAAAACTTCCTAAAGAGCAAAGAAAACTTTTTGAAGATAACGATTGGGAAATTATTGAAGCAGCACAACCAGCACATAATTCTCCACCTCCTCTTACTTATTATTCAATATGGTTATCAATGAATATTTTAGTTTTAGATCCAAAAACAGTATGTGTAGAAAAAAGTGAAGTATATCAAGCTGAGCAACTTGATAAACTAGGTATGGAAGTTTTACCTGTAGATTTTAGGGAAGCTTATGGGTTTGGTGGAAGTTTGCATTGCAGTACAACCGATGTTTATAGAGAAGGTGACTTGCAAGATTATTTTCCTAAACAAAAATAATTTTATCTTAATCTTAATAATTCTGTGATATATGGGCTAATGTCCAAAAAAAATAATAATCCCAGAGGAATAATTCTAATACTGATAGCAATGATGGTCTTTTCAGTGCAAGACGGGATTATGAAACATATTTTTAATTTTGTTTCGCTTTACGAAGTTTATTTAATTAGAACTTTAGTTAGCTTCGGGCTTATTTTAATATTTTTAAAATTAAAAAAGGAAAAAATAGTATTTAAAACTCAATATCCTCTCTTAACTTTTTGTCGTGTGGTTCTTTTCTTTTTTGGATTTAGCTCTTTTTATATCTCATTAACTGTTTTGCCTTTAGGATTTGCAACAGCCTTGTTTTTCGTTACCCCTTTTTTAATTACAATATTTGCACATTTCTTTTTAAAAGAAGAGATAGGAATAAGAAGATGGTCTGCAGTGGTTGTCGGCTTTATTGGTGTATACATAACATTAAATCCTGATTTTAATAATTTTAATTATCTAAGTTTGTTACCAATTTTGTGCGCGTTTTGTTATTCGTTATCAATGATAATTATAAAAAAAACCTCTGAGAAAGATAGTGTTTACACTCAAACATTTACTTTTTATTTTGGAGCAATAATTTTTAGTACTATTTTCTATTTTTTAATTGGAGATGGGCAATATAATACTTCAGATCATCCAGCTTCCCAATTTATCTTTAGAGAATGGTTTGTAGACTTAGAATCTAGTATATTATTTATGGCTACAACTGGATTGACAGCTACTGTAGCTTTTCTTCTTTTATTTACCGCTTACAGCATAGCATCTCCTGCAGTAGTTTCTCCTTTCGAATATTCAATATTGTTATGGTCACCGTTAATAGGTTGGATATATTTTAATGAGATACCAAGCTTAAATACAGTCATTGGAATACTAATAATTGTCTCTAGTGGTATTTATATTTTTATGCGTGAAAAAGCCCAAGAACAATTAATTGCTACTGAAAAACCACTAAGATAAATGACAAAAAATATAATCCCTACAATAAATATTTCTTCAATAGTAAAAAATGGTTATGAAAGCCAAAGTTCAATTAAAATAATAAATAAAATTAAAAAAGCTTGTATTGATATAGGTTTTTTTCAGGTAACTGGCCACGGCATAAGTCAAAAAAAAATAAAAAATATTTGTAATGTAGGGAATAAATTTTTCAATTCATCTGATAAAAACAAAAAAAAACTTTCACCAAAAAAATGGAATTCTAAAAATAAAAATATTTACAGAGGATATTTTCCAAATGACGTGAATGGAAAAGAAGGCTTAGATATTGGTGATCTAAAAGTTACAAAAAAGTATGCCAATAATATTAAAAATCAATATATTGAATATATTGATCTAAACAAATCTATAGACAAAAATTCAATTAAAATATTATCAAATTATTTTGACGATATTTATGATTTGTGTGAAATTTTATTTCAAGGAATAATCAAACTTTACAATAAAGATATTAAAATTTCAAAAAATGCATTTTCAAGGTATAAAACTTTAAGTACTTTAAGATTTAACTACTATCCTAATCAATCAAAACCTATTGAGATATCAAAACAAGACGGTGTCGCTCTTGGATGCGAAACTCATGTAGATAGTGGTATATTTACAGTTCTTTATCAGGATAAAAAAGGTGGTCTACAAGTACAGAATAGAAAAAATCAAAAATGGTATGATGTTCCATTTAATAAAAATGCCTTAGTAGTAAATACTGGAAGAGCGTTAGAATTCTTAAGTAAAGGAAAATTTAAAGCAACAAACCACCGTGTGCTTTGGAATAAAAAAAAGAGAATGTCTATACCTTTCTTTTTTGAACCGTCTTATGATTTTAAAATGAATAAATCTTATTTAAATGGTTCAAAATCAAATAATAAAGGTTTGATTTATGAAAAATTTTTAAACCTTTCTCTTAAAAAATTTATTGAATATCAAAGATAGTTTTGGTTTTTTCTTATCCTATAGTTTGTATAATTAAAATAGCCAAATATTAATAATAAAATAAATGAAAATACATAAACTACATCTTTATTTGGTCGATCAAAATTTTCTGTTTTTAACTCGGTGATAATATCATCCATCTCTAAACCACTTTTTTTAGCCTCACCTTTCCAATCAAGTGTATCAACAATAATTTTATTATCTTTTTTAACTAGGCTCATGCCATAATTTTCTAAATTAAATTCTTCATCAAATGTTCCTTTTTTAATTTCAAACAATTTATATCTCTCTCCATATGGACTCGGTCTTGTAATTTTTATATGAACATCTTTTTCAGGTTGAAAAGTAACTATGTTTGCATCATTTAAGTTAACGTAATTAAATTTTGGGTAAAACTTATTTAAAGCAAATTCTGGCGATAAAAATGATATAGAGATTACAAAAAAGATTATTATTTCAAACCATCTTAATTTGTTTATAAACCACCCTTGTGTTGCTGCTGAAAAAACTAATATTCCTATTAATGATGTTATAATTACCAATATTGCATGCCAAATATTTTCAATACCAATTAATAATAGTTCGTGATTAAATAAAAATACAATAGGTAAAACTCCTGTTCTTAAACTGTACCATAATGCTTGAACACCTGTTTTTAACGGATCTCCTCCAGATATTCCTGCAGCAGCATAAGACGCTAAACCAACTGGTGGGGTTACATCTGCCATTAAACCAAAATAAAAAACGAATAAATGTACTGCAATTATAGGAAAAATATATCCTGATGCATTACCAACATCTACCAACACCATAGACATTAATGATGCAACAACGACATAGTTTGCGGTTGTGGGCAATCCCATTCCAAGTAATAAGCATAAAATTATTGTTAATAAGAGTAAAATTATTACATTATCTTTTGCAATAGATTCAATTACAATTATCAAGTTTGTACTTAAACCTGTAGATCCAACTGCTCCAACAATTACTCCTGCTGTAGCTATTGCAACTCCAACAGCAATCATGTTGATTGCGCCTTTTTGTAGACCTACCACTGTTTCATTCCACCAAAGAGATAGGTTTTCTTTTAAATTATTATTTTTTCTTGATGTGATTACCTTATACAAAAAGTTTACTGAAACCAGTGATATGGTTGCATAGAAAATTGAGTAAGACGCAGTAAGTCTCATATAAACCAATAAATATATCAAAACAAATATTGGAATTAAAAAATGCAAGCCAGATAAAAAAGTTTCTTTTAGTTTGGGTAATTTATCTTTTTCAATTCCTTTTAGCCCAAGTTTTAATGCTTCAAGATGTGATATATAAAAAAGGGCTATGTATGAAATTATTGCTGGTAAAAATGCATGTTTTACTATTTCAAAATAAGTAACTCCTATAAAGCTTGCCATTACAAATGCGGCAGCACCCATAACGGGTGGCATAATTTGTCCATTAACAGATGAAGCAACTTCTATTGCACCAGCTTTTTCTTTTGAAAATCCTGTTTGCTTCATAATTGGAATTGTAAATGTTCCAGTAGTAACAGTATTGGCAACAGAAGAACCGGAAATCATTCCAGTCATGCCAGATCCAAGAATTGCAGCTTTTGCTGGTCCTCCTCTTGTTTTACCCACCATTGCAAATGCCAAATCTAAAAAATACTTACCTCCACCTGCTGTTTCTAAAAAAGCACCAAATAAAACAAATAGAAATATAAAATCTACAGAAACTCCAATTGGAATTCCAAAAATAGCTTCTTGATCAAACCACTGAAATCCAACAAGTCTTTTTAAAGATAATCCTCCGTGAGATATAATTTCAGGAGCGTACTGTCCATAATAAGAAAATAATAAAAAACAGACTGCAATAATTACTAATGGTATTCCAATTACTCTTCTTGTGGCCTCTAATAAAATTAAAATACCAGTTGAACCAATTATTAATTCAATCGGAATACTGTGGTTGTTATATTTTAATATGTGTAGAACGCCACCTCTATCAATTAAATCATCATAAAAAAAATAGATATAAAGACAACATGATATTCCAATAATTCCAATCATAATGTCAATGAAGTTAACTTTTCCTCGTTTAAAAGTTGGAAAAACTAAAAACGCTAATAAAAGAGCAAATCCTAAATGAATTGCTCTTGCTGGTAAGCCTTTGAACATTCCAAAATCAAACATGAATGGAAAGGGAGATGCGTACCAAAGTTGAAAAAATGACCAAATAATTGCTATTGCAGAAACAATTTTTAGATGAAACCCAGTAAGTCTTTTTGTAGGTGAGAGATCCTCATCAATTTTTGCCTGTATATTAGTATTGACTGGTTGATTCATATTGAAATCATATACTAACAAAAAAAAAGGCCCAATATAAATATCGGGCCTTTTAATTTTTATTAACTAGATTACATCAATCCAGCTTCTTTATAGTATCTAATAGCGCCTTCATGTAAAGGTGCTGACAAACCATCAGCTATCATATCTTCCTTTTTTAAAGGTGCAAAAGCAGGATGTTGTTTTCTAAAATCGTCGAAATTTTCAAAAACTGCTTTTACTACTAAATAAACTAGATCTGCTTCAACTGCATTGCTAGTAACAACAGTAGCTTTAACACCAAAAGTAGTTACATCTTTTTTTTGTCCAGTGTAAGTACCAGCTGGTATCGTTGCTGAAGCATAATAATCTGCACCATCAATTAAACCTTGAACAGGTCCACCTGTTAAATTAATTGGTAATGCTTTAGCTCCGCAAGTAGCTGCTTGTTCCATAGCACCATTTGGAAATCCTACTGAATAACCAAACGCATCTATTTTACCATCGCAAAGTGCTTTAACTTGTTCAGATGAAGTAAGCTCAGTTACTGATTTAAAGTAACTATTATCTACTCCCATTGCTTTCATAAGCTCTTCCATTGTTCCTCTTTGACCAGAACCAGGGTTACCTATATTAACAACTTTACCTTTTAAACCTTTAAAGTCTTTTACTTTTGCTTTTTTTCTAGCCCAAATTTGGAAAGGTTCGTTGTGAACTGAAAAAACAGCTCTTAATCCTTTAAACTGTTTTCCTTCCCATTTACTTGAACCATTAACGGCGTGAAATTGCCAGTCAGATTGAGCTACACCAAATTGAAATTCACCTTCTTTGATTTGACCAATGTTGTAATTTGATCCACCAGTTGATGGAGCTGTACATCTGTATGCTTTATCTATTCCTTTTTTTCTTCCGTGTTCTTTTGCTATTGCTGATTTGTGCAACATTTTACAAATAGCATTTCCTGTTTGGAAATAAACTCCAGTAGGTCCACCAGTTCCTATTGTAAAGAACTCAGCAGATTTTGCTACAGTTGAAAATGTAAACGTAGAAACAACAAGAGCTAAAACAGCAGAAAAAGTAGTTATCATTTTTTTCATGTTTTCCCCCATGTATTATTTAATATAAAAATGTACCTGCTTAAGTGGATGATGTCTAGTTTAGAATTATTATAATATCTTAGGTTGTATTTTAGTTATTTGACCAATCTTTAAGTCTATTTATACCCTCAATTATTTTTGGAGCATGCTTTTTAATTTTCTCATAATTAATTTCCTCATTATGAACAGTGTTATTCATAAAATTTTCTCCATCAAAATCGGTGTAACTTAACCTGGCTAACATTTTTTTTTCAGAAAAACCAAAGTCTGAACCTGGCAATAATGCTACACCTGTTTCTTTTAAAATATTATCGCACAATTCTGTAGATGTTGAAAATTTTTTATTAATAAATTCGGGTAATAAATAAAATCCACCTTGCGGTTTATTAATCAATACATTGTTTGATTTTAAATTTTCATAAACATAATTACCAACAGATTTTAAAATATTTTTTGAATGATTAATATAATTTGTATGATCATTTTTATGTGCCGCAATTGCTGCATATTGAATTGGTGAACTTACTGATGAAAATGTTTCGCTAGCTAAAACCTTAAGCTGATTTGTAATTTCAGATAGATTTTCTGGTAATATAAAGTATCCCAATCTCCAGCCTCCTGCTCCACACCATTTACTTAAACCGGTGCTTATAATTGTATTTTCTGGAGAAAAATTTGATATAGATTTATAATTATCTTCAAAAGTTAACTCCGAATAAATTTCATCAGACAGAAAATATAAATTATATTTTTTTGTTAATTGTGAAATTTCACTTAAATTTGTGCATACTTGTCCAGATGGATTATTTGGTGAATTGAGAAATATTAAATATTTTTTTTGTTTATCTTTTTTAATTACGTCCTCTATTTCATTGGCTGTTGGAAACCAATTATTTTCACTTTTAGTTTGAATCCATTTAATTTTATTTCTTCCAATTATTGCTTGTGGGGCATAGGACACCCAGCTTGGAGCTGGAAGAATTATTTCTCCATCAAATAAAATTTGCAATAAAAACATTAACTCTTTTGATCCTGGACCAATAATTATATTAGAGCTTGCATATTTATAATCTTTTTTTTTTGAAATGTAGCTTGCAATAGAAACTCTTAAATCCTCAAGTCCTTGCATTGGAAGATATTTATTTTGATGTGCATTATCTTTAAGTTCATTAACAATATCTTGGGGCACTTTGAATGGGGATTGGCCAAAGCCAAATTTAAATATTTTTTTGCCCTCCCTTTCTAATTTATTTGATTTCTCATTAATAAGAAGTGTAGACGAAGGTTTTAAATTTTTAATAATATCTTTGATCATTTTTTATATAATTATGATACTAAATAGAAATATAAGAGTACATTTAAAATAAATTATTCTTAGAATTAAAGGAAATTAGTGATGTCTAAAATAATAGTTCTGGCAAGTTTTCATCCAAAAAAAGATAAGGTTAACGAAGTTAAGGAAATTATATTGTCTATGATAAAACCTACAAGATCAGAGGAAGGTAATGAACTTTATAATTTTTATGAAGAAAAAAATAAAGATGATAAAATTGTATCTTTTCACCTATTTGAAATTTATAAAAATTCTGCCGCTTTAGATTTTCATAGAGAAACAGCACATTATAAAGATTATAGATCTAAAATAGAAGATTTGCTGGAAAAGCCTAGAGAGGTAAAAGTTTTAAATTCGATAGATTCAATATAGTTTTTAATAACCAAGTTTTTTATCAACTTGATTTGATAATTCTTTATTCTCAATAAAAAGTTTTAAATTACTAAAGAATATACCAAGAGTTAATTCGACATAATTACCGTCATCGTCTGATGATACATGTGGTGTAATAACTAAATTAGGAGTATCCCAAAGTTTTGAGCTTTTATCTAATGGTTCATGAGAAAATACATCAAGTATTGCTCCTGCTATTTCATTTTTTTTAAGTTTCTCACTTAATGCATCATAATCCATTGCTGATTCTCTTCCTATATTTACAATTCCACATGTAGTTTTTAGCATATCGAGTCTTTTTTTATTAATTAGATTTTTAGTTTCAGATGTTTCAGGAAGTGCTAAATATAAAAAATCAGCTTCAGGTAAAACACTATCAATTTTATCTATTGTGATAGTTTTTGAACAACCTTCAGCTTTATTTCCTCTTTTATTAACTCCGATAATGTTTGCACCTAATTTTGATACATGTTTTGCCATCGATCCTCCAAGTGACCCTGTTCCAACTACAACTACTGTTTTTCCATGAACTGGATTGCTAAATAATGAAACAAATTCTTTATTTTTTTGGTGAGTAATTAATCTTGTCATATGATTCTGCAACATTAAAATACTCATTAAACCAAACTCACCTGCTTTTTTAGCATGAGCTCCACTGCTATTAGTTAAAACTAAATCATCGTTCATCCAATCTAAAGGAAGCAAATGCTCTACTCCCGCTGAAATAACATGTATCCATTTAAGATTTGGAGCTTGTTCTTTAAGGTTTTTTGTTGGAAAGTTCCAAGCTAGTAAAATATCAGAATTTGAAATTGATTTTTTAAAATTTTCTTCGTCCCAGTCAAAAAAAACTTCTATTTTTTCTTTAATTTCTGGAAATTTATTAAGAACATTATCAAAACGCTCTTTGGTTATTGTAAAATTTTTTTCTCCTTCAGCATCAGTAGGAAAAGAACCTGGTGCCCAATGATTGTTTTTTACATGAATTTTAATTTTTTTATTTGTCAAAATGCTCCATTCTTTTCCATATTAGATAATTCTTTTATTATAAAAGAGTCACGGTCCTTATTTGGCATTTTTTCTGAGTCAAATTGTAATTTCAATACTGCAGCACCAACCGATTTTATAAATTTTCGGTCATCTACATTTCTTTTTGGAACTCTTAAAACTGTATCTTGACCATATGTTTTGATTGCATCTCCATTATTTTTAAACTGTTTAGGCTCTGTTCCTTCTTGCAATGCTTTTATTGATTTTCTGATATGTCTTCTGTAGGACATTATTCCATGATCGGTTGGCACTAAATGCTCACCTTTATGTTGACTTATAAATCCCATTCCTTCAACCGCTTCAGCATCTCCTGGGCTCTTTTGTTTTTCTTCCCATGTTCGATCTATAATTTCACCTGCTTCAATTCTTTCACAACCTTCTTTATTGTTATATTCAATTGGATCTGCTCTATCTCCAAAATTACCCCAAGCTATAGCTACACAATGTTCATCGTCTACAGGTACTACCCATCTAGTAAAAGAACTTCTGCCAAAATATCGAGTTTTGGTACCATCTGCAGCAAAAGCTGATCCAGCCTGTGTAAAGTTAGGAAGTATTAACTCATTTACTCTAACCCAAATATTGTCATCAACTCTTCTTGTGTTTACTCCAAGATATTGCATTCCTCTTTCGAAAAATTCTATTTCTCCAAGTTCAGCGAAACCTTCAGAAAATTGTATTCCTGAACTTTGACCGTGTAAAAACGATGTATGAACTGGATCCATAATTGCATCAAGAACTTGTATCCAATTACAATTATAATTAATTTTATACGGTCTTCTTACAATATCTGAAATGTCATACGCGTCATAATGAGGAAATGGAGGAATTTTTTCTGGGGGGCCCATATAAGAGAACACAATTCCGTTAAATTCTTTAATTGGATAAGCTCCTAATTTAAATTTTTTTCTTACTTGTTCTGCTTGTTTTGAATCTGGATCTTCACCAGGAGTTTCTAAAATCTCTCCGTCTGGAGAAAATAACCAACCATGATAACAACATCTAATACCGTTTGTTTCACATTTTCCATAAACTAATGATGCTCTTCTGTGAGGACAGTTTTTATGGACTAATCCTATTTTATTTTTTGTTGTTTTAAAAATAACCAAATCTTCCCCAAGAATTTTTATTTGTAAAGGAGTTGTGCTTACTTCAGAAGTTAAGGCAACAGGATGCCAGTATCTTCTAAGATACTCTCCGCCAGGAGTCCCAAAATTTGTGTGAGAAATTTCTTTATCATAACCAACTGGTTTTGCTTGATTATAGCCTTTATAGATATTGCTGTTCGAATTAACCAATTGACCTCCTTAAAATACAATAATTAACTATGATATATTTTATTGTAATATTAGCAAATCACAAATAGATTTCATTTATTAAGAAGGAACCTATAAATGTCTGAAAGTAAAACTTCAGTTAAAATTAAAAGCCCTAAAAATACAAATACAATTTTTGGGCTTCCGGCAAAATCATATACCGATAACGAATTTTGGGATAAAGAATGTGAAACTGCATTAGCTGATGGTTGGCTATTTATAGCTTTTGCTCACGAATTTAAAAAAGTAGGAGATGTTGTTCCGGTTTATATTGCTGGAAAACCTATCCTACTAATTAAAAATGAAGACGATAAAATTACGGCCTTTCATAATGTTTGTAGTCACCGATGTTTAAAATTAGTAGATGAAAAAAAAAATATAGGTAAATTAATTCGATGTCCGTATCATTCTTGGACATATGATCTTCAAGGAAATTTAAAAGCCGCTCCACACATTGGAGGAACAAATGTACATAAACCCAAAGGATTTAACTTTAAAAATCATGGTTTAAAGCCAATAAGAATTCATATTTGGCATGACTGGATTTTTGTAAATATTAATGGAAAAGCAAAAAAATTTAAAGAATACGCAAAGCCTTTAATTTCAAAATTTAAAGATTTAGACTTAAATAAAATAAAGTATGCGGCAACTTTAGATTTTGGAAAAATTAATACAAATTGGAAGTTCCTTATTGAAAATTTTATTGAACCATATCACGTTCAATTTGTTCACAAAACAACAACTAATCAACCACTGAAAGATCATTATACAATTGTGGATGGGATTTGTTATGGAAGTGGAGTTAACGTTGATAAAGAAGATAATAAAAATAGTAATGCTTTATCCGTATCTTCTAAGTATCTTTCTTTGTTTCCAAACTTTATAATTGGAACTTATTATCCTAATCAAATAGGTGTATATTTAAATATTCCTATTGGACCAGGTATTACAAGCCAAAAAAGAATAATATATTCAACTGAGGGAAAATCTATGTCTAAAGAAGAGATTGATATTACAAAGAAGATATGGTGGAGTGTACATAAGGAAGATCATGAAATGTGCGAAAGATTACAAGAAGGAAGATCATCACCAGCTTCGAATGATGGTGGACTGCTATCTCCACACTGGGAAAAAGGAGTTCAAAAATTTCAAAAATTAATAATTCAAGCAACTATGAAATCAAAAAAAATAATGAAAGGTAAAAAAAATGTCTAAAAATGTAAATGAAGGATATAGGTTGGCTCATACAATGATAAGAGTAAAAGATTTAGAAACTTCTTTTAACTTTTATTGCAAAACTCTGGGAATGAAAGTTTTAAGAAAAACTGATTATCCTGATGGAAAATTTACTAATGCATTCATTGGTTATGGACTTGAAAATGAATCCCCGTGTCTTGAATTAACTCATAATTGGGATCAAAAAGAAGATTACGACAAAGGAAATGGATGGGGTCATATTTGTATAGAAACTCCTGATGTATATAAAGCTTGTGAAGATCTTACAAAGCTTGGTGTTAACATTACTCGTAAGCCAGGTCCAATGAAACATGGAACAAGAGTAATTGCTTTTTGCGAAGATCCAGATGGTTACAAAGTTGAATTAAACGAACCAATTAAAATATAAAATCGAAAGGAATATTAATGTCTAAAGAACCGCAGCTCTATAAATTTAAAGATATTGAAAATAGACTTCATACATTAGAACCAGGAAAGTCTTACATAAAACCATTTGTTACAAGCAAAGTAAGTAACACTATGTGTGGAGGATTAAATTTTTTAAACAAAGTTTCTGTTCCCTGGGATTTAACTTGTGATGAAATTATTTACTGCATGGAAGGAACTTTCAGACTAACTTGCGATGGTAAATCTTACGTTTGTAACCCTGGAGATGTACTTTATATTCCAAAGGATAATCATATAGCCTACGAATGTGATGAAAAATGTGTAATATTTTATGCTGCTTATCCTCATGATTGGAAGCAAAAAGCTGGTATAACATTTGTTCCTGGAATTGACCCAGAAGATATGCCAAAATAATTTACCTAATGAAAAATAAAATATATTACGAAAATTTTAAAGACGCTATTGAGAGAAATAGGAAAAAAATTCCTGCAGTTCACAAAAAACTTAAAGCTGCTGGCGTACAATATGTAATGTCAAGCTGGATAGATTTACATGGTATTCCAAAAACTAAACCTGTACCGATGAGTGATTTTGAACAATTATGTTTGGGTAAAGGACCTCAGTTTGCAGTACACTCAATATCTTTTGTACCTGAATTAACTCCTGCTGACTCTGACCAAATAATGTTGCCAGATTTAGATAGCGTTTATATTTGTCCTTGGGACAAAACAATGGCTATAATTTTTGCAGATCTTTATTGGGAAGATAAACCTTATAATGTTTGTCCAAGACAAGCTCTGAAACGCGCAATGCAAAAAGCACAAGACACAGGCTACAAAGGAATGTGTGGTATTGAACCTGAATTTATTGCAATGAAATATGGAGAAGATGGAAAACCAGTTAAAGCTATTGATAGCGATCCAATAAATGGAATAAGACCAAGACGACAAGCATTTGGATATGATGTTGAATATTCATTGGACTCTATGCATTTTTTAAAAGAATTGATTGATATTCTTGAAGAACTGGGATGGAATTTACATGATGTAGTTGCTGAAGGTGCTTATTCACAATTTGAATTAGATTTTCATTATACAAATTTATTAGAAATGGCAGATAGATTGGTTTTCTTAAGAATTCTTTTAAAAGAAATTGCTAAAAAAAATAATATGTTCATTACTTTTATGCCGAAACCTACAATAGGAGACTGGAGATCTGGAGCACACATTAATTTTTCAATGGAAGATGTAAATAAACCTGGAAAAAATATTTTTACCGATGGAAAAGGTTGGTCAAAACAATCAAAGCATGCAGTAGGTGGGCTTATGAAAAACTCTGAAGCACTAACAGCAATTACATGTTCAACAGTTAATTCATATAATGGTTTAGTTCCTAGAGTTGGAGGTTTTGAGGGAGGAACAGTAACTTGGGCACCAACTAATATTACATATGGTCACAATAATAGATCTGCGCAGTTTCGTTTACCACAAAACAGATATTGTATTGAAAATAGAGCAGCAGATATGACAATGAATGTTTATTTGGCTTTAGCTATGACAATTTCTTCAGCAATGGATGGTATTAAAAATAAAATTGACCCTGGCAAACCAACTGATCAAGATTTATATCAAATGACTGATGCAGAGTTTAAAAAATTAGGGATTAAAAGACTTCCTAAAAATTTAATGCAAGCCATAGAAGCTTTGAGGGTAAATAAATTATCTGATGAAGTTATGGGATCTGTAATGAAAAAATCTTTTTTATCTTATAAAAATGATGAGTGGGAGCGTTATCACCAAGCGGTTACTGATTGGGAAGTAAAAGAGTATCTAAGACTTTACTAATTAATGAAAAAATATGAAAAGTTTAATTTAGGAAATATTAAACTTTTATCTGGAAAAATTTTAAAATCAGCACAATTAGTTTTCAAAACATACGGCAAATTAAATAAAAGTCGTTCAAATGTAATAATTCTTCCTACATTTTATACCGGTAGCCATATTAGAAATGAAGGCTTTATAGGTAAAAATAGAGCAATTAATCCAAATAAATATTTTATTGTATCCATTAATATGTTTGGAAATGGTTTATCTTCTTCACCAACTAAAGCTGTTAAATCTCAATCTGGTTCAAAATTTCCAACAATAACACTGTGGGATAATATTTATTGTCAACACAAACTTATTACTGAAAAACTGAAAATTAAAAAAATTGCTCTAGTTACTGGTTGGTCTATGGCGGGTTGTCAATCTTATCAATGGGCAGCTCAGTATCCTGGTATGGTTAAAGCAATTCTTCCTTTTTGTGCATCATCAAAAACTTCAATACACAATCATGTTTTCTTAGAAGGTGTTAAAGCAGCGCTTACCGCTGATAAAAAATTTAATAAAGGAAATTATAAAAAACAACCTGTCGAAGGATTAAAAGCATTTGGAAGAGTTTACGCAGGGTGGGCTTTCTCCCAAGATTTTTACAGAGAAAAACTTTACAAAAAATTTGGTTTTAAAAATGCTGAAGAATTACTTAAAGACTGGGCAAATGATCATGCTAAAAACTGGGATGCTAATAATCTTTTGTCTAAACTTAAAACCTGGCAGTTAAATGATATTAGCAAAGGTCCTATTTATAAAAATAATTATATAAAAGCTCTTAAATCAATAAGAGCAAAAACAATTCTTATGCCATGTAATCAGGATTTATACTTTAGAACTGAGGATAATAAATTTGAAAAAAGATTTATATCTCGTTCATTTTTAAGACCTGTAGACTCACCATATGGTCATTGCGCTGCTAATCCTGGAAATGACAAAAATTTTGAAAAGCAACTAGATAAAAACATTAAAGAGTTGCTAAATTAATATCTTAAAAAACGTTGAAAATTTAATAGAAGAAGATAGTATCATTTCATAAAGCGATACATAACTCGTCGTAATTTCTAAAGTACGAAAGTGGGATCGGTCGTCTTTAAATTAATTTTTAAAGGAGGCTTTAATGAAATTTGGTTACTTCTGTAACACTACTAACTGGACACACAAACCTTACGATAAACTTTTAGACGAAACTAGAGAAATTACAGAATATTGTGATCAGAATAAATGGAATTCAATTTGGTATACAGAACATCACTTTAATCATGAAGGAATGGAGTCTTTAACTAATCCATTAATGATGGGTGTTGATGCTGCGGCTAGAACAAAAAATATTAGAATAGGTCAAGCGTGTAATGTAATTACTTTTCATAATCCAATTAGAATGGCTGAAGATATTGCTCTTCTTGATCAATTATCAAAAGGTAGAGTTGAAGTTGGAATAGGGAGAGGAATTTATGGAAGAGAAGCAATAAACTTAAATAAAGAAGCAGACATGAAAGACCAAGCAAAAAATTTTAGACTTTTTGAAGAAACTCTAACAATTTTAAAAAAAGCGTGGAAAGAAAAATTTTTTAATCATAAAGGTGAGTTTTATACTTATCCTGCTCCCAATTATGTTTGGCAACATGATATGAGTCCACCAAACAAAGATTTGGTTAATCTTGAGACAAGTGTTATGGAAAATATAAGTGTTCTTCCAAAACCCTATCAAAAGCCTTATCCTGCTATACACCAAGTAGTTGATGGAATTAGATCTATTGAATGGGCTGCAACACAAGGTTTAAATATTATAATGTGGATACCTACAGTTAAGGCTTTAAAAATTAAGTTTGAGGCATTTAAAAATGCAAAATCAGAGGCAGAAAAAAGAAATGTACCAATGGGTGAAGGTATTTCATTGGTAAGAGACATGTTTGTTGCAGATACAATGGAAGAAGCAAAAGAAAAAGCTGGCGAACACATGGTTAATTATATGAGATGGGTCTGTCATTGGAGAGGTCTTGGAAACCACATGGACCCTGGCGAAGAACTACCTGTTACTAAAGGTAAACTAGATTTATTAAGCTACGACTTTCTTCATAAACGTAACATGCTATTCGGGACGCCCGAGTATGTAATAGATAAAATTCATGAACTTAAATCTGAATTAAATCTTCAAAATTTACAAGTATGGTCTAATTTTCCTGGTATTAAACACGAGGACTGCATGAAGAGTATCAAAATGTTTACTGAAAAAGTAATGCCTCACTTCAAAGATGATTTAGATACTGAAGTTAAAAAAGTTTCGTGATCAAATCTAAGAACCTGACTGGTGGTCAAGCCGCAATTAAATCATTAAAAAAAGAAAAAGTTAAACATGTTTTTGGCTTAATAGGTTCTGCTACAATGGAAATGTTTGATGCTCTTTATCATGAAAAAAATATAAAATTTATTGGTGTCCGAGATGAGAGAACTGGAACGCATATGGCCGATGGATATGCAAGAGCATCTAATCAACCAGGTATAATACTTGCTGGACAAAATGGTCCTGGTGCAACAAATCTAGTTACCGGACTTGCTCAAGCAAAAGCAGCTTTTTCTCCAGTTATTTCAATTGCTGGTTCATATTCTACAAAAGATAAAATGGAAGATGCTTTTCAAGGTCTTGATCAACAATCTTTATTTAAACCAGTAACAAAAAAAACTTGGACTGTAAAAAATGCTAAAAAAATTCCAAAAACTTTTAGTGATGCTTTTAAATTAGCAATGTCTCCGAGGAGGGGACCAGTTTGTATTAATCTACCAAGAAATATATTGGCAGATAAAGGAAATTTTAAAATCAATGACAAAAATCAATCTTTTGATAATCAAAACTCAACTAAAGCAAAATCTAATTATATAAAAAAAGCTGTAAAGATTATCAGTAATTCAAACAAAACTGTTATTATTGCTGGTGGTGGAATTAAATATACATCAAGATATAAAAATGTAGTTAAATTGGCAGAATTGTTAAGTGTCCCAATAGTAACTGCGGCTGGTCATGGAGATACTATACCATTTAATCACAAACTAAATGCTGGACAAATGGGTCCAAGAGGTAATCCAGTTGCATCTAAACTAGTTAAAGAAGCAAGCGTTATAATTGCTCTTGGAACAAGACTTGGATTTAATTCAACTTTTTATTCTTACGAAAATATAAATAAAAGAGCAAAGATCATACAAGTTGAATTAGAAAAAAGAATGATAGGAAGATACTTTCCTGTAGCAGTAGGAATTTATGGGGACGCTGCCACAATAGCTGACCAATTATATAAAGAAATTAAAAAACAAAATATTGCTCTTGATATAAAAAAATGGACCAATAACTATTTAAATGAAAGAAAAAATTTTTTGCTCAACAGAGATAAATTTAAACAGAAA
>CACDEU010000001.1 GCA_902551895.1 uncultured Pelagibacteraceae bacterium | reverse complement strand
GATATTAAAATCTTTGAAATTACAAATATTTCAATTAACGAAACTTTATCAAGAACAATTATCACTTCTGTAACAACATTGTTAGCTCTTTTATCTATATTTATATTTGGTGGAGCAATACTTAAAGGTTTTTCATTCGCAATGATATTGGGTGTTATCGTTGGTACATATTCTTCAATATATATAGCTAATCCTATTCTAGTAAGATTAAATGTTTCTCAAAAAACTATTTTGAAAGAAGAAAAAGAATAAATTTAATATAAATTTTGTGCAGCTACCATTGATAATAACATTGGCAGTGAAAGAAGAACATTAGTTCTTGATGCAATTAATGCTTTTTTAGCAGCTGCTGGTTTTTCCTCAGGACTTGCCTCAACAATTCCTAGAACTTTTTTTTGATTTGGCCAAATAATAAACCAAACATTGAAAGCCATAATTAAACCAAGCCACATACCTATGCCTATAGCTGTATATTTGCCACCACCGCTACCTATACCTAATGTCATAGCTTCATGAGCATATCCATTAAGATAAGCAACTATTAAACCAGTAATCACTGTTACAAATGCTGCCCATCTAAACCAAAAAAGTGCGGAAGGGGCTATAACTTTTGTAATTGCAGGTTTTTGCTCATCAGTTATTTTTCCCATGTTTGGTACCTGAACGAAATTAAAATAATACAATAAGCCGATCCACATTATACCAGCAACAACATGAAAATATCTAAATAGCCAACTCCAAAACAGTTGATCAATAGCAAAGCCACCACTTCCAAATGATAAAAATATAAATAAAAGTACCGCTAGTATTATAGAGGTATGAATAACCTTCGACAATGATCCAAAAAAATCCGCCATCTAGATTATTATATACACTATTAAAAAAGTTTTATTAAGCTATTTTTTTAAATTTACTGTTCAATATATGTTTAAGAAATTGGCCAGTATAACTTTCTTTTATATTGCAAATTTCTTCTGGTTTTCCTTCTGCGATTATTTGTCCACCTTTAATACCGCCTTCAGGCCCCATATCCACAATGTAATCTGCTGTCTTTATTACATCCAAATTATGTTCAATTACGACAACTGTATTTCCCGTCGCGACAAATGCTTGTAAAATTTCTAATAGTTTTTTTATGTCATGTTGATGTAAACCAGTAGTTGGTTCGTCAAGAATATACATTGTTCTACCTGTTGATCTTTTAGACAATTCTTTAGCAAGTTTAATTCTTTGTGCTTCTCCACCTGATAATGTTGTAGCTTGTTGACCTATTTTTATATATCCAAGACCAACTTTTTTTAATGTTAATAATTTTGATCTTATATTTGAAATATTTTCAAAATATTCACAACCTTCGTCTACAGTCATATTTAATACGTCGGCTATACTTTTATCTTTAAATTTAACTTCTAAGGTCTCTCTATTATATCTTGTTCCTTTGCATTCATCACACTGAATATAAACATCTGGTAAAAAATGCATTTCATAAGTTATTACACCATCTCCTTCACAAGCCTCACATCTTCCTCCTTTTACATTAAAGGAAAATCTTCCTGGTTTATATCCTCTACTTTTAGATTCTGGTAATGCTGTAAACCAATCTCTTATAGGACCAAACGCACCAGTATAAGTAGCTGGATTTGATCTTGGAGTTCTGCCAATTGGAGATTGGTCTATATCAATTACTTTATCTATTAATTCAATACCTTTAAAACCTTTAAAAGGTTTAGGAATTTTTCTAGATTTATTATTATTTAATGTAAGGTTTAATGCATTATATAAAGTCTGTAAAATCATAGTTGATTTACCACTACCCGAAACTCCAGTAACACAAGTAAGACTTCCTAAAGGAATTTTTAAATTAACATTTTTAAGATTATTTCCAGTTGCCCCATTAATTTCTAAAAATCTTCCATTTTTTGCGAGCCTTCTATTTTTTGGTATTGGTATGAAGTATTTATGAGATAAATATTTTCCTGTTATACTTTTATCACTTTTTAAAATATCGTCATAAGTTCCTTCTACGACAACTTTTCCTCCGTTATTTCCAGCCTCAGGTCCAAGGTCTATAATATGATCTGCATTTTCCATTGTTTCTGTATCGTGCTCAACGACTATTACTGTATTTCCTAAATCCCTTAATCTTTTCAATGCATTAATTAATTTAACATTATCTTTTTGATGAAGACCTATAGATGGTTCGTCTAAAACATATAAAACTCCTGTTAATCCAGAACCTATTTGTGAGGCAAGTCTAATTCTTTGAGATTCACCACCTGATAATGTTCCTGACTCTCTTGATAATGTGAGGTAATCAAGGCCAACATTTAGTAAAAAATCAAGTCTTTCATTTATTTCTTTGAGTATATGTTCGGCAATTTTTAATTGTGTACTGTCTAATTTTTTTTCTAATGATTTAAACCAATCAATAGCATCAAGTATAGATTTTTCAGTTATTTCACTAATATTTAAATTATCAATTTTTACACATAAGGCTTCTTCTTTTAATCTATATCCATTACATTTTTCACATTTTGTATCTGATTGATATTGTGAAATCTCTTCTCTTTTCCAATCACTGTCAGTTTCTAAATATCTTCTTTCTAAATTATTTATAACACCTTCAAAAGTTTTTTTATGAGAGTATTTTTCATAACCATCATCATAGCTAAATTTAATCTCTTCATCATCAGATCCATATAAAATAATATCTTTAATCTTTTTTGGTAACTTTTCCCATTTTTGATCTAAAGAAAAACCATAGTGTTTTGAGAGAGATGATAAAGTTTGAGCATAATATAAAGTAGATGTTTTTGCCCATGGTACAATTGCACCATCAGCAATACTTTTTTTTTCGTTTGGAACAACTAAATTTGGGTCAACATTTAACTTTACACCAATACCATCACATTCTTCACATGCACCGTAAGGACTGTTAAAAGAAAATAATCTAGGTTCAATTTCTTCGATAGTAAAGCCACTTTCTGGGCAAGCAAACTTTGTTGAAAATATAACTTTTTCTATTTTTCTAAATTTTTTTGGCAATGTTTCATTTTCATATTCAACAAATAATAAACCGTTTGCTAAATTGACCGCGGTCTCTACACTTTCAGCAAGTCTATTTCCGAGAGAAGAATTTATTACTATACGGTCTATCAATACATATATATCGTGTTTAATTTTTTTATTTAAATCTGGAACATTATCTATTTCATATAATTTATTGTCCACTTTGATTTTTCTAAAACCTCTTTTTTTAAATGATAAAATGTCTTTTTTATATTCACCTTTACGTCCTCTCACTACAGGTGCATACAAATATATCGTAGATTTTTTTGGTAATTCTTTTATTTTATCTACAATTTGAGATATTGTTTGAGAAGTAATTGGCTTACCTGTAAATGGAGAATATGGAATACCAGCTCTTGCATATAAAACTCTCATATAATCGTAAATTTCAGTTACTGTAGCAACGGTAGATCTTGGATTTTTTGAAGTATTTTTTTGTTCAATAGATATTGCTGGACTAAGACCTTCTATTAAGTCGACTTTAGGTTTTTTCATTTTATCTAAAAACTGTCTGGCATAGGCTGATAGACTTTCAACGTATCTTCTTTGGCCTTCTGCATAGATGGTATCGAAAGCTAAAGACGATTTACCTGACCCAGAAAGACCTGTTATGACTATAAATTTGTCTTTCGGAATCTCTAGAGAAATATTCTTCAAATTGTGTTCTTTTGCACCTTTAATAACTATCTTTTTGAGCATAATTTTTGTTGCATTAATTTAATTAAATTAATATTCAGTTAAAAATGTGTTATATATATACATAAATCAAATCAAAAAAATTTAATTTTATATGGCAGGAAGTTTAAATAAAGTATTATTAATAGGTCGATTAGGCGCAGACCCTGAAATAAAACAAATGGTAAATGGCAAAAGTGTAGCCAGATTGAGCTTAGCAACGAGCCAGTCTTGGAAAGACAAGAACACTGGTGAAAAAAAGGAAAAAACTGAGTGGCACAGAGTTGTAGTTTTCAATGAAGGACTTGTTAATGTAGTTCAACAATATTTAAAAAAAGGGGCTCAAGTTTATATTGAAGGACAATTAAATACTCGAAAATGGAAAGATGAGAAAAGTGGACAAGACAAATATTCAACAGAAGTTGTAATTCAAGGTTTTAATTCTTCATTAACTATGCTTGGCGGTGGTAATCAAAATTCAGTTCCTTCTCAAGATAACAAGCAAAATTTTGATCAGGATATCCAAACACCACAAAACGAATTGGATGATGATATTCCATTTTAGTTTTTATGCAAAAAGACGAAATTACTAAAAATCAAAATATAAAAACTGTTTCAATGTATGATGAAATGAGTTCATCATATTTGTCCTATGCAATGAGTGTAATAATTAGTAGGGCCCTACCTGATATTAGAGATGGTTTAAAACCTGTACACAGAAGAATCATTTATGCTATGCATAAAGGAGGTTTTGACTGGTCAAAACAATTTAGAAAATCTGCAAGAATAGTAGGGGATGTAATTGGTAAATACCATCCCCATGGGGACCAAGCTGTATACGATGCTTTGGTAAGAATGGTTCAAAATTTTTCTATGAGCTTACCACTTATAGATGGACAAGGAAATTTTGGATCAATAGATGGCGATCCACCAGCAGCAATGAGATATACAGAAACCAAACTAGCAAAAGTTTCTCAATATTTAATTGATGATATTGAAAAAAATACAGTTGAATTTAAAAGTAATTATGACGAAACAGAAAATGAACCAACAGTTTTACCTGCTCAATATCCTAATTTACTTGTAAATGGTGCGGGAGGAATTGCGGTAGGAATGGCTACAAGTATTCCACCACACAATTTAGGTGAAATTATTGATGGAACGCTTGCACTAATCAACAATAAAGAAATAAAAATAAAAGAATTAATGAAACATATTCCAGGTCCAGATTTTCCAACAGGAGGAATTATTATTGGTAAAAATATTATAAAGGAAGGCTACAAAACAGGAAGAGGGTCGTTTAAAATTAGAGGTGAAATTAAAGTAGAAAATTTAAAAAATAATAGAGATCGTCTTGTAATCACATCAATTCCTTATCAAGTAAATAAATCAGTATTAAATGAAAGAATAGCTGACTTAGTAAGAGAAAAAAAAATTGAAGGAATAAGAGATATTAGAGATGAATCCAATAGGGAGGGTATTAGAGTTGCTATAGATTTGAGAACAGGAGTAGAACCTGAAACTATAAAAAGACAATTATTTAAATTTACATCAATCGAAAGTTCTTTTGGTTTCAATACTTTAGCAATAGTAAATAAAAAACCAAAAACTTGTAATCTTAAAGAATTTTTAGAACATTTTTTAATATTCCGTGAAAATGTTGTAATTAAAAAAACAAAATTTGATTTAAAAAAAGCTGAAGACAGAGCACATATTTTAATTGGATTATCAATCTCAGTAGAAAACTTAGATAAAATAATAAAAATTATTCGTTCATCCAAAACACCTGAAGATGCAAAAAATATTTTAATAAAAAATAAATGGAAATGTTCAAAATCTCAAAAGTTTATTAAGTTAATTGAAAACAAAAAAAATTCTTCAACCTATATTCTTACTGAACCACAGGTTAATGCCATTTTAGAATTAAGACTTCAGAAACTAACTGCACTTGGTATAAACGAAATAGAACTAGAGATAAATAAATTATCTGATTTAATAACTCAATTCAAAAAAATATTAAATTCAAGAAAAGAATTGCTTAAAGTTATAAGCAATGAATTAAAATTAATAAAAGATAAATTTTCTGTTCCAAGAAGAACTCAAATAATTGATGCTATATTAAATTATGATATTGAAGAAACAATCCAAAAAGAAAGTGTAATAATAACTGTTACATTGCAAGGATATATTAAAAGAGGAGCTCTCAGTACTGTTAAACAGCAAAAAAGAGGCGGTAAAGGAAAAACAGGAATTATAACAAGAGAAGAGGATTCTGTTGTTCAAACTTTATCAGTTAATACACATACGCAGGTATTATTTTTTTCTACAGAAGGTTTAGTTTATAGGTTAAAAGCTTGGAAAATACCAGAAGGTTCATCTTCTTCTAGAGGCAAGTCATTGTTTAATATTTTACCACTAAAGAGTCATCAGTCTATCAGTTCTATCATGCCTTATCCTGATCAAAACACAGACTCAAAGGGCATGTATATAATTTTTGCGACCTCAAACGGAAAAATAAGAAAAAATAATCTAGAAGATTTTTCATCAATAAATACTTCTGGAAAAATTGCAATGAAATTAGACAATAATGACAAAATTGTTGGTGTTAAAATTTGTAAAGATGATCAAGATATAATTTTAAGTACTAAGTTGGGTAAATGTATTAGGTTTGAGTCAAAAAAACTCAGAGTTTTCAAAGGTAGATCATCTAAAGGAATAAGAGGCATTAACCTTAAACCAGAAGATAATATTGTCTCTTTGTCAATTATTAACCACGATAATACTAAAAAAAATGGAAAACTAGATAAAACTCAAAAAGCTGAATTAATAGCTAAAGAAAAATTTATATTATCAATAACTGAAAATGGTTATGGAAAAAGATCAGATCATAAAGATTATAGAGTTACAAATAGAGGTGGAAAAGGAATTATAGGTATTGTGAATTCATCAAGAAATGGCAATGTTTCATCATCATTTCCTGTAAATGAAGGCGATGAAATTTTAATATCTACTAACAAAGGTAGAGTAATCAGAACAGCAGTAAAAGAAATTAGAATTGCAGGTAGGAACACTCAAGGTGTTAGAATAATTAAACTATCTGGAGAAGAAAAAGTTGTTTCTGCAATAAAAATTGATGATAATTTAGTCTAATGAAAAAAACAGCAATATACCCTGGGACTTTTGATCCAATTACTTACGGTCATATTGATGTAATCCAAAAATCCTTAAAAATTTTTGATAAAATTATTGTTGCTATATCAAATTATAATCAAAAAAATAATTTATTTTCTATTGATGAGAGAATCGATATTGTAAACAAAGCACTTTTTTCAGATCTTAGATTAAATAAAAATAAAATAAAAGTAATTTCATTTGACTCTCTTACTACTGATTTGTGTAAAAAATATAAATCTAATATAATATTAAGAGGTTTAAGGGCTGTATCAGATTTTGAATATGAATTTCAATTAGCTGGTATGAATAGAAAACTTAACAACAATATTGAAACAATATTTTTAATGTCAGATGTTAAAAATCAAATTATTTCATCTAGGTTAATAAAAGAAATTGCAGATTTAAATGGAGATATAAAAAAATTTACTACCAAAAGTACAATTCATTCATTAAAAAAAAAATATGAATAAATATCTTGTTAGTATTATATTTATTATTAACTTGATATTTTTTAATAATGCTTATTCAAAGGAGAATATAATGATATTAAAGCTTAAAGATGGAGATGTTAAAATCGAATTATTTCCAGATGTTGCACCAAAACATGTGGAAAGAATAAAAAAACTCGCTAGTGATGGCTCATATGACAATGTAGTTTTTCATAGAGTAATAGATGGATTTATGGCTCAAACAGGTGACGTAAAGTTTGGCAACTCTTCCTCAGAAAATTTTGATTTAAGAAAAGCTGGTATGGGCGGTTCTGACTTACCGGATTTACCTGCTGAGTTTAATGACTTGCCACATGAAAAAGGAACTGTTTCAATGGCAAGATCATCTGACCCTAATAGTGCAAATAGTCAATTTTTCATATGTTTTGAGCCAGCACCTTTTTTAGATAGAAATTATACTGTATTTGGAAAGGTAATTGAAGGTATGGAACATGTTGATAAAATTAAAAAGGGTGATGGTCAAAATGGTTCTGTTACTGACCCAGATAAAATTATAAGTTTTAAATCTTTGTAAGTTTAATTTAATGGCATTAAAAAAGTTTAATTTTAATGTTATTGAAAATGATAAACAAGCAAGACTAGGAATAATTAAAACTCATAGAGGCAATGTAGACACACCTGCCTTTATGCCTGTTGGAACTCAAGCTACGATAAAAGGTGCATTTATCAATGATGTGATTGAAACTGGTAGTCAAATAATATTATCAAATACATATCATTTGATGATTAGGCCCGGTGTTGAAAGAATTGAATCATTTGGTGGTTTACATAAATTTATGAATTGCAAACTACCTATACTTACTGATTCAGGTGGTTTTCAAGTTATGTCTCTATCTAAATTAAATAAAATTGATAGAGAAAAAGGAGCAATATTTCAATCACATATAGACGGTAAAAAATTTATATTAAGCCCAGAAGAAAGTATAAGAATTCAAAAATCAATTAATTCTGACATCGTAATGGTTATGGATGAATGTCCAAAAAAAAGTAAAGATTACAAAAAAATTAAAAATTCTATGGATTTATCAATGTACTGGGCCGATAGATCAAAAAAAGCTTTCGGTAATAATCCTCATAAGGCTATTTTTGGAATAATACAAGGCGGTCTATTTAAGGATCTAAGAATTAAATCATTAGAACATTTGGTCAAAATTGATTTTAATGGATATGCTATAGGTGGATTAGCTGTAGGGGAGAGTCAAAAAGAAATGTTTAAAGTTTTAGATGATATTACAAATTTGATTCCTAATGATAAACCAAGATATTTAATGGGCGTTGGTACACCATCTGATATTCTGGGTGCTGTTAAAAGAGGTGTTGATATGTTTGATTGTGTCTTGCCAACACGGTCTGGTAGAACAGGCTTGGCTTTCACATGGAATGGACGTATTAATATAAGAAATTCAAAATATCAAAGTGATAATAGCCCATTAGATATCAATACAAGTAAATTTGATTTAAATAAATATTCTAAAAATTATTTAAATCATTTATTTAACACCAATGAAATTCTTGCTTCAATGTTGTTAACTTTACATAATATAAATTTTTACCAAGAGTTAATGGCTGCGATAAGAAAAAATATTAAAAATGGGACATTTCAACAATTTCACGATAAATATATAAATAAGCTATAATATTTAACATTGATTAAATAAAAAAAATCAATATAAGAAACGTCGTTGGGCCCTTAGCTCAGTTGGTAGAGCAATTCCCTTTTAAGGAATGGGTCGTTGGTTCGAGTCCAACAGGGCTCACCATTAAAAATTTCAAGCCTGTTCTATAGGTGGAAAATTTATTGTAACTTCATTCATCCAATCATTAAGTTTTTTAATTCTATTATCTGATGATGGGTGAGTACTCATAAACTCTGGTGGTTCTTTACCTTTTTGAGATTTCTTCATTCTTTCCCAAATTTTCGGTGCTTCTCTAATGTCATATCCTGATAAAGATGAAAATATTAATCCCAAATAATCAGCTTCGCTTTCTTGCTTTCTATTAAAAGGATTTAATATTCCCATTTGTGTTAATAAACCAACAGTATTCATTCCAGTCGTTCTATTAACTGTTGAAAGTTTACCACCAGATAAAATGTCAGTAACTTGTAGAACAACATTTGTAGCAACATTACGACTAGCTCTTTCAACAGAATGTTTTGCTACTGCATGTGCAATTTCATGACCCATAACAGCCGCAAGTCCATTTTTATTTTTTGTTACATCTAATATTCCTGTGTAAACTGCAATTTTACCTCCAGGCATACACCACGCATTTTTAACTTTTTTGTTATCTATTAAAATATATTCCCAATCAAATTTTGAAGCAGGATTATCTATGTTTGATTTTTCAAAATATTCACTAATTGAATATTCCATTCTTTTTCCAATTTCTTTTATTTCATTAAGTTGCCTAATGTCATCACTTAGTTTTTCTTTTTCTTTAATTTTTTCATAGATTTGTGCTGCTTGAGAATTAAGTTTAGTTTCTGGAATTAGCTTTAATTGTTTTCTATCTGTAATAGGGACCGTTGAACAGGAAGAGAGTCCTAAGGATAAACAACCACATCCCAAAGCTTGTAAAAATAATCTTCTATGCATTTAATTAGTCGAATTTATTAATAATAGATATAAAGAGCAACATTATATTTAAATGATATACTCGATTTAATCAAAATATTTGCTATAAAATAACTAGATTCACAATGAAAAAAATTAGAATTAAAAAACCATCTTTTGTTGCCAGATTAAGAAACTATTTTATTACTGGAATTATAGTTTTAGTGCCAATAGGATTTACTTTATATTTAACAATTTTTTTAATTTCTATTTCTTCAAAACTTATACCATCCGAAATTAATCCAAATAGTTATCTGCCATTTTCAATACCAGGCCTAGAAATTGCTTTATCTATAATTTTTATTACATTAATTGGATTTATTTCCCTGTCCTTTATAGGAAAAAGAATCTTGAAATTAATAAATGATTTATTAAAAAAAATACCTTTTCTAAGAACTATATATTCAGCAATAGGCCAAATGACAGAGTCATTTGCTAATAAAAAAGGTAAAAAAAAGAGCGTTGTATTAGTTGAATATCCTAGAAAGGGTTCCTGGGCAGTAGGATTTGCGACGAAGGATAACAAAGGTGAGATTAGTAAAAAAACAAATAGTAATTTAGTTAACGTTTTTGTTCCAACCACACCAAATCCCACAAGTGGTTTTTTGCTAATGTTTCCTAAAAATGAAATTATATATTTGGATATGAGTTTTGAAGAAGCTTCAAAATTTATAGTTTCTGCTGGTACATCTAATCCAAAGACTTAGACAAGATCATTCAAAATATCAGCCCTGTCATATAACTTTAACAGATTCATATATTTATTTAAGTTATTATCGCTTAATTCTATTTTTTTAACCTCTCTATCAGCTAGTAAAAATAGATCTTCATTTAGAACTGGATCAGCTAATCTAAAACTTTGTAAGCCACTTTGTTTAAATCCTAAAAGATCTCCATAACCACGTAATTTCATATCTTCTTCAGATATTTTAAAGCCATCATTTGTACTCTTTAAAATATTTATTCTTTTTTTAGCATTTTCGCTCAAATTCGATTTAAACATTAAAATGCAATAGGATTCTTTGTTGCCACGTCCAACTCTTCCTCTTAATTGATGTAATTGCGATAGACCGAATTTGTTGGCATTTTCAATTATTATTGTATTTGCATTAGGGAAATCAATACCAACCTCAATAACTGTTGTGGAAACTAAAATATCTATTTTTTTATTTAAAAATTTTTGTAATATAATATTTTTTTCTTCACTATCTAACGCTCCATGCAAAAGACCAACCTTATTATTAAATATTTTTTTTAAACTTTCATATCTTTTTACTGAAGATTGATGATCTATTTTTTTTGACTCTTCAATTAAAGGACAAATCCAGAATACTTGATTTTGTTGACTAATTTGTTTTTGTGTAAATTTAATAATCTCATCAATTTTATTTTCTAATTTACTATAAGTTATTATTTCTTTTCTATTTTTAGGCTTATTTTTAATTATTGATGTATCCATATCGCCAAAAACTGTCATTATCATAGTTCTAGGAATTGGAGTAGCTGACATTACAAGTATATCACAATTTTTTCCACCTTTGTCAGACAGCCTTTTTCTTTGTTTAACTCCAAATTTATGCTGTTCATCAATAATTACCATGCCAAGATTACTATATTTAATTTTTTCTTGAAAAAGAGAGTGTGTTCCAAAGATAATATTTATATTGTTATTATTAAGATTTTTAAGAATTTCTTTTCTTTCTTTGAGATCAGTTTTGCTGGTTAATAGTTTTATATTAATATTTTTATCATACAATTTTTTTGCAAGATTATAATGTTGTTTGGCAAGTATTTCTGTTGGTGCCATTAAACAGACTTGAAATCCACTTGATATAACATTGATAGAAGCAATTAATGCAACAATTGTTTTACCACTTCCCACATCACCTTGTAAAAGCCTAAACATTTTTTGATTTGATTTTAAATCATTATTAATTTGATCGATCGCTAATAACTGATCATTTGTTAACTCAAAATTAATCTTGTTTTTTATTTTAACAAACTCATCCGTATTAAATTTTTTTTTAATTTTTTTGTTTTTTTTTATATTTTTTCTTATTTTGGAATTGATCAAGAAAGTTGATAATATTTCATCAAATATTAATCTATTCAAAAAGTTACCTTTTTTTTTAACGTTTTTTGGATTATGTAACTCTAAAATTGATTTCTTCCATTTAATATACTTAAATTTTTTTAAAATCTCATCACTTAACCATTCATCTAAATCTGGAATATTTTTTAATACAGTATCAATTATTTTATTATATTTTTTTTCTGTAAGACCATCTGTAAGGCTATAACTACTAAATATTTTTTTTATTGAGTTAACATCTGACGATATATGTGTTGGATTTGTTATTTGATATTTTTTTTTATAGTAACCAACTTTGCCACTAATTGTAACAGGCGAGCCTATTGGTAAGATTTTTTTAATATATCCTTCATAGCTATTAAAAAATACACATTCTAATTTTCCCGTTTCATCATCACACAAAACTCTATTAGGTAAATTTCTAATTCTTGGAAAATTATATTTTCTGACATTTAGGGTAACTGTTTGTACTTTACCTATCTGTAATTCGTTAATTTTAACTAAATTTGTCCTATCTATCGAATCTTGCGGCAAGCTTAAAAGTAAATCGAATATTGTAATAATATTCTTTTTTTTGAATAATTTTGAAGTTTTTGTTCCAATACCTTTTATGTTACTAATATCGGATAATAAATATTCATAACTGTTCATTTTTTTATATATATATTGATGTTGGAAAATAAAGAAGAACTTAAAAGCAAAATATTATACAGAGCTTCTTATAGAGGTAGTAAAGAAATGGATATATTAATGATAAGTTTTGTTAAATCATTAATTGATAATTTGAGTTTACAGGAATTAAAAGAATTGAATTATTTAGTTAATTTAGATGATGAAGTTCTAAAAAACATTAAAAATAATATATTAAGTGACAATATACCATTAACTAGCCTGGTTAAAAATTTTCAAAGTTTTAAAATTTAATGGCGGAGAGACTGGGATTCGAACCCAGGAAAGAGTTGCCCCTTTGCCGGTTTTCAAGACCGGTGCTTTCAACCGCTCAGCCATCTCTCCGTTTCGACGTTTTTATAAGTAAAATTATTAAATTCAATAAAAAAATAGTATAAGAAGCATTCATTTCTACTATTATGAATAAAGAAGAATTTAAAAAAGGAGTTTTATCTGCCACACTAGGTTCATTATGGTGGGGCATCTTAGGTACTTACTTTTTTCAATTTATTACTTTTGTTGGTACTTTGGAAGTTGTTGTTCACAGATGTATTTGGACAAGTTGTATATTACTTATAACAACTCTTATATTTAATAAATGGTACTTAGTTAAGCAAAGTATAATTAATAAAAAAAATTTTTTTATATTATTTGTAACAAGTTTTTTAATATTTGGTAATTGGACCGCTTGGATTTATGCAGTTGCAACTAACAGAATTATTGATGCAAGTTATGGATATTTTATATTTCCAATATTGACTGTTTTTTTTGATTATTTGTTTTTAAAAGAAAAATTGAATAAAAAAAGAATTTTTTCAATTATAATTGTCATAGTATCCTCAATTTATTTAGCATTTAATTTATCAATGTTCCCTTGGATAGGAATATTGGTAGCAATTTTATGGGCCACTTATAATCTTTTAAGGAAACTAATAAATGTTGAAACAGACATAGGTTTGCTTATTGAAAGTCTCTTCATTTTACCGGTAGCTATTGTTTTTTTTTATTTCATATATCAAAAAGGATTTAACGACTTTTCTTTTGCTAACCCAAAAATTATGTTTTATCTTTTTTTAGCAGGTCCTATGACTGTGATTCCTTTATTCTTATTTATTAAAGGTGTTGAAAAATGTGGCCTTAGCTCTTCTGGAATGATTTTTTTTATTACCCCAACTAGTCAATTTTTATTGGGTTATTTCTATTACAATGAACCTTTTTCTACAGATAAGTTCTTAAGTTTTATTTTGATATGGATTGCTGTATTAATTTATTTAAGAGATTTGTATGAAAATAATTAAAATTTTATTTTATATCTTACTGATATACTTAAATAATTTTACAAATTCATTTGCAGAAGATTTTAATAGCTGGGTTGTATCTTTCAAAGAATATGCAATTAATCAAGGAATATCCAAAAAAACTTTAGACAAAACAATGTCAAAAGTTAAATTTCTTCCAAATGTTATTAAATATGACAGATATCAACCTGAGTTTTATGAGGATACGAAAACATATATAGAAAAAAGAACTAATCAAAAAAAAATAACAAATGGTAAAAATTTATATATTAAAAATAGTCCCTTAATATTAGATATTGAGAATAAATTTAATGTAGAAAAAGAGTTGCTATTATCTCTTATGGGGATTGAAACTAATTTTGGTAAGTATTTAGGCAAAATGGATATCTTGTCATCTTTGGCGACCTTAAGTTTTGATAAAAGGCGTAGTGAGTTTTTTACTAAAGAGCTAATTATAATTTTAAAATTAATTGATTCAGGTGTTGTGGATAGTGATATTTTGTATGGATCATGGGCTGGAGCTTTTGGTAATTTTCAATTTATGCCATCCACAATAAAAAATTATGCTTTGGACTATAATAGAGATAATTTAATTGATTTAAAATCTACAAAAGATTCATTCGCATCTGCAGCAAACTATATAAATAAATTAGGATGGAAAAAAAATAATCCGTGTTTTTATAAAATTAAATTAAAAGAAAATATTCCTGTTAAATATCTCAATACTTCAGCAAAAAAAATTAAAAATAAGAAGAAATTTAAATACTTTAAAAAATATATAGTAGGTCAAGAAAATATTAAAGTTAATGAAGATTTAATTACTGGAATAATAACTCCAGATAGAGATATTGTGGAAAATTCAAAATTACTTGAACCTGCATATTTAACTTTTGATAATTATGAATTAATACTAAAATGGAATAGATCTTTAAGATTTGCTTTAGCAGTGTGCACTTTAAAGGATAAATTTAAAAATGAACTATAAGTATTTTCTTTTAATTTTCATATTTTTATATTCGTGTACTACTATTGATACAAATGAATCACAAAAAGATATTATTCCATCTGATACATTTTCAAACAAAGGTTTTGCTCTTCTCTTTAATGAAGATTTAAAAAAAAAAAAATTAATTAGTAAAAATATAGAAGAAAGATCATTAATTATTTTTCAAAATAGACTTAAAAAAAATACAAATGTTAAAATTACAAATCTTTTAAACAATAGATCAATTTTAGCAAAAGTTGGTGTAAATTCAAAATACCCAATATTTTATAATGCTGTTATTTCCAAAAGGATCTATGAAGAACTTCAATTAGACGAAGCCGAACCTTATGTTGAAATAACAACAGTTTCAGAAAATTCAACTTTTCTGGCTAAAAAAGCTAAAATGTATGATGAAGAAAAACAGGTTGCTGAAAAGGTTCCTGTCGAAGGAATTAGTATAAATGATTTAAGTCTGGAGAAGAAAAAAAATACTAAAACTCAAAAAAAAGACAAATTTAATTATATAATTAAAATTGCTGATTTTTATTATAAAAAAACTGCTATATCAATGCAAAATAGAATAAAAGATGAACTAAATCTTAACACTTCGAAAATTTCTAAAATTTCTAATACAAACTTTAGGGTTTATTTAGGTCCTTTTGATAATTTAAAATCTTTAAAAAATGCATTTGATGATATAAGTCCTTTAAATTTTGAAAATATCGAAATAATAAAATTATGAAAAAAATATTAACTGTTTCAATTTTAGTTTTTTTTACTATTTTTAATACAAAAATATATTCAACTGAATTTGATATAAAAGCTAAAACTGTCATATTACAAGACTATTTATCAGGAAAAATTCTTTTTGAAAAAAACCCAGATTTGAAAATTTTTCCTGCCTCTATGACAAAAATCATGACTACAATAATTGCTTTCGACTTAATAAAACAAGGTCAATTAAGTCTAGATGATAAATTTTTTGTTTCAGAAAACGCATGGAGACTTTCACAAGCCGGTTACTCTTCAATGTTTATAATGGTTGGTGATGAAATTTCAGTGGAAAATCTTTTAAAAGGAATCATCGTATCTTCTGGTAATGATGCTTGTATAGCTTTAGCCGAAGGTATAGCTGGAACAGAAGAAGAATTTGCTATCATGATGACATCTAAAGCAAACGAAATTGGAATGACAAATACAAATTTTGCAAATTCATCAGGTATTAATCATCCTGACAATCTTTCGACAGTAAAAGATATATTAATTATGTCAGATTATTTGATAAGAAATTATCCAGACTTTTATGAGTATTTCGCCGAATTAGAATTTACATGGGATAGAACAGGTGGAGATCCAATAACCCAAGGTAATCGAAATCCACTTTTATACAAGAACATTGGTGCAGATGGAATTAAAACAGGTTTTCTTTCGTATGAAAAGTATTCTTTAGCATCGTCTATTAAGAAAAAAAATAGAAGATTAATTGCAGTTGCTAGTGGTTTTAAAACAAGAAATTCAAGATCCAAAGAATCACAAAAACTTTTAACATGGGGTTTAACAAATTTTGATACAATAGAGATTGCAAAGAAGGGTGCCGATTTTACTGAACTTGATGTTTGGCTCGGTCAAAGTGATAAAGTTACAGTTTATAGTGAAACAGATATTTATAAAACTATTAAAAAAGCAAGACTAAATAAATTAAAAACTAAAATTCTCTATAATGGTCCTGTTGAAGCCCCTATTAGAAAAGATGATGTGCTTGCAAAGCTTGTAATTAGTTATGAAGATAATATTCTATCCGAACACGACCTGTTAGCTTCAAAAAGTATCAAAAAACTAAATATTATATCTAGAATATTAAAATCAATTAACTATTTAATTTGGGGTGATGTATAAATATCCTATTATAGTTTTCGAAGGTGTTGAAGGATCTGGTAAAAGTTTTCATATTAAAAATGTTGAAAAATATTTTAAAAGAATAAATATCAAGTTTGTTAAATTAAGAGAGCCAGGTGGATCAAAAAATTCAGAAAAAATTAGAAATTTAATTTTAAATAAAAAATCAAATTTTAATAAATTAACTGACCTTTTTCTTTATATTTCCGCTAGAAATGAAAACTATACATCTATAATAAAAAAAAATTATAAAAAAAAAGTTATATTAATTGATAGATTTGTAGATTCCACAATAGCTTATCAGCATTATGGAATGGGTATTAATAAAAAACTTATTATTTCATTAAATAAAGCTGTTTTGAATAATATTAAACCAAACTTTACATTTTTAAATGTTGTTAATATGAAAAATCTTAAATCTAGACTTAAAAAAAGAATAAACAAAAATAGATATGATGCTTTTAATATTAATTTTTATAATAAAGTACAAAAAGGATATATTAAATTATCAAAAAATAAAAAAAATTACATGATCATAAATTCAAATAATAGAATCTTAGAAAACAAAAATATAATAATAAAAAAAATTAATTCTCTTATAAATAAATGAATATAGAACCATCTAATAATACTAAATTAATAGGATATAATAAAATTTTCTTAAATTTTAAAAACTATTATGATAATAATAATTTACCAAACAAAATTATTTTTTCAGGTGAAAGAGGTATTGGAAAATCAACCTTAGTTTATCATTTAATAAATTATATATTTTCTCAAAATGAAGATAATAAATATAATTTCAACCAAAATTTAATTTCAGATAAAAATCGATCATATAATTTAATCATAAATAATTCACATCCAAATTTTTATTTAATTTCAAATGATGATGATAAAAAAAATATTCAAATTAATAAAATAAGAGAAATGATTAATTTTACAAATAAATCTTCGTTTAATAATGAATGTAAAATAATACTGATTGATAATATTGAATATTTAAATAAAAATTCAATTAATGCACTATTAAAAGTAATTGAAGAACCGAATAGTAAAATATTTTTTTTTTTAATTCACAACAATAAAATAAAAATTCTTGATACGTTAAATTCAAGATGCATTAAGTTTAATTTTTTTTTAAAAAATGAAGATAAAATTGATGTAATTAATAATTTATCAGATTCAAATTTTTATAATAATTTAAATGATGATTTTAAAAGTATATATCTCTCACCAGGTGAAGTTATTTCTCTTTGTAAACTATTCCAAAATAACAATATTGATGAAAAAATATCAATTGATGAATTTTTAAAATTGGTAATTGAAAGTCGCCTCTATAAAAAAGATTTATTTATAAAAGATAATCTATCTTTTTTTGTTGAATTATTTTTTAGTAAAAAATTTAATAATCTAAGATCAAAAAATAAAATTTATAAATTGTATAAGTATTTTTTGTTTAAAATAGATCAATGTAATAAATATAATTTAGATATTGAAACTATTTTAATTGAGATTGATGGAAAATTGTTAAATGGATAAAAATTATTTTATTACTACTCCTATATATTATCCATCAGCCAAACCTCATATGGGTCATGCCTACTCAAGCATAGTATCTGATTTTATAGCGAGATTTAAAAGACTAGACGGTTACAATGTAGAATTTTTAACAGGTACAGATGAGCATGGTCTTAAAATACAAAGAGCAGCTGAGAAAAATGGTATAGATCCTAAAAAGTTTTGTGATGAAATTAGTGAAATTTTTCGAAATTTATCAAGTATTCTAAATTTATCCAATACAGATTTTATAAGAACTACAGAAGATAGACATATTAAATCTGTCCAACATTTATGGAAGATCTTAGAAAAAAAAAATCAAATTTATTTATCAAAGTATTCTGGATGGTATTCAGTTTCTGATGAAGCATTCTATGGTGATAATGAAATCAAAGAAGAGGATGGTTTTAATATTTCTCTAGTGTCCGGATCTAAAGTTGAATGGGTTGAAGAAGAATCTTATTTTTTTAAATTATCTGAGTGGGAAAATAAATTATTAAAATTTTATGAAGAAAATCCTAAATTTATTTTGCCAGTATCAAGACGTAATGAAGTAGTGAGTTTTGTTAAAAGCGGTCTTAAAGATCTTTCTATAAGTAGAAAATCTTTTTCTTGGGGTATTAAAGTTCCTAATAATAATGACCATGTAATTTATGTATGGCTTGATGCTTTAACAAATTACATAAGCGCATTAAATTACCCTGATATAAAAAATATCAAGTACAAAGATTTTTGGCCTGCAAATCTTCATATGATAGGTAAAGACATACTTCGATTTCATGCAATTTACTGGCCCGCATTTTTATTAGCTGCAGATATACCTCCACCAAAAAGAGTTTATGGTCATGGCTGGATACTTTCAGGCGATGAAAAAATGTCAAAATCAAAAGGAAATATATTAGATCCTATAGAAATTATTGATAAATATGGACTTGATCCACTAAGATATTATTTGCTTAAGGAGGTTTCTTTTGGAAGCGATGGTAGCATTACTCAAGATAAGTTAGAAAGTTGCATAAATAGTGATTTGGCCAATAATTATGGAAATTTATGCCAACGAGTTATTTCATTTAATGAAAAAAACTGCAATCTTTTAGTGCCAGAAAAAAATAATTTTGAAAATAGTGACCTAGATCTTTTAAATAAAGTAAGTAACAATATAAATACAATGAGATCATTTATTGATAACCAAGAATTAAGTTCTTATACAAGTTTTATAGTTGATTGCATGTTTGACACTAATAAATATTTTAACGATCAAGAACCTTGGAAAAAAAAATCTGATATTAAAAGATTAAATACTATAATATATGTTTCTTTAGAAATGATTAGAAAAATTTCAATTTTATTAAACCCAATAATGCCAGATACATCATTAAAAGTATTAAAAGTTTTTAATTTAAATCAAAAAGATATTAATTTTGAATCAATAAAAAATCACGAAAGTCTAAAAGTTAATTCTTCAATTAATAAAATCGACATTCTATTTAAAAAAATTGAAAAAAATGATTGATTCTCATTGCCATCTAGATCATGAACCAATGTATAGCGACCTTAAAAATGTTATTGATAGGTCTAAAAAAATTGGTCTAGAGAAAATTCTATCTATTTGCACTACAAGAGATAGTTTTAAAAAAATTATTAAAATTGTTGAATTTGACTCTATTATCCATGGTACCTTTGGAATACATCCTCATGAAGTTGATAATGATAAAGTTACAGTAAATGAAATTATAAATAACGTTAAGTCAAATAAAAAAATTATTGCTATTGGGGAAAGTGGATTGGACTTTTATTATAATAACAGTGATAAAGATGAACAAATATTAAGTTTTAATAAACATATAGAGGCTTCAATCGAGCTTAATGTTCCAATTATTGTTCATTCTAGAAATGCTGAAAAAGAAACCTTTGAGATACTTGAAAAGTATAAAAGTTTAAATCCAAAAATTTTAATGCATTGCTTTACTGGTTCTATGGAATTTGCTAATAAGTTGTTATCTATAAATAGCTTTTTTTCTGCTAGTGGAATAATTACTTTTAAAAATAGCACAGAGCTTCAAAACACATTTAAAAATATACCGACAAATAAAATATTGATTGAAACTGATAGTCCATATTTATCTCCAGTGCCATTTAGAGGAAAGAAAAATGAACCTAGTTTTATTAAATATACTTTAGAGAAACTTTCGCAGATAAAAGAATTAGAATTAACCGCCACAGAAAAAATTACTAATAATAATTTTAACAATTTATTTAATTTTAATTAGAAATGACATTAAAATTTACTATATTAGGTTGTGGTAGCTCACTTGGTGTTCCTAGATCAGATGGATCTTTTGGCAATTGTAACCCAAAAGAAAAAAAAAATTATCGTACAAGATGTAGTGCAATCATTACATCACCAAAAAGCAATACACTTATAGATACTTCACCTGATTTAAGATTTCAACTTTTAAACAATAAAATAACAAAAATTGATCGTGTTTTATATACTCACTATCATGCTGATCAAACACATGGTATAAATGACCTAAGAGTATTTTATATTAAAAATAAAAAAAGAATTCCTGTTTATAGTGATTTTGAAACTAAAAAATATTTATTAAAAAATTTTAAATATTGTTTTAAAAATACACCATCATATCCATCTATACTAAAAATATATCCATTAAAAAAAAATAACATTTTTAAAGATAGCAATATTAAATTAAATATAAGAAGTATAAAAGTTAAACATGGTAAAATTGAATGTAGTGCTTTTGTAATAAATAACAAGTGTGCTTATTTAAGTGATGTAAGTTTAGTTTATGAAAAAGACTTTAAGTATTTTAAAAATTTAAAATATCTTGTAGTTGATTGTTTGAGATATAATAAACATCCCTCACATTTTAATTTATCTGAAACCTTAGATTTAATAAAGGTATTGAAACCTAATAAATCAATTCTTACAAATTTACATTCAGATTTAGATTATAATAAATTGAAAAAGTTGCTTCCTAATAATGTAGTGCCAGCTTATGACGGGATGTCTTTTAATTTATAAGATTTTATCCAATTCTTTAATAATTTTTTGTGATAAGGGATTGGTAAAAGATGCAAATGTGTCATGGACTTTGCCATTCTTATCAATTAAGATTTTATGAAAATTCCATTTTGGTACAGCACTTTTCCCATAATCATTTTTTGCCCATTTGTATATATCATGTGCATTTTCCCCTTTTACATCATATTTTAAAGTTATAGGAAAATTAATATTAAAATTTGTTTCACAAAAATTTTTGATATCAGCATTTGATCCAGGCTCTTGACCACCAAATTGATTTGATGGAACACCCAAAACAACTAAATTTTTATCTCTATATTTTTCCCATAAATTCTGTAAATCACTATATTGTTTGGTAAATCCACAATTGCTAGCAACATTAACTAATAAAATAGCTTTACCTTCATATTTATTAAGTTTAATTTTTTCTCCCGTTAATAACTCTAACTCTAAATCATAAATTGTTTTGTTATCCATAGCTTTTACAATTGTATTAAAAATTAAAAAATTAGTAATTAAAAATAAGGTTATTAAAAAATAATTATTTTTTTTTTTCATTTTTTGGAAGTGCTTAATATCAGAAAATATCCAGCCAGGGTGGATAAAAGTGACCCAGATAAAACTCCGATTTTAACACCATCCATATATTGAGGGCTTTCTACAAATGCCAAGTTTCCAACAAATAAACTCATTGTAAATCCTATACCTGTAAGAATCCCAACTCCATATAGTTGAGTCCAATTAGAATTATTTGGCATTTGTGCAAATCCTAATTTTATAGATGCATAAGAAAAAACAAACACGCCTAATTGTTTACCCAAAAAAAGTCCCAACATTATTCCAAGAGGAACTGGTAGTAATAACGATGAAAATGAAATTCCTTCTAGAGAAACACCGGCGTTAGCAAAAGCGAATAATGGCATTATTCCAAAGGCTACATATGGACTTATCGCGTGCTCCAATTTTATTAGTAATGAAAAATCTTTTTCTTTTTTTCTATGTGGAATAGTACAAGCCAACAGAACACCTGCAATAGTTGCATGAATACCTGACTCATGAGTAAAGTGCCAAAGTAATATACCAATAATTAAATAAGGTAGAAATTTTTTAATCTCAAATTTATTTAGAATTACGAGAACTATAAAAGATATAAGCATCATAATTAAGTTGAATACGCTTAAATCGCCTGAATAGAAAAAGGCAATAATTACAATCGCACCAAGATCATCTATTATTGCTAAAGCTGTCAAAAAAACTTTTAAAGAAATAGGAACTCTAGATCCTAATAAAGATAATACACCCAATGAAAATGCAATATCAGTTGCAGAAGGAATAGCCCATCCATTTAAAGTTTCAAAATTTCCAAAATTTATATAAACATAAGTTAATGCAGGTATTACCATGCCTCCAACAGCTCCAATTATTGGAAGTAATGCTTGCTTAATATTTGAAAGTTCACCCTGTATAAATTCTCTTTTAATTTCAAGAGTTACAAAGAAAAAAAATATTGCCATCAAAACATCATTTATCCAGTGTAAGACACTTAGTTTAAGACCGATGTTATTTAATCCTACGAAAACATATTTATCTAATGTTTCAAAATATAATGAAGATATTGAAGAGTTGCTTATTATAAGTGCAATTATCGCGCTTATCAACAAAACCAATCCACTAGCAGCTTCTAATTTAAAAAACCATTTAAAAGGTGATGATAAATATTTTAACATTGCTTAATTAACTAAATCTAAAATGAAAAGTTTAACATCTTCAATTGATTGGTATAAATTATCTAATATAAAACTAATATTTGGGAATATTGATACTAGATGTTTTTCAAATGTATCTAGAATAAGTATACAAGCAGCTATTGATATAATTACAACTATAATAATATTTAAGTAATTAATACTTTCTTTATCATTTTTCTTTTCAGGAATAATTTTCTCTTCTTTATCCTTTAAGCTTTTTTCTAAAGACTTTGCTGATTGATCAATATAATTTTCTGAATTATTATCTGTGTCTATATTAATTTTTTCTTCAACTATCTTTTCATCTGTATTAATTTTAAAAAACCATTTATGATCACAGCTACCGCATTGAAGCATTCTACCTTCTGAAGGTATTAATTTTTGATCAATTTCAAATTTTTTTTCACCACATGGGCACGTAATTATCATGATTTCTTATATAACAGATTTTTATTAAATTTCTTCATTTTTGGTTATATTTATCCTTTGAAATTAGCATTAACTACTGTATTAGTTACCCATTCGGGGCGTAGCGCAGCCTGGTAGCGCATCTGGTTTGGGACCAGAGGGTCGCAGGTTCAAATCCTGCCGCCCCGACCATTTATGAAAAAAGCTAAAATATATAAACCTTCCAAAACAGCCATGCAATCTGGTATAAAAAAATTTGATAAATGGGTAATTGAGTTTGTAGCAGAAAAACCGGGTATTAATCCTTTAATGGGCTGGGAAAGTTCTTCTGATACATATTCCGAACTAAAACTTGAATTTATGACAAAAGAAATCGCTATAGATTATGCAAAAAAAAATAAAATTGATTATGAATTAATTGAGCCTAATAAAAGAAAAATCAACAAAAAATCTTATTCTGATAACTTTATTAAATAATGTTTAAATTTTTTAATTCACGTAAATGGTTTGTTTGGGCATGGTTAGGTTCTTTTATTATACTTTCATCTTTATGGGTTCAGGTTGAAATAGATGTGAAAATAAATGAGTGGTTTGGTGTATTTTATGACATGATTCAGAAAGCACTTGCAGAGCCAAACGCTGTTTCAATTGAAGAATACTTTGGAAGTTTGTTTTCATTCATTACATTGGCAGGCATGTATATTGCTGTTTATGTAGCAATTAGTTTCTTTACAGCACATTTTTTATTTAGATGGAGAACTGCAATGGTTGAGTGGTATCATTCTGTTTATGACAAGGCTCGAAAAATAGAAGGTGCATCACAAAGGGTTCAGGAAGATACAATTAAATTCACAAGAATCATGGAAGGATTAGGTACAAGTTTAATAGAATCTATAATGATTTTGATCCAATTTGTTCCTATATTATTTGGCTTAAGTATTGGCATTCCTATTTTCTTTTTTGGTGACTGGGAATACGGTTTAATAGTAGGTGCCTTGATTTGGACTATTGGCGGAACTGTTTTTTTAATTGTACTTGGTTTAATATTAAGGCTGGTTGGTGTTGAGTATGATTTACAAAAACAAGAGGCTGCTTATAGAAAAATACTTGTAATTGCAGAAGACAATGAAACTATAAGACCAAAAAGAATTGATGAATTATTTGATGATGTGCGTAAAATTCATTTTTTAAGTTATTTAAGATATCTATATTTTAATATTGGTCGAATTGCATACTTACAAGCAAATGTTTTATCTGCATATGTTTTTTTAGCTCCAGCAATTGTAGCGGGAGTAGTTACACTAGGAGTTATGCAGCAAATTATAAGAGCATTTGGAAGAGTCGAAGGATCTATGCAATATTTATTAAAAGCCTGGCCAACTATTATAGAACTTGCAAGTGTATATAAACGTTTAAGAGAGTTTGAAGATAAACTAAAATCATCAGAAGAAGATGTAACTATTGAATCAAAATAGTTTATGATATTTGAAAAAGATTTTTTAGATAAAATAATTAATATTACATCCAACGCTGCGATAGCATCTTACCCACACTTAGGAAAAAAAGATAAAGTATTAGTAGACAAGGCGGCTACAGATGAAATGAGAAAAAATCTTAATCAATTAGATATAAATGGAAAAGTAGTAATAGGCGAGGGTGAACTAGACGAGGCTCCAATGTTATATATTGGTGAAAAATTAGGAACCGGTAAAGGTCCATCTATTGATATCGCTGTTGACCCACTTGAGGGTACAAATTTTGCAGCAAATAATTTACCAGGAGCTCTTTCAGTACTTTCAATAAGCATGATAGGAAATTTATTTAACGCTCCGGAAACTTATATGAATAAACTAGCTGTTGGAAAAGATGTTCCTAATGATGCTACAGATTTAGATTTTTCAGTTGAAAAAAATATAAAAAATATTGCAGATTCTAAAAATAAAGATTTAGATAAAATTACTGCATGTATACTGGATAGACCAAGGCATAAAGAAATAATAGATAAATTAAAAGAATTAAAAGTAAATTTAAGATTATTAACAGACGGCGATGTGGCTGGAGCACTGTTAGTTACCGATGAGAAATATGCTGTTGATATTTTCCTAGGTGTTGGAGGCGGTCCCGAAGGAGTTCTTGCAGCATCTGCATTAGATGCTTTTAATTGTAAATTTCAAGGTAGATTTTTATTTAAAACAGATAAAGATATTAGTAGAGCAAAAAAAATGGGCATAAAAGATTTAAACAAAAAATATAATTTAAACGAAATAGTTAAAGGAGATTCTATTTTTTGTGCTACTGGCATTACTTCAAATGAGCTAGTAGGTGGAGTTAAATTAGAAAATGGAAAATTTATTACAGAAACATTAGTTACTATTAAAAACTCCACAATCAAAATAGTAAAAAAAGAGGTACCATTACTTGATTAATTGTATTATTTACAATAAAAGATCCAAATTCGGTCCCTTCGTCTATCGGTTAGGACACGTGGTTTTCATCCTCGAAAGAGGGGTTCGATTCCCCTAGGGACCGCCATAAATTATAATTAAATGCTTATGAGTAAAAAAACAAAAAAAATTCTTATAACAGGTGGTGTTGGTTTCATGGGCACAAATTCAGCAATTTACTTTTATAAAAAAGGATGGAAAGTATTTCTTGTTGACGACTGTTCTAGAAAAGGCACTTTAAATAATCTAAGCAATTTAAATAAAAATATAAAATTTAAATTTTATAGAATAAATGTAGAAAACTATAATAAAATTTCTAAAATTATATCGAATTTAAAACCTAATTTAATTTTACATTGTGCTGGACAAGTTGCTGTTACAAAATCAATTACTGATCCCAAAACTGATTTTAATACTAACGCATTAGGAACTTTTAATATAATTGAATCGATTAGATTATATTCAAGGAAATCTAAGTTGATCTTTATATCTACAAATAAAGTTTATGGATCTCTAAATGAAAAAATCCTGTCTAATAAAAAAAGATATATTTTTAAGAAATCTAACAATGCTATAAAAGAAAACTATCAATTAGATTTTTATTCTCCATATGGTTGCTCGAAAGGATCAGCTGATCAATATGTAAGAGATTACTCACGTATATATAAATTAGACACAATAGTCCTTAGATTAAGCTGTGTATATGGTATTAAACAATTTGGTATTGAAGATCACGGATGGATTACATGGCTTACAATAGCTTCATATTTCAATAGGAAATTAAATATTTATGGTGATGGTAAACAAGTAAGAGATATATTATTTATTGATGATTTAGTGAGATTATTTTTTATTATTTCTAAAACAAAAAAAATAAAAAATAATTTGTACAATATAGGTGGTGGAATTAAAAACTCACTAAGTATAATTGAACTTAAAGATATATTAGAAAAAAAATTAAAAAAAAAAATTAGATATAAAAATTACAATTGGAGGCAAGGTGATCAAAAAATTTATATATCCAATATTTCAAAGGTTAGAAAAGATTTGGGATGGTACCCAAAAATAAGTATAAATAAAGGTATAGAAAATGTAATAAGTTGGATCAAAGATAATGAAAACAACATTAAAAAAATATTGAATGTCTAATAATAATGATAAAAAAAGATTAGCATATGTTGATTTCTATACACACAAAAATACTAAAAGTGGAGATTTTTTAAGAGAAATTCTTTCTGAAGAATTTGAAATAACTGATTTTTGGTGGAAACCAAGAGAAAAGTTTCCATTAAATGATTTAAAAAAATATGATTTTATTTTTTTCTTTCACATAATATTTCCATATCAATTAATGAGAAAATTAAAAGGAAAAAGAATTATGTGGGCACCAATGTATGATGGTCTTGATAAATATGGAGCAGTAAATTTTACAAATACTTTTTTAAAAAGAATTTTCTGGGATCAAATGGCTTCATTGGGTGTAAAAGTTTTAAAATTTTCTGATAAAATTACTGAGAGTATCGGACAATCAAAACTTGATACTTTAAAACTTAAATATTATGTAAAAACAGATTTTTCATCTAGTCAAATAAATCAAAAAAAACTCAACATTTTTTTTTGGGATAGAGGAGGTGTTAAATTTGATGATTGGATTAAAATATTTAAAAGTAAAGACATAAATGAAATATTATATTTTCCAAACCCAGATTATGGACGTAAAGAGTCTAATATTAGTAAATATTTAAATAGGAAAGATTTAAAAATAACTTTAATTAAAAATGAATTCTTGTCTAAAGAAGATTTTTTAAATTTACTGTCAAAATGTAATGTTTTTGTTGCTCCAAGAAAAAAAGAGGGAATAGGTATGGCTTTAGTTGAAGCTATATCAAAAGGTATGTATGTAGTCGGATATAATGACTCCACTATGAATGAATATATAGAAAATGAAAATAATGGATTTCTTTTTGATGAAAAAAATATCAAAGAAATAAATACTGATAGTATTATAAATAGTTATCATTTAAGAAAATCTTTAGCTGAAATAAATTATAATGCTTGGTTAGAAGAAAAAAAAAATATTTTACCTTTTTTTAGTAAAAAAATAAATAATTATAAAAAATTAAGTTCAATATTTCTTTTTTTTATAAGTGATATTAATTTTTTAATTAAGAGAATTTTAAAAATAAATTATTTTTATTGATTAGATATTCTTTTACTCACAAATTGTTATATAATGATATTGTTCAAATAAATAAAAATAAGTATATTTGATGTATTTTGTTTACCTAATAGTCTCAAAAAACATAAATCGAACAATTTCTTATGTTGGATACACTAATGATATAAATAGAAGATTAAAATCACATAATAATTCAAGAGGTGCAAAATTCACTCGTGGAAGAAAATGGAAACTGGCATACTATAAAGGATATGATAATAAAATTATAGCAATGAAAGAAGAGTATAAATTAAAAAAAAATTACAAGTTAAGAAACAAAATAAAAAAAGGTTTTTAAATTGAAAATTTCAATATTATTACCATTTAAGGAAAACTTTTCACCAAAATACCCTGGTGCAGTTTCTTTATTTATTAATGATACACTTAAAATTAGTAAATATAAAAAACAAACGATTGTTTATGGAAACACAAATTATAAACAGAGATTTAATTTAAAATATAAAAATATCATAATAAAAAAAAATTTTTTTAAGAGTCAAAATAAAACATACGCTGAAGAGTTTGTAAAATTAGAATATAAAAGAAATTCTGATTTAATCGAAATACACAACAGGCCAATATATATGATTTATTTAATGCAATCTTTAAAAAATAAAAATTATATACTTTATTTCCATAACGACCCTTTAACGATGAGTGGCTCTAGAACAGTTTCTGAAAGAATTTTTCTATTAAAAAATTGTTTTAAAATTATTTTTAATAGCAATTGGTCAAAAAGAAAATTTCTTGACGGAATGAATGATGAATATAATAACAGTGAAAAGTTAATTGTAATAAATCAATCAGCAAAGAAAAATAAAGTTAAATTAAAATTAAAAAAAAAAATTATTACTTTTGTTGGTAAGCTAAATAAAGCAAAAGGTTATGATATATTTGGAAACGCAATTATTAAAGTTTTAAACAAACATAAAGATTGGTCATCCATCGTTGTTGGTGATGAGCCAAGAGATAAAATTAAATTTAATCATAATAGATTAAAATCTCTAGGATTTTTAAATCATAATCAAGTTCTTAATATATATAAAAAATCAAGTATAGCTGTAATTTGTTCAAGGTGGGAAGAGCCTTTTGGAAGAACAAGTTTAGAAGCTGCCGCTAATGGATGTGCAGTAATAATAAGCAATAGAGGAGGTTTAAAAGAAACAATAACTAATGGAGTAATACTTAAAAGTTTAAACTATCAAAATTTATATAAAGAAATTAATGAGCTAATTTTAAATAAAAAAAAAAGAATAAGTTTTCAAAAACTATCATTAAAAAACTTTTTTTTATCACATTCATATGTCTCTAAATTAATAGATAAAATAAGAGATGAAAGATTTAAAATATTTAAAAGATTTAATATAAAAAAAAATGTTTCTCTAAGAATACTTCATGTGACAAATTTTAATGAACGTCATGACGGAAGACTTTTTTTTAACACCGGCAGAAGAATTAATAATGGCTTTATTAGGCAAGGTAATAGTGTATTAGAATTTAGCGATCGTGATATACAAAAAAATTATAAATCATATTCTGATTTATCTGGATCTAAATCATTAAACGAAAAGTTAAGAAAAACATGCTATAATTTTAGACCAGATCTTATAGTTCTGGGTCATGCTGATCTTGTATCTACGGATATGCTGGGTACATTAAAAGATGAATATCCTTTTTTAAAAATTGCCCAGTGGTTTCTTGACCCATTAAATATAAAAGGACCTGATTTTAATAAGAATAAAAAAAGAATTTTACATAAATCTAAGTTTCTTGATGCAAATTTTATGACAACTAGTCCCGATGTATTAAATTTTTTACCAAAAAAAACTAATAATTACTTCATTCCAAATCCAACTGACCCATCAATTGAAACATTAAATAATTATAAGAAAAATTGTTCAAATGATGTTTTTTTTGCACTTAGTCATGGTGTACATAGAGGAAGTTTAAAATACAGGGGTAAAGATGACAGAGAAGAATTTATTAGAAAATTGATAAATATATCAAAAGACATAAAGTATGATATTTTTGGTGTAGATAATATTCAGCCGATATGGGCAGATCAATACTTTAAAATTATTTCTAATTCAAAAATGGGATTAAATTTAAGTAGGGGAGATCCAATTAAGTATTATAGTAGTGACCGGATAACTCAAATAACAGGAAATGGATTGGTTACACTTATAGATGAAAAAACTTGTTATAGAGATTTTTTTAATGAAAAAGAAATGGTTTTTTATTCAAATGTACATGATTTGAGTGAAAAAATTTCAAAACTAAATAAAGATGATAAATTAAGAAAATCAATTGCAAAAAAAGGTAAGGATAAATATACAAAATATTTTAATTCAAATCTAGTTGCTGATTTTATTATAAATAAAACTTTCGATATAAATAATAAAAAGAAATATTTGTGGCATGACAAATGAACAAATATTTAATTTTTAGAACAGATAGGATAGGTGATTTTCTACTTACAGCTATATTAATAAATTCAATAAAAAGAAATGAATCAAATTCACATGTTACCGTTGTAGCATCACAAAAAAACTATAATTATATTAAATCATTTAATTCAGTTGATAGCGTAATTTTATTAAAAAATGGTTTTTTTTGAAAAAATAAAACTGATAAAGAATTTACATAATGAAAAATATAGAGCTATAATTGTTCATGATCAAAAACAAAGATCCAAAATTATATCCTTTTTTTTAAACTCAAAAATAAAAGTTTTAGTAAAAAATAAATCGAATTCATACTTTTCTGATATTAAAGAAATATTAAAATTAATTAACTTAAATTTTATTGAAAGTGATTTAAATACTTTAAAAAGTCGAGATAAATATAATAAAACTATTGATAATAGTTATATACTTTTTCATTTTGATGAAAAGTGGATACATAAAGAATATATAAACTCATATGTTAATATAGAACCTATTAATGATGATCTTGAGTCTTTTATTAATTCTATTATAAATAAATCTGGTAAAAAGCTTGTAATTACAACTGGGGTTAAAAAACCCAAAATTTTAAATAAAATTTCATCAGATAAATTTAACTCAAAGCTTATTATTCTTTCAAATATAGATTTTATTGAGATCGAAAATATCGTTGATAGTTGCGAATTATTAATTTCTTGTCATGGAGCGATATCTCATGTGGCTGCTGCCAAAAACATTAGGCAAATTGATATTATAGAAAAAGATAAATTAAATTTTTATAAAAGATGGACTGAGCATTTTAGAAATTATAACTTTATTTACAGAAAAAATTTTAAAAATTTGAGTAGAGATATAATTAATATGCTATGAATTTTTTGCAAAAGTTTGATAATCCCAAAAATATAAGATTAACCATGTTTAAAAAGGCTTTTGACTTAGTGTTAGAAAGAAATCTTAAAACTATTGTTGAGACAGGCACTTCTAGAGGAAAAATTAAATTTTTTTTCTTTAAAAAGTATAATTGGAAAGATGGGATGAGCACTATAATGTTTGCTAATTTTGCAAAATTTATTAATGGTCATTTACATAGCTGTGATATTTCTCAAGTAAATATTGATAATGCAAAAAAATTTACAAAGAATTTTTCAAAAAATATTACATTTTATGTTGAAGATAGTGTTTCCTTTTTAAAAAATTTTTCTAAACCTATAGATTTGTTGTACCTTGACTCTTTTGATGGTCACGATCCACTTAAAGCTTCATCTCATCAACTAAATGAGATTAAGAATGCTTTAAAAAATATTCACAAAAGATCACTTATTCTTCTTGATGATAAAGGTTCTAAAACTAATCTATCAATAAACTTTTTGCTTCAAAATAATTTTAAAATTATTTATGAGACAGACCACCAAGTATTGTTTGAAAAAAAATGAATTTTATTAATTTTTTTAAAGTTTTAGAGATTAGATCTTTATTTTATTCAAAGCATTATTTTTAAATAAATTAGCTTCTTGAATATATCTTCTTACCATTTGTGTTGTTTTATGGCCCGTCATTGCCATTATATTTCTTTCTTCTGCGCCAAATTCTGCTGCCGATGTGGCAAATCCAGATCTAAGACTATGACCACCATATTTAATTGGATCCAAACCTGAAAGAGATGCATATTTTTTAATAATTAGTGCTACACTTTTGTCTGATATTTCAAATACTTTACCTGATTTAATTTCTGAAAAATTGATCCAATCTTCTAGCTTTGTAACTGGACAGAATAATTTATTATCAAAGTAGGGGATCGCTTTTATCATTCCTTCTCCAGATTGATCAGTTTTCGATCTCTTAATGAATATTTTGACTCCTTCACTCACAAATTCTAAATCTTCATAATCAATATTAACTAGCTCGGATCTTCTAAAACCACCTGAGAATCCTACAAGTATCAGAGCTTTATCTCTAAACTTCTTTTTTTCTGGCTGTTTTATTTCATCTATTTTATTAATTATGCTTTTTAAATTATTGATTAATATAGGTTTTTTTGCTTTTTGATTTGTGCCCCTAACTCTTTTTATACCATGCAAATTTTCCATAATTATTGGGTGTTTTGTATCTAGGTAATGCCCTTTCATCTTATGAATCACGCTTATAGATGCTATTCTGCGCTTTAAAGTGCTAAATTTTGAGGTCGATGCTAAGTGGGTTAGGTAAATAGATAGAATTTTAGGTTCTGTAGGCATTGAACTTAAGCCATTTTTTGAACAGAATATGGAAAAATCCCTAAAATCTGCCTGATAAGCTCTTAGTGTGTTAGCAGCTTTAGAATTCTTTAAGTTTTTTAAAGTTTCTAATTCAAGGATTTTTAAATCAGTTGCAAGTTCATTCATAATATTTTCCGATAACCATTAATTATCGGAAGTTATATATTAGGTGATTTTTATTGTCAATAGTTTAAATATAAATTTATGAATTCATTCGATGGAGAAATTCCTGCAGCATGGTTTTTAATAAGCTCAATTGGTTTCGTTATATTAAGTTTAATTCAATACCGAAATACTGGTAAAAGTATAAATACAATATTTCTGTCTATTATGGCTATTATATTCTTCTTAAGTTACATAATATTGATGATTCCACGCTAAATGTTAAGATAAGCGGCCTTTTATCTGTTGATTATAAAGTTTGTAACTAATATTTGTTATATATAAATGCCAAAATATATATTAATTGGATTATTGGTCGTTATAGGAACATTCATGATAATGAATTACTGGCCAAAATTAAAGGAACAAACCAAAAATAGGATATTAATGCTTATATTTGGTGCATTTTTTCTCAGTATTTTTGTTTTGCTAATACTCTTAATGTTTTAGTTTAGCTTTTCCCCACTATCCACAGTTGTTAAAAACTCATTAAATTCAACAATAAAGTGATACATACAACCTTTAACATCTGATAATCTCAAAAATGAATTAAGAGGCAACTCTTAACTGGCCAATTGGGGAAAAGCCGAGAGGTTCAAGCCCAGAGGGCAGAAAGTTCTGCAGAGCAGCGCTAAACATGCAGAGCGAAGGACACGGCGGTAGCGCCTACAACGACGTGTCAAAACTACTGTTCTTTGCACCCTAAAAAGTGCAAGGAAACAGGGTTTTTTTTCTATTAGATGATCCTAAAAGGTACAAAATTTCAAATAAAAGTCTGGAAATACCTTATGAAAATACCAAAAGGTAAGGTAAAAACCTATAAAGAAGTAGCTATAGGGATAAAAATGCCTAAATCAGCACGTGCTGTAGCTAATGCATGCGGTAAGAATCCTTATGCACCTAGAGTGCCTTGTCACAGGGTTATCAGATCTGATGGTACCTTAGGTGGTTTCTCGGCACCAGGAGGCATTAAAATCAAGAAAAAACTACTAAAAAAGGAAGGTTTTTCAGTCTAGAATCCTTTAATACCAACGCTTTTTAAATATATTTAGTTATTTTTTATATATATTTATATTTCTCCCTTCAGTTGTACTGTATATCAGTATATCTCAAAATTAACCCCTTCTATGCTCGATTAAACGCTATATTCGATATATGCATCACTCTAGAATCTAAGCCTATCAACGCTTATTTAACCACCGAAAAATAACTACTTTACCCTTAATTTATATTGATTATTGGCTAAAATTGACAATTCTAAATATAATGATCTAACCACTTTAATCTACTATCGACTAAAACCCTTAATCTACAAAGGTTTTTCAATTTTACCTATATTTATCGTCCTTTTTTTAGTTATTTATTATAATTATATCCTAATATTATATGTATTATATTTTAGTTTAAGTTTTATAAAATAATTAATAATTTCAATAGTTTATAATATAAACTTAAATTGATTTATAAGTATAAAGGTAATAAGTATTTACTTAAATAAAATCACTTATTATTAAGTTCTCGCTTAAAAATATAAATACCTGAAGATACAATTATGAACAATCCTAAGAAAGTCCATAGGTCTGGGAAGTCTTTAAAGACATAATATCCCAATATAATGTTCGTAATAATCTCAAAATATCCAAAAGGAGCTAATTTAGAAGCATCAGCATATCTTAATGAATAAATTAATAAAATATGTCCTAAACATGCAAAAATACCCATTATAGCAAGCCATAGCCACTGAATATTTGATGGATTAACCCAAACTATTGGTACAAAGAATGTTGAAACAGTGGCCCCTACTATGCCGGTTAACAAAAGTGTTAATAATGGATTATCTGTTGAGTGAAGTTTTCTTGTGATTATTAAATAAACACCATAAAGACAACCTGTTCCTAAAGCAGCTACTGTGGCTAAATTAAACTCTATAAAACCAGGTCTTATAACAACTAAACTTCCTATAAACCCAACTATAACTGCTGTCCATCTTTTTATCCCAACTTTTTCTCCTAATAAAAATGGAGATAGCGCTGTAGTCACCAAAGGAGCAACAAAAGCAAGTGTTAAAGCCTTAGCCATAGATATTATTGAAATTGAGTAGAAAAAACAAATATTGGCTGAGAAAAGAGTTAATCCTCTTAAAATTTGCAATTTAGGATTTTCAGAAAATGTTAATTTTTTTCTAAAAAAAATAAACATGAAAGGAAGTGTCCAAAATACAGTAAAAAAGTATCTGGCCCATGTAATTTGAAAAAAAGATAATTCAGCAGACAAGTATTTTGCAATTGTGTCCATAAAAGGCAAAACTGCCCATGCTGACAAATTAAGGATAATAGCCCTCATTAAGAAAAGTACTTTAAAGCAATGAATACTATAATTGGAATGGTGATTAAGGACATTAAAGTTGAAACCACAATCATGCTAGATATGTTATCTACTATTTCTTTTGGAGAATACATTGAAGCAATTAAATATGTCAAAATAGCACTTGGCATTGCAGATTGAATTAATAAAACTCCAGCTGCGTAACCAGATAAATTAAATATTTTAATTAAAATAAATCCTATAATTGGTCCTATTATTACACGTCCTACTGATGAGATTAAGGAACTTTTTAAAGAAAATACTTTCATTTGCGTTAATGAAACGCCTAAAGACATTAATATTAAAACAATCATAGCATAACCCAATAGCATTACTGTGTTTAAGACAACTTTTGGCATTTCAAGATCAAAATATAAAAAAGCAACAGCAATAATTACTGCATATGATGAAGGGCTTTTTAAAATAATTTTAATATCGAATTTTTTGCTTGCTAGAAAGATATTGGCGGTAAAATGCAAAAGTACAACCAATGATGATATAGCTGCAGCAACACCCATGCCTAAAGAACCATAAGCAAATAAACAAATTGGAATTCCCATGTTTCCTGTGTTTGGAAGAAAAAAAGGAGGTAACTCTCTAGATATATCTTTTTTCATAAAAAATAAAAAAATAACACCGGTTATTGCAAAACAAAGAAGAGCTATTATTGAGTAAACAAAATATTCAGAAAATACATCGTAAGTAACACCAGAAGAGGTTATAGCAAAAATAAATAGTGCCGGAGCTCCGAAATTAGCAGAATAATTTGTTATAAAAGTTGTATCTATATCTGATTTTTTTTTACCCAAAAAATAACCTATACCAACTATAAAAAAAACCGGAAATAATACCTCAAATAACTTAATATATAATTCCATTTAAAACAGTCTTATTCTCGTAGGAACTTTTAATATATTTTTATTTGAGTTAAATGAATTAAGGCATTTATTTGCATCTGACTCATTGGTTTTGTGAGTGATGATTATAATAGAAGCTTTTTTATATTTATGATCAGGAATTTGAATAAGTCTTTCAACTGAAATATTTCTTTTTGCCAACGACTGAGTAATTTGAGAAAGAACTCCTGGTTTGTCATTTACCTCAAATCTAAGATAAAGAGAATTTGAGTAGTTATTTAAATTGTAAGAAGAAATTGATTTGCGATTTTTGTTAGAGACTCCGAAAGGGAACTTAATATTACCTCTCAAAATTGATAGGAAGTCTGACATCAAGGCTGAAGATGTAGCTCCAGGTCCTGCACCTTCACCTTGGAGTACACTTTCCCCAACAGGTTCGCCCTGTAAGATAACAGCATTCATAACACCAGTAACATTTGCTATGTAAGAATCTTTTTTAACTAGACATGGATGAACTCTCTCAAAAAGTTTGTGGTTAATTAATTCTGTAATTCCAAGTAATTTAATTCTAAAATTTAACTGATTTGCAATTTCAATATCTTTAAATTCAATATTTTCAATTCCTTCCATCAAGCATTTTTGTTTAGATATATATTTATTAAATGAAAGTGATGACAGAATTCTAATTTTTGCAAAAGCATCATAGCCATTTAAATCAAGCTTAGGGTTTCCTGGCTCAGCATAACCAAGTTTTTGAGCTCTTTTTAATACATTAGCAAAAGAATCTTTGGAACTCTCCATTTCTGATAAAATATAATTGCAAGTTCCATTTAATATTCCATAAACTTTATTAATTTTATTAGTTGCTAATCCTTCCTTTATAGTCCTTAAAATTGGTATGCCGCCAGCTACAGAAGCCTCAAATTCTAAATTTACTTTATTTTTTTCTGCTAATTTAGATAAATAATCACCATGTTTAGATATCAAAGCTTTGTTTGGTGTTATTACATGAATCTTATTTTTTAATGCTTTCTCAACAATTTTTTTTGAAATGCCATCAGATAAACCTATGCACTCAAACAAAATATCAATTTTTTTTGAACTAAATATTTTTAAAGGATTTTTATAAAATATATTCTTATTTATTTTGAATTTTCTTTTTTTATTAATATTTTTAGCTGAAACTGCAACAATATTAATTTTTTTTCCTGTTTTAAGTTCAATATCCCCTTTTTTATTATTTAACTCATTTAATAAATAATTACCTATCTGACCAAGACCAACCAATGCAATATTAATTTTATTCATTTTATTCACTTAAAGTTGGATATTTATTGTTTTTACCATACTCAATAACTAAAGATTTATAATCATCAAAGGAATAATCGTTATTTAAGTTAATAATCTTTGAATGAGCTAGTTTTGCACTTTGGGTATCTAAATTCTTACTTTCATTATAAGAGGTGCAGGAAAATAATGAAATAGATGTTAAAACTACAATAAAAATATTCTTCATATCAAACCCTTTTTTACATTAAAGCCATAATAATAATTTAAATTCTGAACTGCCTGACCCGCCCCTCCTTTTATCAGATTATCTATTGCTGACAAAATTATTAATTTATTTCTGACTTTTGTTTTACACACTGATAAATAACAAAAATTTGTATTAATTACATTATTTGTACTTAATAATGAATTTATTGGAAGAATCTTTACAAAAGTATCATTTTTGTAAAATTTTTTTAGTTTTGAATTTATTTTTTTAATATTTGTACTTTTTTTTATATCTATATAAATTGTACTCAAAATTCCTCTAAACATTGGTGTTAAATGAGGAGTAAAAATAAAGCCAATATTCTTTTTAGATATATTATTTAGTTCCTGTTTAATTTCAGAATTATGTCTATGAAAACCAACGCCATAAGCACTCAATGATTCATACAAATTTTTATTAACAAATTTTTTATGGACTCCTCTACCGGCACCAGAATATCCTGATTTCGAATCAATTATTATATTGTCTGATTTAATTAAATTAGATTTTATAAGAGGGATTAGTGGTAATAGTATTGATGTAGGATAACAGCCTGGACAAGATATTATTTTATATTTCTTTAATTTTTTTTTTGAAATTTCGGGTAAGGCATAAATACTTTTCTTAATATTATTTTTTGAGCTATGCTTAATTTTATACCATTTAAAATAATCTTTTGAAGATTTTAGTCTAAAATCAGCAGACAAATCAATTAGAGTATTATTTTTCAAAAGACTATTTGATATTTTTTGAGCCTCACCATTTGGCAATGCAGTAAAAACTAACTCGACATCTTTTAATAAATTTTTATTAAATTTAATTATTTTTGGTAATTTTTTATTTCTTATATTTTTATCAAAGGAATAAATTGATTTACCTTTAGAAGTATTTCCACATAGGTATTTTATATTTATATTGGGATGATTAACTAGTAATTTTATTAATTCAATTCCAATATATCCAGTTGATCCAGCGATTAATGCATTTAGCTTAAGCATAATTCAGTATAACAGTTGAGTTTAAAAAAGAAATTATCTTTTAGAAAATTGGAAACTTCTTCTAGCTTTTCTGCGACCGTATTTCTTTCTTTCTACTGATCTAGAATCTCTAGTGGTTAGTTTTTCTTTTTTTAAGGTTGATTTTAACTCTGTATCAAACATTAATAATGCCTTTGAAATACCATTAACCATTGCACCTACTTGTCCAGTTAAACCTCCGCCCTTAACATTACACTTAACATCATAGTTTGTCGGTTGACTTATGATTTCAAAAGGTCTTAGAAGCTGCATTTTATGATTAGCTCTTTTAAAATAATCTTCATAGTTTTTACCATTAACATAAATTTTTCCAGAACCTTTTTTTAACCAGATCTTAGCAATTGAGGTTTTCCTTTTTCCTGTTGCGTATTTACTGTCTTTAAAATCCAACTTTACTTTTTCAGTTTTGTTTTGAGATATTTCCATATTAAATTCTTGCTATATTTTTGCTATTCAACTTTGTTAAATCTATAATTTTAGGATTTTGAGATGAATGAGGGTGATCTGAACCAGAATAAATTTTTAATTTTGTTAATTGTTTTCTTCCAAGAACTCCACCCGGCAACATTCTCTTTACAGCAAGTTTTAAGGCTTCACCTGGTTTTTTTTCATAAAGTTTTTCAGGTGTTGTTTCTTTTATTCCACCTGGATATCCGGTATGTCTATAATATTTTTTATTTTGAAATTTTTTTCCTGTAAATTTAATATACTCAATATTCTTAACTACTACAAAATCACCATGATCCATATGAGGTGTATAAGTATTTTTATTTTTACCTCTTATTATTTTTGATATAATTGTTGCTAATCTGCCAACTACGGCATTTTTAGCATCAATCTCGTACCAATTGCTTTGTATCTCGCTATTTTTAACAAATTTTGTCATGGTTGCGGGATTAATACTTATAAAAGGTAATATTGTCAAATTATATTAATATTGATAGTAATTGCATGGTTTAAGTGTGGGGTAAACCGAGTAAATTTTACTAAATTTATATTAACATAACAGGAGAAATACATGAGTGACAAAAATAAAAAAGGACCGGAAAGTAAAACATATAAATTTGATACTTTAAGTTTGCATGCTGGTTATCAACCTCACAAAAATGCAGGCTCAAGACAAGTGCCAATTTATCAAACTACTTCATATCTTTTTGATGATGTTGATCATGCAGCCGCTCTTTTTAATCTAGAAAGAGGTGGACATATATATAGTAGAATTTCAAATCCAACTGTTGGTGTTTTAGAAGAAAGAGTTGCGTCTCTTGAAGGTGGAACTGCTGCTCTAGCTACGTCATCTGGTATGAGTGCAATATTTTTAACTGTAATGACTTTGTGTGAAGCTGGCGACCACCTTGTTGTATCATCTCAACTTTATGGAGGTACTGTAAATTTATTTAGATTAACTTTACCTAAATTTGGCATCAAATGTACTTTTGTAAAACCTCGTGACACAGAAGGTTTTAAAAAAGCAATTCAAAAAAATACTAAAGGTATTTTTGGTGAGCTAGTTGGTAATCCTGGCAATGAACTTATGAATATGCCAGAAGTAGCAAAAATTGCTCATGACGAAGGTATTCCGTTAATTGTTGATGCTACATACCAAACTCCTTATCTTTGTAAACCATTCGAACATGGAGCTGATATAGTAGTTCACTCTTTAACTAAATGGATGGCTGGACATGGCTCTTCAATGGCCGGTATATTGGTTGAAGGTGGTAATTTTGATTGGATACAAAATGATAAATTTCCAACAATGACAAAACCTTACGAAGGTTATCACGGATTATCTTTTGCTGAAGAATTTGGACCGACAGCTTTTACAATGAAAGCAAGAGCCGAAGGCATGAGGGATTTTGGTCCTTGTTTAAGTCCTCAAAATGCTTGGAATGTATTACAAGGTATTGAAACTTTGTCAGTAAGAATGAAAAAACATTGTTCCAATGCAGAGGAAATGGTTAAGTATTTATTGGGTCATGAAAGTGTAGCCTGGGTATCACATCCAAGTGTTCCAGATCATCCTGATCATGCATTAGCAAAAAAATTATTACCTAACGGTCGTGGATCGATGATAGCGTTTGGAATTAAAGGTGGAAAAGATGCAGGAGTAGCATTTATAAATAATGTTAAACTTGCTTCGCACCTTGCAAATGTTGGTGATACTAGAACTTTAGTTATTCATCCTGCATCGGGAACTCATTCTCAAATGGATGAAGCAACTTTAAAATTTGCTGGCTTATCTCACGATATGATTAGATTATCTGTTGGTATAGAAGATATAGATGATATTAAAAATGATTTTGAAGTTGGATTCAGGGCAGCAAGAAAACCAAGACTTGTATCTAATCAATGAAATTTAAAGTAAATGGTGATGAGATATTCGCCTCTACTGGTGGACGTCCATTTGATAAAAATAAACCTTTAATTATTTTTGTTCATGGAAGTGGTTTAACTCACATGACGTGGGTTCTTCAAACTAGGTATTTTGCTTTTCATGGTTACAGCGTTCTGGCCTTAGATTTGCCCGGTCATGGTCTGTCTGGCGGTAAAAGCCTAAAATCGATTGAAGAAATGGCTGATTGGATTAGTAGTGTTATAGATGCAGTTGGATATAGGGAGGCATCTTTGGTTGGTCATTCTCAAGGTTGCTTAGTTACTATTGAATGTACAGCAAGATATCCAGATAAAATTAAAACATTAAGTTTAATGGGTGGTGCTGGTGCTATACCCATGAACCCTGAACTGTTAGCTCTTGCTGAGAATGGAGATCCAAAAGCAGTAGATTTAATGATGGATTGGGCTCATGGTCCAGCAGGTCATTTTGGTGGACACCCAGTTCCTGGATTATATCACATAAACACTGGAGGTATGTTAGCTAAATCAAGAACTATAAAAGACACTCTTGGTGTAGATTTTCGAGCTTGTGATAATTATAAAAATGGATTTGAAGCAGCTAAAAAAATTAAAATACCAACATTATCGATACTCGCTACAGACGATAAAATGTGTCCAGTAAAAGAAGGTAAAAAATTAGCAGATTTGATAGAAGGAAGTAAGGTTGATATTATCGATAATTGTGGACATATGATGCTGCTTGAAGAGGCAGATAGGGTTTTAAAAGTATTAAAATCTTTCATTACAACCAATTATCCTTCTAAACATTAATAAATTTTAAGCTTGATTGTAATCCTTAGTTAAAGGAAAATGTAAAAAAATAAGGAGGATATTAATGAGTAAAAACCCAGAAACTATTGCATTGCATGGTGGTGACTACAGAAGTGACCCAGCTACAACAGCTGTAGCAGTGCCTTTATATAGAACAACATCGTACCAATTTAATGATACAGGACATGCTGCTAATTTATTTGCGCTTAAGGAATTTGGCAATATTTATACCAGAATAATGAACCCAACAAATGATGTACTTGAAAAAAGAGTTGCTGCACTTGAAGGTGGTTTAGCTGCATTAACTGTTGGTTCAGGACAAGCTGCATCGACATTTGCTATCATGAACGTATGTCAATCTGGAGATAATTTTATTAGTTCAACAGATTTGTACGGAGGAACTGTAAACTTGTTTACACATACATTAAAAAAACTTGGTATTGAGTGTAGGTATGCAGATCCAGCAGACCCAAAAAACTTTGAAAAACTTATAGATGAAAAAACAAGATGTTTTTACGCTGAAACATTGCCTAATCCATATCTTAGAGTTTTTCCAATTAAAGAAGTTTCGGATATCGGTAGAAAGCACAATATACCATTGATAATGGATAACACAGCGTCACCAGTTATATGTAAGCCACTAGAACATGGTGCAGCAGTTGTTGTTCATTCACTAACTAAATTTATTGGTGGTCATGGAACAGTAATAGGTGGTTGTTTAGTAGATGGTGGAAATTTTGACTGGACTGCTGATCCAAAAAGACAACCTCTTTTTAACGAACCTGACATGAGTTACGGTGGAGCTAAATGGGGAGAAGTTGTACCACAATTAACTGGAGCAAATGTATCTTTTGCAATAAGAGCAAGAGTTTGTTTACTAAGAGATTTGGGAGCTCCTTTAGCACCAGATAACGCTTGGGGTATTATACAAGGTTTAGAAACCGCTCCTCTACGAATGAAACAACATTGTTCTAATGCAGAAAAAGCTGTTGATTTTTTAAAAAAACATAAAAATGTCGAAAGAGTCATATACCCTACTCTTCATGAAGGAGAGATTGCAGCAAGATCCAAAAAATACTTTAAAGGTGGCAATGGAGCTTTAGTTGGTATTGAAGTTAAAGGTGGCGTTGAGGCAGGTAAAAAGTTTATTGAATCATTAAAAATGTTTTACCATGTGGCGAATATTGGGGATGCTAGAAGTTTAGCTATTCATCCAGCTACAACAACACATAGCCAGCTAACTGAGGAAGAATTGTTAGCAGCTGGTGTAACACCTGGTTATGTAAGACTATCTATTGGTATAGAGCATCCTGACGATATAATAGCCGATCTAGATCAAGCTTTAAATCAATCAGGAAAACCTAGTTTGAAAGCTGTTGGTTAGAATTTAGATAAAGTAGATAAACTGAAGAACTAACAAGGAATATTGAACTTAATTGGTGCATAGAAGCTAAATATATCTGTGCACCATACATTAATGTTAGTATGCCTAATAAAATTTGAACTAATAAAAATAATCCAACTACATTTATTGCCGAGAATAAATCATTTAATTTTTCTTTATAAATTTTAATTAACAAAAAAACATAATAGATAAGTATTAGATATGCTAGATTCCTATGCATAAATTGTACAAGGGACGGATCGCTAAAAGCAGAAATTTTAAAAATATTAATTATACTATTATCATCAGGAAAATATGATGATCCCATTAAAGGCCAAGAGTTATATATTTGTCCCGCATCCATGCCTGAAACAAATGCACCAATTATAATTTGGCAATAGATAATAAATAAAAAGATTAATGGTAATGAGAATTTTAATTTATCGTTTATATTTTTTTTAACTCTTAAATTTAAATAATTCCACAATATTAATGATAATATTAAAAAAGCAATTACTAAATGTATTGATAAACGAAAATGACTTACATCAACTCTATCTACTAAACCGCTAGAAACCATATACCAACCCATAAATCCTTGAAAACAAATTAAGATAAAAATTACATACAAACTAACTAATTTTTTGAATCCTTCTTTATAAGTAAAAAATAACAATGGTAATAAAAATAATATACCTATCAGTCTTCCTAAAAATCGATGAGCCCATTCCCACCAAAAAATTACTTTAAATTCTTGCATGGACATTAGGTAGTTTTGTTCTGTGAATTCTGGAATTTTTTTATATAAATCAAAATATTTATTCCAATCTTCATTATTAAGTGGTGGTAAAAATCCTGAAAATAGCTGCCATTCTGTTATAGATAAACCGGAATCGGTAAGTCGTGTAAGACCACCAACTATAATCATAATTGAAATAATCCAAAACATTAGGAATAGCCAAAAAGAAATATAATTTTTAATATTATTATTTTCTATATACATATTTAAATAAATATAATAATTATAGCTTAATCCAACTGAATAAATGTCGCCAATTAATAAAAAAAAATTAGATAAGTTAAGAAAAAAATTAGATAACCTAGATAATTCATTTATTAAACTAATTAAAAAAAGAACTTCATTAGTAAAACAAGTGCTTGAATTAAAAGAGAGTAAAAAACAAATAATTGATAGAAAAAGAATAAAATTTATACTTAATAAAATTAGGAAAAAATCTTTAAATAATAAAATTGATCCAAAAATAACTAATCGTATTTGGAAGAATATGATTTATTCTTATATTGATTTTGAAAAAAGAAACTTTAAAAAAAAATAATTATTTACTATGAGGGGGTAACTTTTTTTCTACAAAAGTTTCGTGCTTTCTTGTAGCAGGATTATATTTTTTTGCTTTTAACTTTACTTTTGCCTTTTCACCACCAGCAGGTTTTTTTACATAGTAAAAAAATGGACTATCAGGTTTTGATTCGGGAACTAGCCTAACTTTAACGTGAGTTTTTTTTGCCATATTAACCTAATTTTTTAATCTCTTTAACTAAATTTGAAATTTTTTCTAACTTACTTTTCAAATTATTTTTTGAAGTGTTTATAGAGTTATTAGAAGTTTCGTCAAGATTAAAAGAACTTTTGTTTAACAAGAATTTTTTGACACCATTAATAGTAAAACCTTTTTCTTTTAATAAAAATTTAATTTTTTTTAATATTAAAATTGATTTTTTATCATAATACCTTCTTTTTCCTGCAAAAATCTTAGGTTTAATTTGTTTAAATTCCTTTTCCCAGAATCTTATTGTGTGAGTATTTAATTTTCCAGTTTTTGGATTTATTAAATTTAGCTCTTTGGCAACTTCACCAATAGACTTATATGCATCATCATGCTTTTGCTTCATAATATTTAATATTAATTTTTCTTTTTAATTCTTTTGAAGGTTTAAATAAAATAACCTTTCTCTCTGATATAACTTTTTTTTCTTTAGTTTTAGGATTTCTTCCAATCCTGCTTTTTTTAAATCTCACATGAAAAGTTCCAAATTTTGCAATTTTAACTTTATTATTTTTTTTTAAACTATCAAATATAATTGCAAAGAGATCTTCTAAGATATTCTCTGATACTTTTTTGGAAAAGCCTATTTGCATATATACAGAATTAACAATCTCTTCTTTTGTTAAGTTAATTCTCATTTTTTAGCTTATACTATTCTTTATTTTATCTATTAAGTTATTTTTAACTATTTTTTCACATACTGATAAAGAGTTTGCAAATCCTACGTAATCAGTTCCACCATGACTTTTGATTACAGGGGAATCTAATCCTAATAAAATAGCACCATTATATAATCGTGGATCTAATTTTTTCTTAAATCTTTTTAAGTTAGAAATGGAAATTATTGAACCTAATCTTCCTAAAATTGAACCTTTCATGGCATTTTTTAATTCACTAGTTATAAAATTTGCAGTTCCTTCGGCTGTTTTTAAAGCGATATTTCCTGTAAAACCATCTGCAACTACTACGTTGACATTACCATCCATTATATGACTTCCTTCTATAAATCCTTTGAATTCAAAATCCTCAATATTAATTTGATTTAATTTTTGATAAGTATTTTTAATTACTTCATTTCCTTTAAGTTCTTCTGATCCAATATTTAATAAAGCAACTTTTGGTTTTTCATCTGGAAATAAAGATTTAAATAATGATGAGCCCATTATAGAAAAATCAATTAAATTTTTATCACTACATTCGATATTTGCACCAAGATCCAAAACTACACTCATGCCCTTTTTACTTGGCCACAAACCTGACAATGCTGGTTTATCTATGTTCTCTAACATTTTTAAGTTTAATTTGGCGATTACTAAAAGAGCACCAGTATTGCCAGCGGAAATTACTATGTCAGAAGATTTTTTTTTTACACTTTCTACAGCTAACCACATACTTGTATTTTTTCCTCTTTTTGCTGCAGCAAATGCACTGTCCTCGCCCTTAATTTTTTCCTCAGTGTGGATTATTTCTATACAATTTTTATCTAAGTTTTTTTTTTGGATTATTGGGTCAATAATATTTTTATTTCCAAATAATTTATAAAATATATTCTTACTTTTTTTATTATGCAACTCTATCCCATCAATTATTTTAAGAGGTGCATTATCACCTCCCATTGCATCAACTGCAATTGTAATCAAATTTTTCATTAAAAATTATTCTTTAGGGTCTAAAACTTGTCGCCCTTTATAAAAACCTGTTTTTAGATCCATATGATGAGATAGTCGATATTCACCAGATTTTTTATCTTCTATAATATTCTTAGAAGAAAATTTAATGTGAGATCTTCTTTTCCCAGCTCTTGATCTAGTTGTTTTGCGTTTTGGTACAGCCATAATTAAAATTTAAGACTTATTACCTCTTTTGTAAAATAATTAAAAGAGTTTTTTGATAAATATGTATTATATTTATCAAAATAACTTACAAAAAATGATGATTTTTTATCAATTTTAATAAATTCAGAAATGAATGAGTTTTTAGATATTAAATCAAGATTTTCCCATAATTCAACCTTATCAATAATTGCATACATCAAATTTACATATTCTTTCATTTTTTTATTTACTGAAGCATCACCGTAACCAATTTCTCTTACACTTAATTCTATCTGCTTAAATATGAAATCGTAAAGATTTTGTAGGTTGTCTTTAGAAGTTTGATTTTTGAATAACTTTAAAAAAAAAGCAAAATGAAAGAAAAAAATAACTAATCTATCTGAAAAGCTTTCTTTAGTATATATTTTTTCAAATAAATTTTTATTTCTAGTTAATTTTATTAAATTGTTGTAAATATTTAGAAAATTATTTTTCATATGAAATATATATTAATATTATTGCTTTTTTTTACATTAAGTTGTTCATTAAATAAAGTTAAGAATAACCATGGTGTTTTATCATTGGAAACTAAAATTGATAAAATTGAAATAAATAAATCTAATAAAAATGATATTATTAGTATTTTTGGTCCTCCCTCTACTAAAAGTACTTTTGATAATAATATTTGGATTTACATTGAAAGAAAAAAAACTAACCGTTCAATTTTTGCATTGGGTACAAAGAAGATTACTAAAAATAATGTTGCTATATTGGAAATTGATAATAAGGGAATTTTAAAAAAAAAGGAAGTTTTTGATTTGAATAATATGAATAAATATAAATTTTCAGAAAATACTACAGAAACTATTTACGAGAAAGATTCTTATATTTATGGTGTGCTAACTAGTTTTAGAGAAAAAATTAATGCACCATCAAAAAGAAAAAAAGTATCTGATTAAAAATTTAACCTGCTATAACTGCTAGTAACAGCAAAGCAACAATATTAGTAATTTTTATCATTGGGTTCACTGCAGGTCCTGCTGTATCTTTGTATGGATCTCCAACAGTATCACCTGTAACTGCAGCTTTATGAGCTTCAGAACCTTTTCCTCCAAAATTACCATCCTCTATATACTTTTTTGCATTATCCCAAGCACCACCACCAGCGGTCATAGATATTGCAACAAACAAACCTGTTATAATTACACCTAAAAGCATTGCTCCAACGGATGATAATGCAGCAACCTGTCCACCTATTGGTAAAATAAACAAATATAAAACTATTGGTGATAACACAGGTAGTAAAGATGGAACTATCATTTCCTTTATTGCTGCTTTAGTTAATAAATCAACTAATCTGCCGTAATCTGGTTTAGATTTTCTTTTCATAATGCCTGGAATTTTTTTAAATTGTCTTCTTACTTCAACTACGACTGCACCACCAGCTCTACCCACTGCCTGCATTCCCATCGAACCAAATAAATATGGAAGCATACCACCTACTAATAAACCAACTACTACAAAAGGATTTGATAAGTCAAAAGTTACAACAATTCCTTCTAGATTTGAACCAGCAACTTTTGAAAAATGTTTTATATCTTCTGTGTATGCCGCAAATAAAACTAACGCACCTAAACCTGCTGATCCAATTGCATAACCTTTTGTAACTGCTTTAGTTGTATTTCCTACAGCGTCTAAAGCATCAGTAGTTTTTCTAACATTTTTTGGTAAATTAGACATTTCAGCAATTCCACCCGCATTATCTGTTACAGGGCCATATGCATCTAAGGCAACTACCATACCTGCTAAAGCTAACATTGTTGTGACAGCAATTGCTATACCAAAAAGACCAGCAATATAATTTGTTAATAATATACCACCGACAATAATTAAAGCTGGAATAGCAGTAGCTTCCATCGAAACTGCTAAACCTTGAATTACATTTGTGCCATGACCTGTCGTTGATGATGAGGCCACACTTTTAACTGGTCTATAATTTGTTCCAGTGTAATATTCCGTTACCCATATTAATAGTCCTGTTATTACCAAACCTATTACGCCACAAATATATAAGCTCATGCCCGTAAATGATTTAGTATAAATTGTGTAGGTGTTTTCTAATCCTAAAACATAATCTGTAATTGGATATAAAATTATCAATGATGTTACAGCTGTAACAATAAATCCTTTATATAAGGCGGCCATAATATTTTTTGATTTACCTAATTTTACAAAGAATGTTCCAATAATAGATGTCAAAATACATGCACCACCTATGGATAAAGGATAAACCATCATGTTAAGATCGCCATGGAAAAAAATTGATGATAAAACCATTGTAGCAACTATTGTTACTGCATAAGTTTCAAATAAGTCTGCTGCCATACCAGCACAATCTCCTACATTGTCACCTACATTATCTGCAATAACTGCAGGATTTCTTGGATCGTCTTCAGGAATTCCAGCTTCTACTTTTCCAACTAAATCAGCACCAACATCTGCGCCTTTGGTAAAAATTCCACCTCCAAGTCTTGCAAAAATTGAAATTAATGATGCTCCAAAACCCAATGCAACTAAAGCATTTACAATTTCTCTTTCTTCAACTCCGTAAGATAATAATAAATAATAATATACTGCAATTGCTAAAAGAGCCAAACCAGCCACCAACATACCTGTTACAGCTCCAGATTTAAATGCGATTGCAAGTCCCTGTGATAATCCTTTTCTTGATGCTTCTGCAGTTCTAACATTAGCTTGAACTGACACAAGCATACCAACATATCCAGCAATACCTGATAATGCTGCTCCAATTAAATAACCTAGTCCTACCAAAATACTAAATGAAAAACTAATTATAACCAAAACAACCACACCTACAATTGCTATAGTTTTGTATTGTCTGTTTAAATATGCTTTAGCTCCAACTTGGATTGCAGAAGCTATTTCCTGCATCTTGCTATTTCCTGCGCTAGAACTTAAAATATTTTTACCCGTAAAAAAACCATAAACGATTGATAACAAACCTGATAAAATAATAATTTGAAGTATATTTGATGCTGAAGCTTCCATAATTCCTTTAATTGTTAGTTAATTAGTAAATATTAAAAATCGGACATTACAAAAAAAAAAATAAAAGGCAATATTTAACTTATCAAAACTTATGTGAATAACCTACGAATTTGCTCAAATTTAGAGGTTTATTGTCCAACTTTACTGAATTTTTTTTATAACCATTATTTATTTTACCAATTATTGTTAATTTTTGATTCATTCTTTCACCAATTGATTTGATTAGTGCTCTTTTTTTTTGAGGTGCTGTAAATAAAATTTGATAGTCGTCTCCATTAAATAAATAATGGGTACTTGAATTTTTATATTTTTTTAAATAAATTTTCAAATTTTTAGACACTGGGATTTTATTAACATTAATATTAAATGATAACTTTTGCTTATTAATAAGTTTATTCATGTCAGTGATTAAACCATCTGATATATCCATAGATGTATTTGCAAATTTATGGATTTCTTTATAAATCTTAAAAGGCAAATTAGGACAATAGTATTGATTAACAAAATATTTTTTTAATTTTGAACTAATTTTAATATTATTTTTAATTATTTTTAGACCAGTAAAACTATCGCCTATATTTCCCGTAACATATATGTCGTCATTTAATCTAGCTTTATTTCTTTCAATAATTCTTTCTGAAAAACCAATGCTTGTTATTGAAAACGAAACTTTATTAGAATTGGTAGTGTCGCCGCCTGACAATTTTAAATTATATTTTTTTTGTTCTTGATTTAGTGATTTTGATATCATCTTTAAGTTTTTTTTTGTAAATTGATTTTTATTTCCGCTACCAGAAATAAAATAATATTCAGGTTTAACACCTTTAGCTATTAAGTCAGAAATTGAAGATCTAATAATTTTTTTTATTACTAAATTTGGATATTTAAAGTTAGGGAAATGCACACCTTCATTATATGTATCAACTGATACTACTAATTTATTTTTCTTATCAAAAAAAACATCATCGTTTAGCTTTTTTGCACCAGGATTATTATAAGAGATTTTTTGAAAATATTTTTTTATTAATTCAAATTCATCCATTAGAATTTCTTATTTTCTTTGATATTTTATCTAATAAAGCATTTAAATATTTAGTTTGTCCATCTTCTATAAAAAAATTAGAAGCTCTTAAGTATTCATTTATAATAATTTTTGAAGATATTTTTGGTTTATATAAAAATTCAAATATTGCACTTTTAACTATTACTTGGAAAACTTTATCTAATTTTTTTAAATCTAAATCTGTATTAAGATGATTTGATATTTCGTCATTAATTACATCATCTCTCTCGATAGTTCCATTAACTACATCTTTAATAAATTTTTTGAATCTATGTTTTGGAAAAGTTAAATTTTCATCTTCATTAAAATATTTTCCATAAAGTTTTTGTATTACTATTACTCTAGGGTTATTTTTTGGACTATATTGTAAAGTCATATTATTGAGATAGTACTGAGATTACTGCTTTAGCTGCTTCTTTTCCTTTTTTTCCTCTAGCCTTTGCTTGTTTCATATTTAGACAAGTTATAATACCGTTACCTATTGGTTTTTTACTTTCGACAGACAGATTCATTATAGCCTGTGTTGATGCACTTGAAATAAAATCAAAATGAGGGGTTTCACCTTTTATAACACAGCCTAAAGCTAAAAATGCGTCATATTTTTTTATATTTTTTGAGATAGTTACGGGAATTTCAAAGACACCCGGAACTCTAATTACTTTTAAGGAAAAATTATTTAAATTACTTTTTGCACTTTTTAACAAAGATAAAGATATGTCGTTATAATAATCTGCCAATACGATTAATATTTTTTTCATTTAATTATTTCCTGCTTTGTAATTTTAATTCCATAACCGTCAAGACCAACTACTTTTTTTCTAGATCTAGTTACTAATATCATATTTTTTATATTTAAAGATTTTATAATCTGTGCACCTATACCATAGTTCTTGATTAATTTATCCTTTCCTTTTTTATAAAAATCTTTGCTTTTATAGTCACGCAATGTTTGTGTAACAGATTTTAAATTAGTATCTCTGATAAATATAAGAACGCAATTATTGTATTTTTTGAAATGATTTAGAGTATTATTAAAAGAATTTGGTAAATTTTGATTCAATAAGTAGTTTTGAACAACATTTGAAGAAATAACTCTAACACGAGGAACTATTCCTTTTCTAATTTTTCCTTTTATAAGTGCAAAATGTTCGGAACCATCCAATAAATTTTCATATATTCTTATTAAATAATTTTTTCCTTTAACTTCTATATTAGATTTTTTTTTAAGTTTAATTAACTTTTCCTTTTTTAATCTGTAGGCAATAAGGTCATCAATTCTTCCAATTTTCAACTTATGTTTTTTTGCAAAATTATGTAATTTTTCACCGCGTGACATAGTTCCATCTTCATCCATAATTTCACAAATCACAGCTGAGGTATTTTTTTTAGCCAGTTTAGAAATATCTACCGATGCCTCTGTATGGCCTGCTCTAATTAACACTCCACCATCTTTTGAAATTATAGGAAAAACATGACCAGGCGATACAATATCTTTTTTTATAACATTTTTTTTTGTAGCAACTTTAATTGTTCTTGATCTGTCCTGAGCTGATATACCAGTTGTTACACCTTTTTTTGCTTCTATAGAAATTGTAAATGCAGTCTGGTTTCTAGACTCATTAATTGGCGACATATATGATAATCCTAATTTTTTTGCTTGAACACTATCTAGGGTTAAACAAATCAAACCTCTTCCATATTTTGCCATAAAATTAATTTTTTTTGGATTAACATCTGATGAGCAAAAAACTAAATCACCTTCATTTTCTCTATTCTCATCATCGACTAAAATGTACATCCCCCCTTTTTTTGCTATATTGATTATAGATTCTATTGAGCTGAATTTTTTATTTTTCATTAAAATATTTTTTTACATATTTTGATAAAATATCAACTTCAATATTTACCAAACTATTCATTTTTAATTTAGATAGATTTGTTAATTTATATGTATGAGGAATTATCCATACTTCAAAACCATTTTTAGTAATTTTGGAAATTGTTAAAGATACACCATTAATTAATATAGATGCTTTTTCAATTAAACTTTTTTTTTGTTTAGTATTTGCTGAAAATTCCATCAGATAAGATTTATCAATTAATTTGATTTTTTTAACCTTCGAAACATAATCAACATGGCCTTGACATATATGACCTGATATATTTTGACCTTTTTTAAGTGGTAGTTCTAAGTTAATACTTTCTCCCTTGATAATTTTTTTAAATTTACTTCTATGTAGAGTTTCATTTGATAAGTAAAATTCTAAAATTTTATTTGTTTTTGATATTAGAGTTAAGCAAACGCCATCACAAGAAATAGAAATACCTAAATTTTCAGCTTGTTTAACTATTAACGAATTAGTTTTATCTCTAATATCAACTACTGAATTAACAATTACTCCACTATTATTTAAAGAGATTGCAGCTTCATAAGCAGAGTCATTATTTGTAAATAAAGATATTCTTTGTCCACATTTAACTCCATAGTAATCTATGTATCTTTTGATAGAAGATGATAGAATAATTCCAGGTCTATCATTATTGTTAAAAATTAATGGTCTTTCCATTGCTCCTGTAGATATAATTACTTTTTTTGCTCTGATTTTCCAAAGTCTTTGACGAATTTTATCTTTTTTTTCATTTATATCTAAATGGTCAGTTAAATTTTCTCTAGCTAAAAGATAATTGTAACTATGATAAGCAGCCAAAGATGTTCTTGTTTTTATAGTTAAATTTTTAAGTGATTTTAGAGTTTCAATTTCTTTTTTTAACCACTCATTTGAATAAGAATTATTTATTTTAAAGCATTCATTTTCTTGAAAAAGAGTAGTTCCTCCTAAGATATTTTTATCGTCTATTAATAAAGTATTAAAATTATTCTTAGCTGCTATTTTCGCAGCTATTATTCCTGATATACCTCCGCCAACAACTAAAACATCACAGTGTAAGTATCTATGATCATAAATATCTTTGTCTGGTTCAGTAGGTGATTTACCTAAACCTGCAGATTTTCTTATAAAGTATTCATATAATTTCCAAAAATTAGCAGGCCACATGAATGTTTTATAATAGAAAGCTGCTGGTATAAGAGGGGAGAAAAAATTATTTACCGCTCCTATATCAAAATTAACACTTGGCCAGCAATTTTGACTCGATGCTTCTAAGCCTTCATATAATTCTATCTCAGTTGCTCTTGTATTTGGCTCTGTAATTGATGCATCACTTCCAACTTGTACTATCGCATTAGGTTCTTCAGGGCCACATGCCATTATTCCTCTTGGGCGGTGATATTTAAAACTTCTTCCCACAAGATGAATATCGTTTGCTAATAAAGCTGATGCTAAAGTATCACCCTTAAATCCATATAAAGTTTTACCATCAAACTTAAAAGATATTCTAGATGTTTGATCAATAAACTTACTATTTGTTATTCTTAAATTTTTGCTCATTATTTTACAGGAGGTTTTTCACCCATTTTATAAACGGCGTGAATTTTATCATTAGATGTATCTCTAACCATATTGAACCATTTTCTACATCCGTGTGTATGATTCCATCTTTCAAATTGAACTCCTTTAATATTTTTTCTCATAAATAGATATTCTGCCCATTGATCGTCACTTAGTTCAGTTGGTTGTTTTGGTCTTAAGATATGAGCTTCTCCACCAGCAGAAAATTCGCTTTGATCTCTTTCACCACAATATGGACAATTAATTAAAAACATTAATGTGCTACAGCAGCTGCTCCATGTTCATCTACAAGGTCACCACTTACAAATCTATTTATATTAAAATTAGCATTTAGTTTATGAGGCTCATCGTTAGCGATAGTATGTGCAAATAAATCACCTGAACCTGGTGTAGCTTTAAATCCACCAGTCCCCCAACCACAATTAAAATATAATCCCTTAATATGTGTTTTACTAATTATTGGACTAGCATCAGGACAGATATCAACTATACCTCCCCATTGTCTTAACATTTTCATTCTACTAAAAATAGGGTAGAGCTCTAGTATTGCCTTTAAAGTTCCTTCAACAACATCATGGCTGCCTCTTTGTGTATACGAAACATAAGCATCAGTTCCTGCACCAATAACTAATTCTCCTTTATCAGATTGACTTACATAAGCATGCACAGCGTTGGACATCACTACCGTATCAATAATAGGTTTTACAGGTTCAGATACCAAAGCTTGTAAAGGTTTACTTTCAAGTGGTAATTTTAAATCAACCATATTTGCAATAACACTAGAATGACCAGCAGCAACTACTCCAATTTTTTTTGTTTTAATAAATCCTTTTGTAGTTTCTATACCTTCAACGCTATCTTCATTCCTTTTAATTCCTTTTACTTCACAATTTTGAATAATATCTACACCCATTGCATCAGCTCCACGAGCGTAACCCCATGCAACAGCATCATGTCTAGCTGTTCCCGCTCTTCTTTGTAAAGTTCCACCCAAAACAGGATATCTAATATCAGGCGAAGTATTAATTATTGGACAGAATTTTTTTACTTCTTCAGTATTTAACCATACTGCATCAATACCGTTTAATCTGTTTGCATGAGTTCTTCTTTTTAAATCTCTAACATCTTGAAGGTTATGAGCCAAATTCATAACACCTCTTTGACTAAACATTACGTTATAATTTAATTCTTGAGATAGTCCTTCCCAAATTTTTAATGCATGGTCATATAATCCTGCACTGGCATCCCATAAATAATTTGAGCGTATAATAGTAGTATTTCTTCCAGTGTTTCCACCACCAATCCAACCTTTTTCAACAACAGCAATATTTGTCATATTATGTTTTTTGGCTAAATAAAATGCTGTTGCTAAACCATGGCCACCTCCACCAATAATTATTGCATCATATTCTTTTTTCGGTTCAGGGTCCCTCCATGCTCTTTGCCAGTTTTCATGATAGCTAAAAGCATTCTTAATTAGTGAAAATATTGAGTATTTGTTTTTCATATTTTGCCCAAAATTACTTTATAAATATTGAATATTCAATGATTTCAAGTTACACAGTAAACAACGGAAAGGTGGGTGAGCTGGTTTAAACCAACGGGTTGCTAACTCGTCGTGCGTCGAAAGATGTACCGAGGGTTCGAATCCCTCCCTTTCCGCCACTAATAGAGAGGATCGTTTTTGAAAAAATCTTTCAATTTTATTGGTTTTTGTTCAAGTATGTATCTGTAAACATTATAATTTTCTAATACTCTCTGAACATAATTTCTAGTTTCTTTAAATTTAATTAATTCAATCCAATCAACATAATCTATTTGTTTTTTTTGTGGGTTTTTATTTATTTTTTTCCAATATCTAACTCTTTTTGGCCCAGCATTGTATGCGGCTATTGCAAAAGGATATGAACCATCATATTCAAGAATTAATCCCGCTATATAATGTGAACCCAAATTAACATTATATTCCGGGTCCGAAGTTAATCTAGATTTTGAATAAGGTAATTTTGCTTGTTTGGCTACAACTTTAGCAGTGTAAGTCATTAATTGCATTAGCCCTTGTGCTCCAGCATGACTATGAGCACTTGTGTCAAATTCACTTTCTTGTCTAATTATAGATAATATAAATGCAGATTCAGGTATTTTTCTTCCATTAATAATTTTCGGTGTGCTTATGACTGGATAATTATATTTGTTGTGAAATCTTTTTTCATATGATGCAATTTTTGAAACTTGAACTGCAAAATCAAATCTTGATATATCCGATGCTAATTTTGCAGCTAAAACCTCGCTACCCGAGATAATATTATCATTTGCAAGTCCTCTTAAAAGATGTTTTGTATATTTGTCTTTATTTAATTCATCTAATAAATGAATTACTTTAACTATGTCTTTCTTGTAAAACTTTTCTGCATACTCTTTATCAACTTCCATAAGATTATTTAATTCTATTTCCTTATTTGGACTAATTTTTAAATGCGAAAGTTGACCATAATAAGTAGTTAAATATTTAGAAGATTCATTATACCATTGTACTGCTAAATCTTTTTTACCAATTTTTTCATAAGTTCTACCAAGCCAATACGCACCTCTGGACAAACTTATTGGGTAACCGACATTATTATAAAAGTTCATAAAATGATTTTCTGCTAAAATAGGGTCTTTTAAAAAACTTAAAGCTATCCAACCACTCATCCATTCAGCTTCTGCATATTCTGGACCTTCTGTCAGTGCGTGGTTGCTTACAACTTTATATGCTGTTTCATATTTTTTTTTATAAATTAATGATCTTCCTATTATTCCTCTTTCTACCCACCACTTGTCGGGTCTTACCATATATTCTTTGGTATTTTTGATTTTAAGTAAAATTTCAAGAGAACCATCAACTCTTCCTCTTTTTCTTCTCCATTTTAAACGATCATAATTTAAACCATGGTCATTTTTAAACTTTTTTGGAACCTTACTTATTGCTGTATCTACACCATAAGATTTACTCATTAATAATTGTCTTGCTGTATAAAGAAGCTGATAGTCTTTTGGCAAATATCTTAGCATTCTTTTTAAATCCCAGTACTTATTCTCATAAGCTAAATAGTCAGCTCTTTTTATATAATCATTGGAATTTAAAATTTTTTTATATTTTTTTCTAAAAAATTTCATATCATTTCTACTTAAATCTGCATTGATCCATCCGTTTTTAATTAATTTGGTACCTTCAGCGGATTGACCTTTTATCAAAAGTGCTTCACCTAAAACGATTTTACCAAACCCACTTAAGGGTGGATTTTTTTTGAACCAATCTATAATGAAATTAGGAGACAAATCTCTTGCCGACATTTTATGTTCTGCTAAATATTTTATTCTATTTATTCTTGGATATTTTGGATTTAATTCTATAAATCTTTTGTATTCATAAAAAGGTAATTGATTTCCTGTAGTTAAAAGATGTTTCCATCTTATAAAATTATATATCGATTTATCCCTTGCTTTTTTTGCAGTTTTTTCAGCTGAAATCCATTTCCTTTGTTCCATGCTTCTAATAGCTATTTTGGCAATTTCATAATCTTTTTTTGAATAGTATTTGGATTTTTTTGCCCTAACTGACTTTTCTGTTTTAACAATCAAAGGTTTGCTTTGTGGAATAATTTCTCCATTTATTGTTATTTTTTTTACTGTCTTTGGCTCTATTTCTTCTTTTTTTAAATTTGGTTTTTTTAAAGGAACTAAAACATTTACTATTTTTTTTGAGGTTTCTTTTTTACTTATTACTGGCTTTATTTCTGGAAGAATAATTTCTTCATTGGCATATACAAAATAACTACTATCAAAGAAGATAAAAAAAATTATTGCCAATTTTAAGAGCTTTTTTTTCATAATAAATTTAATGAATCGTTAGCAATTTATGTTATAAGATCTCATGTTTAAAGGTTCAAATGTAGCACTTATAACACCATTCAAAGATAATAATCTAGATGAAGAAAATTATATTAAATTAATTAATTTTCATTTAGAAAATAATACTAATGGCTTAGTTCCAGCAGGAACAACTGGCGAATCTCCCACTTTAAGCCATAAAGAGCACGAAAAAGTAATTGAATTATGCATTAAAGAGACAAATGGTAAAATTCCTGTAATTGCAGGTACAGGATCCAATTCAACTGAAGAGGCTGTTGCATTAACGAAACACGCAGAAAAAGCAGGAGCCGATGGAGCTCTAGTTGTTACACCATATTATAACAAGCCTACACAGGAAGGTTTATATCAACATTATAAATCAATCAATGATAATACAAATCTTCCTATTATAATTTACAATATACCAAGTAGATGTGTAATTGATATGTCAGTTGACACTATGGCAAGATTATTTGAACTAAAAAATATTGCTGGAGTTAAGGATGCAACTGGAGATTTGAATAGACTTGATCAGACATTAAAAAAACTAGGTCCTGAATTTATTCAGCTTACTGGAGAAGATGGTCTCGCATTTGAATTTAACAAAAGAGGTGGTGTAGGAATTATTTCAGTTACAGCCAATATCGCCCCCAAATTATGTTCAGACATGCAAAAATATTCAAAATCAAAATCAGATAATGAATTCAAAGAAGCACAAAGAATAGATCAAATGTTACAACCATTACACAAAGCTTTATTTATAGAGAGCAACCCCGCGCCAGTAAAATTTGCAGCTAAACTCTTGGGATTATGTGATGATGAGATTAGACTTCCATTAGTTAAAATTAAAAAGGAAACAGAAGAAGAAGTTAAAAAAGCTTTATCATCAGCTAAACTTATTAGTTAATGAAAAAGAAAGCCAATGCTGGTTTAAAAATTATTTGTTTAAATAGAAAAGCAAGTTTTAATTATTTTTTTCATGAATTAATTGAAGCAGGTATAGTTTTGAGAGGTTCTGAAATTAAATCAATTAGGTCTGGAAAAATAAATATAGCAGATTCTTATGCAATAGAAAAAAATGGTGAAATTTATCTAATTAATTCTCATATTTCATCATATAAACAAGCAAGTTATTCAAATCACAATCCGACTGACGAAAGAAAACTTTTATTCAATAAAAAAGAAATAAACAAGCTCACTGGTAAAATAAACGCTGAAGGATTTACATTAGTACCGACAAAAATGTATTTTAAGAAAGGCAAAGCTAAAATTGAAATTGCTGTTGCTAAAGGAAAAAAACAATACGATAAAAGACAAACTAAAAAAAATAGAGATTGGAATCGTGATAAAGCAAGATACTTCAGAAAATCTAGTTAATATAGCTTTTTTAGGCATAGGATCTAATCTTGGTAACAGAAAAAGTAATATTGAAAAAGCTAAATTTCTTTTAGAGAAAAATTCAATAAAAATTATAAAAAGCTCCAATATTTATGAAACATATTCATGGCCCAATAAAAATGACCCTAAATTTTACAATATTGTAATTAAAATTATAACAAAATTAAAACCTATAAATTTATTTAAAATTATAAAAGATATTGAAAAAAAACTTGGTAGAAAAAAATTACCAGTTAATAGACCAAGAATTTGTGATATTGATATTCTTGATTATAGAGGTCAAATTTACAAATTATGCTTCAATAAAAATAAATTAATTATTCCTCATCCAAGACTTCATAATAGAAATTTTGTTTTATTTCCCCTTTTTGAAATAGAAAAAAACTGGAAACATCCAGTAAAAAAAAGAAAAATTCAAGATTTGATAGATAAATTAGACAATTTCTCTCTTTACACTATTAAACAAATTTAAATAAATGGTATAATTTGTTGATGTTAAATTCAGAAGAATTAATAACAAAAGTAAAATCTTATAATAAGTTTCTAAATCCCGAAACTTTAACGAAAGCTTATAATTTTGCATTAAAAGCTCATGAAAAACAAAAAAGAGATGAAGGATCACCCTATATTATACATCCAATTGCAGTAGCCAACATTTTAACTGAATTGAAACTAGACAGTGCTACGATAGCTACTGGTTTACTACATGATACTATAGAAGATACCCACGCAACATATCAAAATATTAAAGAAGAATTTGGTATAGAAGTAGCTGATTTGGTTGATGGTGTTACAAAAATTTCTGAGTTCGAAAATCAAGCTGTATCAAATACGAAGGCAGAGAATTTTAGAAAATTAATTTTAGCTACATCTAAAGATATAAGAGTTTTACTTGTTAAACTTGCAGATAGATTACACAACATGAGGACTATAGAGCATGTTATAGACAAGGATAAGCAAATCAGAAAAGCAAAAGAAACTATGGAAATATATGCTCCTTTAGCTGACAGAATGGGTATGTTTAGAATAAGAGATGAGTTAGAGGATCTTTCATTTAAAATATTAAATTTTAAGGCCAGAGAACTAATAAACAAACGACTCGACGAAATAAAAGATAATAGAACAACAAGTTTTAAAAATGTATCATTAGAATTTATAAATTTACTTAATGAAAATAATTTAAAGTCTGAAATTGTAGGGAGAGAAAAAACTCCTTTTTCAATTTGGAGAAAGGTTCAAAGAAAAAGAGTTTCTCTAGAACAAATAACAGATATTATTGGATTTAGAATTATATTAGATAGTATTCAGGATTGTTATAAAGCTTTAGGTGTCCTTCATTCAAAATATAATTGTATACCTGGAAAATTTAAAGATTATATTTCATCTCCTAAAATAAACAATTATCAATCTATTCATACAGCAATTATTGGACCCAACCAAAGACCGATTGAAATTCAAATTAGAACCAAGCCTATGCATGAATTTGCTGAAAGAGGCATAGCATCTCACTGGAAGTACAAGTCTTCTGAAAAATTTAACTCTTTGACGTGGAAAGAATATGATTGGTTAAAAGATCTTGTTGAAATAATGGATAGAAATGAAAATCCAGAACATTATTTTGAATATACAAAGCTACAAATGTTTCAAGAAAATGTTTTTTGTTTTACTCCTAAGGGTATGATTATAAAATTGCCCAAGGAAGCTACACCAATTGATTTTGCCTACGCCGTACACACAAAAATTGGCGATGCTGCAATAGGCTGTGAAATAAACGGAAAAGTAAGTGCTTTGCAAAGCATTTTAATTAATGGTGATGTAGTGAGAGTTTTGACTTCGAAAAAAGCTTCTCCATCATTACACTGGTTAACATCGACAAAAACTGGAAAAGCTAGAGCTGCAATCAAAAGATATTGGCAATATAAAGATGATGCACAAGTTCTTAAATCTAAAGAATACAACACGACATTGTGGATTTCGTTAGATGATCAGCCCGGCAAACTTGGAGATGTAACAACAATGATTGGAGAAAATAATGTTAATATTTCAAGCGTTGAAATGGTGGAAAAAACTGAAAAAACCATAAATTTCAGATTTAATGTAATAATTCATGATTTGAAAAACTTTACAAAACTTATTAGTGAGCTAAAACAAAAAGAATACAATTTCAAAATTATAAGACATAAAAATAAAAAATATGCTTTCATTAAAAAACTCTTTGGCGGTTTTAAAAAGAACTAATGCTCTTTTAGAAGGTCACTTTATTTTATCTTCAGGTTTACATTCACCCAATTACGTACAATGCGCAAAGCTATTAAGCAAACCTCATTTATCATCAAAAATTTGTCAATCTTTGAGTAAAAAAATTAAAAAAAAATTTAAAAAAATTGATTTAATACTATCACCAGCTATGGGAGGAATTATAATTGGTTACGAAATAGGTAAATTATTAAAAAAGGAAACTATTTTCTGTGAAAGAGTGTCAGGTAAATTTTTGCTTAGACGAGGCTTTAATATAAAAAAAAATTCAAAAGTTTTAATAGTTGAGGATGTAATAACAACAGGAAAATCTAGTTTAGAATGTGTCAAACTAATAAAAAAACACAAAGCTAAATTTATTGGTTTTGCGTGCATAATAGATAGATCAAACAATAAGAGTTTAAAAATTAAAAAAAAAATTATTTCCCAGATTAAATTGAATATTCCTACCTATAAAAAAAATAATTTACCAAAAAACTTAAAAAAAATTCCAATAACCAAGCCAGGTAGTAGACACCTAAAATGAAAAATTTAGGTGTTAACGTTGATCATGTTGGAACCTTGAGAAATGCAAGAGGTGAAAAACATCCAGATCCTCTTCTTGTAGCAAAACAAGCAATAAATTTTGGTGCAGACTCAATTACTATTCATTTACGTGAGGATAGAAGGCACATTAAAGATGAAGATTTAATAAAATTATCAAAAACAAAAATACCTCTTAATTTAGAAATAGCATGTAATTATAAAATGATGAAAATTGCATTAAAGTATAATCCTAACTTTGTTTGTTTAGTTCCAGAAAAGAGAGAAGAATTAACAACCGAGGGTGGATTAAATTTAATTAAAAATTATAAAAAAATTAAATTTATTATAAAAAAGCTAAATAAAAAAAAGATTAGAACCAGTCTTTTTATTAATCCAACAATTAAAGACATTAAATATTCAAAAAAAATAAATTCTAATTGTATAGAAATTCATACTGGAAAATTATCAAGTTTAATTAAAGAGAAAAAAAATTATAAAAATGAATTAAATAAAATTAAAAATTGTGCAAAGTTTGCAAAAGCGTTAGGATTAGAAGTACACGCAGGACATGGCATGGATTATAAAACAACTCAAATTTTAGCAAAAATTAGCGAAATTAAAGAATTTAATATAGGACATTTTATTATCGGCGAAGCTATTTCTGTAGGATTGAAAGAGGTAATTAGAAAAATTAAAAAATCTATCAAAAAATAATGAAAATATTTGGAATTGGTGTTGATATTGTTGATAACAAAAGAATTAGTAATTCTATAAAGAATAAAGGCTTTGTTTTAAGAGTATTTTCTAAAAAAGAAATAGATAATTCAAAGAAAATTACAAATAAAACAAATTTTTTTGCAAAAAGATTTGCTGCTAAAGAATCACTGTCTAAGGCCTTAGGAACAGGATTTAGAAAAGGTATAAATTTTAAAGATATATCTATATTTAATGATAAAAAAGGTAAACCTTACTATCAAATAAATAATAATATAAAAAAAGTTATTTATTCAAAATTTAAAGTAAAAAAAATTAAGATTTCACTATCATTAGCTGATGAAAAAAAATATTCTATTGCTTTTTCTGTGATTCATAAATGATTAGTAAAAGCTCAATACTTGATAACTTAAAAACATTATTCTATGCTTTAATAATAGCATTAATAATTAGATCTTTTTTTTTACAACCCTTTTACATACCATCATCATCAATGGAGCCTAATTTATTAGTCGGAGATAGGCTTTTTGTAACAAAGTATTCTTACGGCTATAGCAAACATTCATTTCCATTTAGTCCAAACATTTTTAATGGTAGGATTATGGATTCAATGCCTAAGATGGGTGATGTAGTGGTATTTAAAACACCAGCCGATAATAGAACTGATTATATTAAAAGATTGATTGGACTACCAGGTGATGTAATTCAATTTATAGATGGAAATTTATATATTAACAATAATCAATTATTAAAAACCTCAGTCAAAGGTAATGAAAATATTTTTTGTGGAAATGAAAAAATAGAGGTCAATTTTTTTACTGAAAAACTACCAAATGGAAAGGTTTACAAGGCGGCTTATAGAACTAGCTATAGTTTTAAAAATTCTGATAAGTTTTTAGTTCCTGAAAATCATTACTTTCTATTAGGAGATAATAGAGACTGTTCTAAAGATAGTAGATTTTTATCTGAAGTTGGTTATGTCCATAAAGACAATTTAGTTGGGAAGGCACAATTTTTATTTTTTTCATCTGATTATCGAATAGGTAGTATTTTTAAATTTTGGGACTGGAAAAATATAATTAGATTTGAAAGATTTTTCAAAAAAATTAATTAATGAATGATAAATTAAATATTCTTCAAAAAAAAATTAATATTAAATTTAAAGATTTAAACTATCTTAAAAAATCTATAACACACAAAAGTTATGACTCAAAAAATAATAATGAAAAACTTGAGTTTTTAGGAGATAGAATTTTAGGATTTGTAATTTCAAAAAAAATAATTGAGTTATATCCTGATGAAAAAGAAGGTATATTAGACAAAAAATTAGCTTCTTTAGTAAACAAAAATCAATGTTTAGAAATTGCTAAAATTATAAATCTAGAAAAATTTATTTTGTTAGGAAATAAGGATAAAAAAAATAAAGTTGAAAATAAAATTATAGCAGATTCAATCGAAGCCTTAATTGGCGCAATTTATTATGATAAAGGTTTTGATACTGCTGAAAAGTTCATTCTGAGAATGTGGAAAAATTTCATTAAATCATCCAATATAACAATAGTTGATTCAAAAACAAAATTACAAGAATATTCTTTAAAGAAATTTAAATCTTTACCTATTTACAAAATGATATCCTCAATAGGACCCAAGCATAAACCAAAATTCATAATATCTGTTAAGCTAAAAGATACAAAAATATTTGAAGGATCAGGTGATTCAAAAAAAAAAGCTGAACAAAATGCAGCAAAAAAACTATTGGATAATATAAAACTAAAATGATTTGGTCTGACTCTGGATATTTATTATCAAAAAATAAGTTTGGTGAAAATTCAATTATTGCAGAGTTATTTACTCAAAATCATGGTAAAATTTCTGGAGTTATTTATGGTGCTACTTCAAAAAAAATCCGTAACTATCTTCAGATTGGAAATAAATTTCATATTAACTATAATTCTAAAAATGAAAATAGATTGGGATATTTGAATATTGAAATAGAAAAAATATTAACGCCATTGTTTTTTGAAGACAAAAGAAAGTTATCTTGCATTGTTTCATCTATGAGTTTAGTTAAATTACTAACAGTAGATAATCAATATAATATTAAAATATATAATCTTATTGATGAATTTTATAATTTTCTAGAAAATAAAAATTGGATTAATAAATTAATTTTTTGGGAGCTGGATTTGCTTAAACTTATCGGATATGATCTTGAGTTAAAAGCTATTGTTAGTGAAGAGCTAATTGATAATAAAAAATTTTATTTTGTAATTAATAATAATGAAAAAAAGTATATACCAAACTTTTTAGTTGAAAAAAATAACGATGTTATTGATTTCAATCAAATTTCTGCAGGATTAAAATTAATCAATGATTATTTAGAAAAATCTATTTTAAGACCAAACAATATTTCATACCCAAGATCTAGAACTGAATTTTTAAATTTAATTAAAGAATAATTTATTTTTTTAAATCTTTAGCTATTTTATTTGCAAAATATGTAACTACTGCACTAGCTCCAGCCCTCTTAAATCCTGTTAAAACTTCTATAATTGTATTTTTATCAATTATTCCTTTTTTAATGCCATTGCAGATTAAACTGTATTCACCTGAAACTTGATAAGCTAGTACTGGAATTTTAAAGCTTTGTTTAACCATGCTTATTATATCAAGATAAGGCATTCCAGGTTTTACCATTACCATATCAGCTCCTTCTTTAATATCTAATGCAATTTCTCTTAATGCTTCTAATTTATTGCTGTAATCCATTTGATATGTTTTTTTATCGCCCTTTAGTAAATTTTTTGAGCCAACGGCGTTTCTAAAAGGACCATAAAAGCTTGATGCATACTTAACTGCATAAGATAATATTTGAACATCTTTAAAGTTATTTTTATCTAAATTTTTTCTTATTTCTCCGATTCTTCCATCCATCATGTCTGATGGTGATATTACATCACAACCCATCTCTGCTTGTAATAATGATTGTTTAATTAATACATTTACAGTTTCATCATTTAATATTTTACCTTTACTTAAAAGTCCATCATGACCATGCGATGTATAAGGATCAAGTGCTACATCACACATAATACCAATAGAGTTTTTATACTTTTTTTTAATATATTGAATTGCTTTACACACTAAATTATCTTCATTAAGAGATTCTGAACCAGAGTCGTTTTTTAATTTTTTTGCTGTATAAGGAAATAAAGCTACCATTGGAATTTTATTATAGACAGCTTTATCAATAATTTCTGATAATCTATTTATACTGAATCTATAAATATCTGGCATACCTTTAATAGATTGTTTTTTATTGATTCCATCGACAAGAAAAATTGGAAGAATCAAATCATTTACAGACAAAGTGTTTTCTCTAATTAATCTTCGTGACCAATTTGAGTTTCTGTTTCTTCTAAGTCTTAAATTGGGATATTTTCCAGTGATAATCATTCTCAATAATTTTTTATATGCGACAAAAGTTATATGTATTATAATTATAAATAAAGTATTTATTTAAGCACATGAACAACGTTACATCTTTAACTGAAATAAAGTCTACTAAAAATACAAGTGATTTTCAAAAACAAGATATTCATTTTGATATAGATAAGCTTAGAAATGCATGCAATGAAGTTTTAAAAATAAAAGGTTTTGACACAAGTTTAGGAATTCCACATTTTGCAGCTATTTCATTAAATCAAATTCCAGGTGACCCCGAGTCAATTAAAGGCAGCAAAGTAAGAGGTGTTTATTGGACAAAACCCGACTCTACGGGAGTAGAAGTATCAAGAGACGTGCAGATTGATGAAAGTAAATATACTGAATTTGTAAAAGATTTCGAACATACTTACTTCAAAGAAATCTACGATCAATTATCTAAAAAATATAAATTAGGAAGAGTAAGACTTTTATTAAAAGAACCAAGATCAACATTAAGTTGGCACAGAGATCCTGAACCAAGACTTCATATTCCCATATATACAAATCCAGGAGCTATTATGGTTATTGATAAAAGAGCGCAACATATGCCCGCAGACGGTTCTGTTTGGGTTACTAATAATTTAAAATACCACAATGCATTCAACGGTGGAGAAGAAAATAGAGTTCATCTAGTTGCATGTGTTTTGGACTATAAATTTAATTAATTTTAGTCTATAAATTTACTTAAGTTGAAAAAGATTTTTATTGCATCTGATCACGCTGGCTATAAATTAAAAAATAGCATTATCTCAAAACTAAAAAAGATTATTGACCTAGGTCCGAAATCTTCAGATTCAGTTGATTATCCTGATTACGCAAAAAAGTTATCAAAAAAAGTCGCATCAAATAAAGGAAGTTTTGGTATTTTGATCTGTGGATCCGGCATGGGAATGGCTATTGCAGCTAACAAAACTAAGAACATTAGAGCCGCTTTATGTTATAGTAAGAAAAATACTAAATTATCTAGATTGCATAATAATGCAAACATCATTACATTGGGAGAAAGGTTGATTAATAAAAATAAAGCAATCAGTCTTATTAAAGTATTTTTAAGTACAAAATTTGAAGGTGGGAGACATCTAAGAAGGGTTAAAAAAATTTAATTATGTCTAGTGAAAGTAAATACTTAAACGATCAATATAAAAGTTTTTTTGAAGATAGTTTGTCTAAAACTGATCCAGATTTATATAAAGCAATTAATGATGAATTACAAAGACAACAGGAACACATAGAATTAATTGCTTCTGAAAATATTGTTTCTCAAGCAGTATTAGAAGCACAGGGGTCCGTATTAACGAATAAATATGCTGAAGGTTATTCAGGCAAAAGATATTATAATGGTTGTGAACATGTTGATGTTGCTGAAAATTTAGCCAATGAAAGATTAAAGAAACTATTTAATTGTAAATTTGCAAACTCTCAACCTCATTCAGGGGCTCAAGCCAATGGCGCTACATTTTTAGCTTTACTTAAACCTGGTGATACATTTATGGGAATGAGTTTAAACTCTGGTGGTCACATAACTCATGGTTTAAAAATTTCAATGTCTGGAAAATGGTTTAATCCAATAGGTTATGATGTTGATAAAGAATCTGAACTTATTGATTATGATCATGTTGAAAAATTAGCAGTAGAGCACAAACCTAAACTTATAATTGCTGGTGGAAGCGCATATTCTAGAGTTATAGATTTTAAAAGATTTAGAGAAATATGCGATAAAGTCGACGCATACCTCATGGTAGATATGGCTCATTTTTCAGGTTTAGTTGCGGGTAAAGGTTATCCAAATCCATGCGAACATGCACATGTTGTAACTTCAACTACTCATAAAGTTTTTAGAAGTGCAAGAGGCGGTATTATTTTAACAAACCATGAAGATATAGCAAAAAAAATTAACACTGCAGTTTTTCCTGGCTATCAAGGTGGGCCTTTAATGCATATCATTGCAGCAAAAGCAGCGGGTTTCCTAGAAGCACTAAGACCTGAGTTTAAAGATTATATAAAATCAGTTTTAGCTAATGCAAAAATTTTATCCGAGACTTTAAAAAATAATGGTTTTAAAATTTATTCTGGAGGAACAGATACACATTTAATGTTAGTAGATTTAAGACCTTTTAATGTTAAAGGTAATTTAGCTGCCGAAAGTTTATCTAGGGCAAACATAACGTGCAATAAAAATGGTATTCCATTTGACTCTGAAAGCCCAATGATAACATCTGGTATTAGACTTGGATCTCAAGCGGCAACAACAAGAGGTTTTGGTTTAAAGGAATTTGAAAAAGTTGGTGAATTAATCACTAAAGTAATCGATGGATTATCTAAAAATCCAAATGATAATAGTAAAGTAGAAGATGAAGTTAGAAAACAAGTTGTTTCTCTTTGTTCATCATTTCCTATTTATAAAAATTTAAGAAAATGATTTGTCCTTGCGAAAAAAAAGGTGAAACTTCAGTAGTTGATTCACGTCCTACCGAAGATGGCACAGCTATTAGGAGAAGAAGACTTTGTGAATGTGGTGAAAGATTTACAACATTTGAGAGAATTCAAATTAGAGAATTAATGGTTGTTAAAAAAAATGGAAGAAAATCACCCTTTGATAGAGACAAACTCTCAAAATCTATTTATATCGCCCTTAAAAAAAGACCAATAGACACTGAAACTGTAGAGAAGTTTATAACTAACATTTCAAGATCTTTAGAAGAATTGGGTCAAAGTGAAATTACTTCAAATACAATTGGCACAATGGTTATGGATGGCTTAAAAAATTTAGATCCCGTAGCTTATGTTAGATTTGCATCAGTCTATCGAAATTTTAGAGAAGAAAAAGATTTTATTCAATTCGTAGATAAAATTGATGTCTTCAAAAAAAGATAAATCAAATAATTTAGACAAGTATTTCATGAGCATAGCCATGAATTTAGCCAAAGAACGTATCGGTTTGACTGGACAAAATCCATCAGTTGGTTGTGTAATTACAAAAAATAACGAAATTTTATCCTTTGGACAAACAGGATTTAAAGGAAGGCCACATGCTGAAACTATTGCTATAAAAAAATGTAAAAAGAATGACCTTCGTGGTTCATCAATTTATATTACAATGGAACCTTGCACTCATTACGGCAAAACACCACCATGTACAAACCAAATTGTTAAATCAAAAATTAAAAGAGTAATTTATTCATCGAATGATATTGATAAAAGAACATCCAATAAAGCCTATTCACTTTTAATATCAAAAAAAGTTAATGTTAAAAAAGGATTATTAAAATCTGAAAGTAAAAAATTTTATACCAACTATTTTCAACATAAAAAAAATAAAAAACCCTATGTTGCAGCTAAAATAGCATGTTCAAGTGATTTTTTTATATCATCAAAGAATAAATTTATAACCAATCAGCATTCAAGAGATGTATCTCATATTTTAAGATATAACTTTGATTCAATTTTAATTTCATCTAAAACTGCTAATGCTGATAATTCAAAATTATCTTGTAGAATTAATGGTTTAGAAAATTTTTCTCCCAAAAGATTGATTATAGATAAAAATTTAAAAATTAATAAGAAATCATCTGTAATTACTGATAATAACAAAAATAACACAATTATCTTTCATTCAACTAAAGACAAAAAAAAATTAAGATATTTTAAGTTAAGAGGTATCAGACTCAGTTATATAGGCCTAGATACCAACAACAATATTGACTTAAAGAAAGTATTTTTAAAAGCTTATAGTTTTGGAATTGGATCAATAATTAT